>NZ_JTJC03000017.1:300000-455348 GCF_000817735.3 Scytonema millei VB511283 | reverse complement strand
TTTAGGCTCAAGGCCCTGACCGACTTCCTTAACCTTCCGGCACTGGGCAGGCGTCAGCCCCCATACATCGTCATTCGACTTAGCGGAGACCTGTGTTTTTGGTAAACAGTCGCCTGGATCTCTTCACTGCGACCTACTTGCGTAGGCACCCCTTCTTCCGAAGTTACGGGGCCATGTTGCCGAGTTCCTTAGAGAGAGTTATCTCGCGCCCCTTGGTTTACTCAACCTCCCTACCTGTGTCGGTTTCGGGTACAGGTGACAATTAGTTAACGTGTTTAGAGCTTTTCTTGGAAGCTTGACCGCTACCACTTCGGGTCCGTAGACCCTCGGATTTTTAACCCCAGCTCGAAGCGTTTTCGCCGCTTCTCATCGCCTCGGTTAATTACGCCGATAACCAACATTCGGCTGGTGCGTGCCTTCTCCGTCCCTCTGCACAACTAATTCTCAGTACGGGATTGTTCGCCCGTTGTCCATCGACTACGCCGTTCGGCCTCGCCTTAGGTCCTGACTAACCCTCCACGGACGAGCCTTGTGGAGGAACCCTTAGGGTTTCGGGGTATTGGATTCTCACCAATATTTGCGCTACTCAAGCCGACATTCTCACTTCTGTTTCGTCCACACCTGCTTGCCGCTAGTGCTTCAACCTAACACAGAACGCTCCCCTACCACTTGTAAATCAATACAAGTCCGCAGCTTCGGTACAAAGTTTAGTCCCGTTCATTTTCGGCGCAGGAGCGCTTGACCAGTGAGCTATTACGCACTCTTTCAAGGATGGCTGCTTCTAGGCAAACCTCCTGGTTGTCTGTGCACTCCCACCTCCTTTGCCACTTAACTTTGATTTGGGGACCTTAGCTGGCGGTCTGGGCTGTTTCCCTCTTGACGATGAAGCTTATCCCCCACCGTCTGTCTAGTAAGATTGTTGCTGGTATTCTGAGTTTGTCTCGATTTGGTACAGCTTGAGGCCGCCCGCACCGAAACAGTGCTTTACCCCCAGCAATTATTACTTACCGCTGCGCCTCAACACATTTCGGGGAGAACCAGCTAGCTCCGGGTTCGATTGGCATTTCACCCCTAACCACAGCTCATCCGCCGATTTTTCAACATCGGTCGGTGCGGACCTCCACTTGGTGTTACCCAAGCTTCATCCTGGCCATGGTTAGATCACCCGGGTTCGGGTCTATATACACTGATAATTCGCCCTCTTCAGACTCGCTTTCGCTGTGGCTATTCGCCATACCAGTGACTATAACTCGCCGGCTCATTCTTCAACAGGCACGCGGTCGGACGTTGAATCATCCTTCCACTGCTTGTCAACTGACGGTTTCATGTTCTATTTCACTCCCCTTATCGGGGTTCTTTTCACCTTTCCCTCGCGGTACTGTTGCTCTATCGCTCACGCAGTAGTATTTAGCCTTACCGAGTGGTCTCGGCTGATTCACTAGGGATTTCCCGTGTCCCTAGCTACTCGGGATTCAGCTAGTATCACTTCAACTTTCGACTACGGGACTATCACCCTCTTTGGTACACTTTGTCACGTGTTTCGTCTAGTCTAGTGCTTCCATGTCGCTGTCCCACTACCCCAGAATACAAACTACTCTGGTTTAGGCTCTTCTCCTTTCGCTCACCACTACTGGGAGAATCTCGTTTGATTTCTTTTCCTCCAGCTACTAAGATGTTTCAGTTGGCTGGGTTGGCTCATACCTGTCTATGGATTCAACAGGCTGTACTAAGGGTTGCCCCATTCGGATATCTTCGGCTCAGCGCTTGCTGCCAGCTCCCCGAAGCTTTTCGTCGGTCGCCACGTCCTTCTTCGCCTCTGCGTGTCTAGGTATCCACCGTCAGCTGTGTTTCGCTTGACCAGTAATAGATCGCAAATACTTGGTTTTCTACCTGACTTGTTCTCTTGTCTCTATGCAGTTTTCAAGGTGCTCGCTGGAAACTCTCCAGCAGTTGTCCGACTCTTGCAGACAGTGCTGATTTTTTCTCAACTTAACTAGTCTATCATATTCTCTGCGTCGTTCGCCAAAATTCCGTTCGCCCGCTGACGAACACCCGATTTACGACTTACGACTTTTTGAAGGTGGGCCATCCTGGACTCGAACCAGGGACCTCACCCTTATCAGGGGTGCGCTCTAACCACCTGAGCTAATAGCCCCTACTGGTGATACCGCTCGTACCGAACCAGTTCTAGTTTGAAAGCGTTGCTGCACTTGAGTTTTTTTTGTCAGTGTCGTCCGACCTCGGGATGTCACAATTTTAGATTTTTGATTGACGATTTTGGATTAGACTATCTCAATCTAAAATCCAAAATCTCAAATCTAAAATTGAGTTGGTCTCCCTGTAAAGGAGGTGATCCAGCCACACCTTCCGGTACGGCTACCTTGTTACGACTTCACCCCAGTCATCAGCCCTGCCTTCGGCATCCTCCTCCACGAATGGTTAGAGTAATGACTTCGGGCGTGGCCAACTTCCATGGTGTGACGGGCGGTGTGTACAAGGCCCGGGAACGTATTCACCGCCGTATGGCTGACCGGCGATTACTAGCGATTCCGCCTTCACGCAGGCGAGTTGCAGCCTGCGATCTGAACTGAGCTACGGTTTGCTGGGCTTTGCTCCCCATCGCTGGTTGGCTTCCCGTTGTCCGTAGCATTGTAGTACGTGTGTCGCCCAGGACGTAAGGGGCATGCTGACTTGACGTCATCCCCACCTTCCTCCGGTTTGTCACCGGCAGTCTGTCTAGAGTGCCCAACTGAATGATGGCAACTAAACACGAGGGTTGCGCTCGTTGCGGGACTTAACCCAACATCTCACGACACGAGCTGACGACAGCCATGCACCACCTGTGTTCTGGCTCCTTTCGGCACTGCCGAGTTTCCCCAGCATTCCAGACATGTCAAGCCCTGGTAAGGTTCTTCGCGTTGCATCGAATTAAACCACATACTCCACCGCTTGTGCGGGCCCCCGTCAATTCCTTTGAGTTTCACACTTGCGTGCGTACTCCCCAGGCGGGATACTTAACGCGTTGGCTCCGGCACTCCTCGGGTCGATACGAGAAACGCCTAGTATCCATCGTTTACGGCTAGGACTACTGGGGTATCTAATCCCATTCGCTCCCCTAGCTTTCGTCCCTCAGTGTCAGTCGCAACCTAGTAGAGCGCTTTCGCCACTGGTGTTCTTCCCGATCTCTACGCATTTCACCGCTACACCGGGAATTCCCTCTACCCCTATTGCTCTCTAGCTCACCAGTTTCCACCGCCTCTTCCCAGTTAAGCTGGGGGCTTTGACAGCAGACTTGATGTGCCACCTGCGGACGCTTTACGCCCAATCATTCCGGATAACGCTTGCATCCTCCGTATTACCGCGGCTGCTGGCACGGAGTTAGCCGATGCTGATTCCTCAAGTACCGTCATTTGATTCTTCCTTGAGAAAAGAGGTTTACGACCCAAGAGCCTTCCTCCCTCACGCGGTATTGCTCCGTCAGGCTTTCGCCCATTGCGGAAAATTCCCCACTGCTGCCTCCCGTAGGAGTCTGGGCCGTGTCTCAGTCCCAGTGTGGCCGGTCGTCCTCTCAAACCGGCTACCGATCGCAGCCTTGGTAGGCTCTTACCCCACCAACTAGCTAATCGGTCGCGAGCTCCTCTTTTGGCTATACAATATTTCACCCAAGGGCATATCCGGTCTTAGCTGCCGTTTCCAGCAGTTGTCCCCGTCCAAAAGGCAGATTCTCACGCGTTACTCACCCGTCCGCCACTAGAAGTCCGAAAACTTCCCGTTCGACTTGCATGTGTTAAGCATACCGCCAGCGTTCATCCTGAGCCAGGATCAAACTCTCCGTTTTTTTCCTTAACTCTCATATCTTCTTTCTTCTAATTCGACACCAACTCTCTTGTGCTATTGGCGCTTTCAAACTATACTCTTTTCTAGGTTCGGTCGCCTTGCAGGACTGCTTTTTAGCTCGTCTCTCTTCCGGCGCTTTATTAATCTAACTAATCCCTCTCGCTCTTGTCAACTACTTGGGCAAAATTTTTTTTGGATTACTCCAGACTGTTGATATGGCGGAGTTTAAGCGACAATGACATATGCATTGTGCTGCTGAGGAACGAGACTTGTGAACTTTCAATCAGTGATTGCTGTACTACATAAGTTTTGGGGCGATCGCGGTTGCTTGATTGCCCAACCCTATGACACGGAGAAAGGTGCAGGTACGAAGAACCCCCACACTTTTTTAAGAGCCTTGGGACCTGAACCGTGGTCAGTCGCTTATGTTGAGCCTTGCCGTCGTCCTACAGATGGACGCTACGGAGAAAATCCCAATCGCTTTCAACACTACTATCAGTACCAAGTGTTGATTAAACCTTCTCCTGAAAACATACAAGGTCTATATCTCGATTCTTTGAGAGCATTGGGTATCCACCCAGAAGACCATGATATTCGCTTTGTAGAAGATAACTGGGAAGACGCGACTGTAGGTGCTTGGGGTACTGGTTGGGAAGTCTGGCTGGATGGGATGGAAATTACTCAATTTACCTACTTTCAACAGTGCGGTGGGATCGATTGTCGTCCTGTTTCAATTGAAATTACCTATGGTTTGGAACGACTAGCAATGTACCTCCAGGGAGTAGAGGCGTTTACAAAGCTGAAATGGACGGACGATATTACCTACGGGGACGTTCATCTCCAAGGAGAAATCGAGCAGTGTACCTATAACTTTGAAGCCTCGAACCCTGAAATGTTGCTGACATTGTTTAATATGTACGAGCAGGAAGCAGAACAATTAGCTCAAAGAGCATTGGTTTTGCCTAGCTTGGATTACATTCTGAAGTGTTCTCACACTTTTAACCTTTTAGATGCTAGGGGAGTGATTTCTGTTACGGAACGGACTCGTTACATTGGCAGAATTCGGCATTTGGCAAGAAAAGTTGCTCAACTATATATTCAGCAACGGGAAGCGTTAAGGTTTCCACTGCTGCACAAAGCAAAAGGGTAGAAAACTAATGGATAATCTGAGAGATCTGTTGGAACCGATCGCAGCTTGGTTTCGTAGTTTAGGCATTCCAGAACCGATCGTCCACTGGGGACATCCCTTAATGATGGGAATTGTCGTGTTTGTGATGGGTAGTTTTGTTGGATTTGCGGGATGGCGTAGCAGAATAGTTGCAGATCGAGACGTTGCAACGGAAAGTGCGATTGCTCACCGCACTCTAGCACCTTGGATGTTTGGTTTTATGGCGGCTGGCTATACGGGTGGCTTGCTGTCACTGGTAATGCAGCAACAACCAATATTGAAAAGTCCTCATTTTTGGACTGGATCGATTGTACTATTGCTGTTGCTGCTAAATGGAGCGTTAGCATTATTAGGTTTTGGCAAGGAAAAAGGTACTTTACGCACAGTTCACGCTTACTTGGGTAGTACGGCGCTTTGTCTAATGTTCCTCCACGCTGTTTTAGGGTTAAGGCTGGGTTTAGCAATTTAATCGCTTTGTGAATAAAGTTCGCTTGGTGGGAATCATAAGATAATGAAAATCTGAGTTCTACCAAAGTGAACTATGCAGGGAGAATTACCATTTAGAGCGACTGGGCTGTCTGTTGGGCTGTCTGTATTAATTGATGCTGATAATGCTAATGCCAACTTAGTTGAGCCTCTACTCAAAGAAATTGCGAAATATGGTACTGCTAATGTTAAACGAATTTATGGTGATTGGACGCGACCGCAACTGAGTAGCTGGAAAGATAAGCTGCATAAATTTGTCATACAACCCATACAACAGTTTAGTTACACATCAGGCAAGAATGCAACTGATAGTGCATTAATTATTGATGCAATGGATCTGCTATACACTAGCAATTTTGATGGTTTTTGTATTGTTTCAAGTGATAGTGATTTTACTAAACTAGCTTGCAGAATTCGAGAGTCTGGATTATTTGTATATGGCTTTGGTGAGAAAAAGACTCCTGAACCTTTTCAAAAAGCTTGTGATAAGTTTACTTATACAGAAAACTTAGAAGAATTAGAAGAAAAAGAAGGGCAGAAATCAGAGCTTTCCTCAACAGAAAGAAAAGCACAAAGTAGTGCGAAACTTAAGCAAAATCAGAAATTAGTAAATTTTGTTAAAACCGCTTATGATTCTATTACCGAAGAGGAAGGCTGGGCGAGTCTAGGAGAACTGGGAATTCAACTTAACAAGTTAGATTCATCTTTTGATTCTAGAAATTATGGTTATAAAAAGCTTGGAGGATTGATTCGAGCAATTAATATATTTGAAATTAATACAATACCGCATGAAAAAAATCCAGCAGTTAAAGCTTTATATATTAAATTAAAAAATTAAGTAAATATTCATTCTTGATGACTCCGATTACTGGTGTTCTACTTTGTCTTGCTTACATTTTAGGTTTATTGTCTACAGCGATTGCATGGGGAGGCTGTGGATTACTGGTTATAGGAATTATAGTAGCAGTATTAGCTAGTTTTGGTAGAAGAAGTATTTACAGAAATAAACTTCCGAATAACTTTTGGCAAGTCAAGCCGCAAATATGGTTATTAGCTGGTTTAATTGGTTTTAGTGCAACTATATATATTCAAATAAGAACGCCATATCCTGGTGAGAATGATATTAGCAAGGTTATAGCTACTAATGCCCAAAATCCAGTACAAGTTGTCACTGTTCAGGGAACAATTACTAGTACACCACGTTTAACGAGAAGCCAGCGATCGCAATTTTGGCTAGAACCGTTTTATTTAAATGTTGACAACGATATTAGTAAAGATGTAACTGGTAAATTATATACAACTGTACCTTTATTACAAGCAACTGGATTGCATGAAGGGTCAAGAATTACTGTCACAGGAATTTTATATAAACCTAAATCAGCAAATAACCCAAGAGGATTTAATTTTCAAGCTTATCTAGCCAGAGAGGGTAGTTTTGCTGGTTTGAAAGGAAAAGAAGTTAGTTTAATTAACTCAGATATTAATCAGGATACCAACAATTGGGGATGGTGGGCAGTCAGACAAAAAATTCTTCGCTCTCAGGTACACTTGTTAGGCGTACCAGAAGGAGTTTTAGTGAGTGCGATGGTTTTAGGAAACCGCGTAGTTGACTTACCATCTTCTGTTAGTGACTCATTTATTCGAGTTGGTTTAGCTCATGCTTTGGCTGCATCTGGTTTTCAAGTATCTTTAATTTTAGGAGTTGTCTTAGCGATCGCTCAACGTTTTTCTAATCGAATTCAATTTATCATTGGAGTATCGGCACTACTAATTTTTCTCGGTATGACAGGTATACAACCATCCGTATTGAGAGCAGTTATTATGGGAATTGGTGCTTTAACTGCTCTAGCGTTAGAACGGAAAGTTAAACCTTTAGGCTTAATTCTATTCGCTGCTACTTTGTTATTAACTATAAATCCAATTTGGATTTGGGATTTGGGTTTTGAGTTTAGCTTTTTAGCAACTTTGGGATTAATAGTAACAGTACCAGCATTGATAAAAAAACTAGATTGGATGCCACCTGCGATCGCAACTTTAATCGCAGTGCCAATTTCAGCGTATATCTGGACAATTCCGCTACAAATATATAATTTTGGCTTAATTTCTCCTTATAGTATTTTAGTTAATATAATAACGACAATACCAATTTCAATTATTAGCTTAGGAGCTTTCATCAGTGCGATCGCAGCGTTAATGCATCCAACTATGGGTAGTGCTTTAGCTTGGCTGTTATATTATCCAGCTTATTACCTCATGGAACTCGTCGATTTTTTTGCTGGACTGCCAGGAGCCGCAACCGCTGTAGGAATCATATCCCCGTTACAGCTCGTAATAATATATGGGTTATTTATCTTAACTTGCATTCAAAAATGGTGGCAGAAAAAATGGTGGTTTGTAGTGCCGATCATGATTAGCTTGGTATTCATTCCAGTTTGGCAAACTCAAGCGAGCTTATTCCGAGTTACAGTTTTAGCAGCAGGAAAAGAACCTGTTTTAGTAATACAAGATCGTAGTAAAGTTTTACTATTGAATAGTGGAAATGAAACTACTTCTAGGTTTACAGTTTTACCTTTTTTACAACAACAAGGAATTAATCAGCTTGATTGGGCAGTAGCAGCAGAGCCTAATTCGATAAATAGCCTCAACGATTGGTCGTTGCTTTTGCAAAATTTATCAGTTAAAAACTTTTATAATTGCTCTAGTCGCGATCGCAATACAACGATTACCTCTAAACTATCGGATACAAACTGCCAGCAGTTGCTTCCAGATCGAGAAATATCTACAGGTTCGACATTAATTAAGCGACTCGATGCCCAACAACAGATTCTACAGATGCAAATCCAAGATCGGACTTGGCTAATTTTAGGGGAAAGAGAGATCGAGAAAACGAATGAGAGATTGCCACATGCTCAGGTATTGGTATGGTCGGGAGAGAAACTAGATTCTAGTTTGATTGCAGCAGTGAAGCCGGAAGTAGCGATCGCCGCTAGTGGTAAACTCGATCCGAAGACGATGGCTGAATTGCAACAAGGCAAAACTAAAGTATTCTTGACCGGAAAAGACGGTGCAGTACAGTGGACAGCCAAAGGTAAGTTTGAGATTGCAGTAGAAACAGTTGAAGACAAGGCATCTGCACTGTAGAATAGTATTCTTGTCTAAAATAAAGCAAGACTATCTCCTGTGGAGAGGTGGCAGAGTGGTTGAATGCGGCTGACTCGAAATCAGTTTTGGGGTCAAACCCAACGGAGGTTCGAATCCTCTCCTCTCCGTTTCTAAATTAATAAACGCGATCGCACCACAGAGATAACGAGCTGGCGTGGTACGATCGTCATGCTTTTAAGTCAAATGTGCGATCGGTGACAAAACCAACAGCACCATGACGAATTCTCAATTTTTAGAGCAACAATTTTTAGATCAACAATGAAACGGCGACGATTTATTGCCAAAACGACTACGGCTGCTGCTACCACCACAGCTTTAGGTGCTTGCGTCCGCGTGCAAACCAATAACGCCCAGCAAGCAGGTGCTTTACCGAAGGTACGATGGCGCATGGCTACAAGTTGGCCTAAAGCTTTGGGGATTTTCGGTGGTGCGGAAACCTTCAGCAAGCGCGTGCAGGAAATGTCAAATGGGCGGTTTATCATTACGCCATTTGTAGCAGGAGAATTAGTCCCAGGATTGCAAGTTCTGGATGCAGTTCAAGCAGGAACGGTGGAATGCGGTCACACCGCTAGTTATTATTACATTGGGAAAAATCCCGCCCTTGCCTTTGCCACATCCGTACCGTTTGGATTAACTGCCCAGCAGCAGAATGCTTGGCTGTATCACGGTGGTGGTTTGGAGGCAATGCAAAAGCTTTATGCTGATTTCAACGTGATTAATTTTCCGGCTGGTAACTCTGGGGCGCAAATGGGTGGCTGGTTCAAGCGAGAAATTAAATCAGTTGCCGACTTGAACGGTTTAAAGATGAGAATTCCTGGCTTGGGGGGTCAGGTGATGTCGCGCCTGGGCGTGAACGTGCAGGTGTTACCTGGCGGCGAGATTTATCTAGCACTAGACCGAGGTGCGATCGATGCAGCAGAATGGGTTGGTCCTTACGATGATGAAAAATTAGGTCTCAATAAGGCAGCAAAGTTTTATTACTACCCGGGTTGGTGGGAACCAGGACCAACCTGGGAAGTATTGGTCAATCGAGCTGCTTGGGATAAGCTGCCAAAGGAATACCAAGAAATCCTCAAGAGTGCTGCTACAGATGCCAATATGGATAATTTGGCTCAATACAATGCTTTAAATGGGGCAGCATTAGACCGACTCGTGAAGGGCGGGACAAGACTAACTCCTTATACTAAGGAAATTATGCAAGCAGCACAAAAGGCGACCACCGATTTATTATCTGAAAATGCTGCTAAAGATGCAACTTTTAAACAGATTTACCAGCAGTGGAATGCGTTTCGCGCCCAAGTTTATAGGTGGAATGAGATCAATGAGTTGAGTTTTACGAGTTTTACATTTCCATCTATTTAACTACAGGTAAGCCCCAAAATACTGCCCGTTGTCGCAGCCAACCCGCAGTAGTATAACGGGCGATCGCGGCGTTGACTTGTTGTCGCAAGCTATCGTATTGCAATCCTTTTGGCATGACGACAGCTAACGGTTCGGCTGACAATAATGTTGGTAGAATCTCATACTGAGGATATTCTCGCACCCAACCGCTCAACACGCTGGCATCGGCTGTAAAGGCTGCTGCTATGCCAGATTCTAGCAATGCGTGCGCCTGCTGATAGGAATCAACTCCCAATAGCTGTACTTGCGGTAATAAATACTTGACTGTAGGAATTGTGGAAGAACCTTTGAGGACGGCAACTGTTTTCTTAGCAACATCGTTGAGACTTTCTGCTGTTGCTTTTTTAGCAATTATTGCCGCACCATCTATGTAGTAAGGCGGACTGAAACTAACTAAACGCGATCGCGAATCTGTAGCTGTGACTTGGGCGATCGCTAAATCGACTTTATCTTCTATTACCGCATTGAGGCGATCGCGGTTTGCAACTGGAATAAATTTTACTGCTGCTGGGTTTCCGAGTAAATCTGCTGCTAATTTTTGAGCAAGTTCGATTTCCAATCCTCGCAGCTTTCCTTGTCGATCGCGAAAGCCCAGAGGTGGGGAATTATCTTTCACAGCTACTAGAAGATAGCCCCGCTGTCGAATCTCTTTAAATTCGGCGGCGTTGCTTTTAGAGATGAAAGGGTAAAGGGTAAAGGTTAAAGGGAAGAGTAGAAGAAAGAAGTGCAAACAGTTCGTCATGCTTCTACTTACCTTCATTCTGCCTTCATCCTTCATCCTTCATCCTTTATTTTGCTTGACCAGCGAGTTCTGCAACTTTAGCAAAGCTAGCTGGATCGAGAACTGCCAATTGTGCCAACATTTTACGGTTAATTTGAATCTCAGCTTTCTTGAGATTCCCCATCAGTTGACTGTAGCTCATACCATGCTGTCTTGCAGCTGCGTTGATCCGCACGATCCACAGGCGGCGAAAATCACGCTTGCGCTTGCGGCGATCGCGGTAGGCACTCCGCAATGCTTTCATCACTTGCTGATTTGCCGTGCGGAACAGAGTCGAGTGAGAACCGCGAAATCCTTTCGCGAGTTTGAGAATTTTTTTGCGGCGTTTGCGGGCAACGTTACCGCGTTTTACCCTGGTCATGAATAGAATTCCTTCGTAACTTACAAATAAGGGAGCATCATCCGAACGTTTTGCTCGTCGCGTTCGTGTACGAGTGCTGCTTTAGAGAGACGGTTCTTTCTAGCAGTCGTTTTCTTTTCTAAAATGTGATTTTTGAAAGCTTTACGACGCACGATTTTACCAGTGCCTGTGGCACGGAACCGCTTTGCCGCTGCTTTGCGAGTTTTCAGTTTAGGCATGAACTAGCTCTGATTCGACACAATCCATTAATATAGCATCTTTTATATTTCTTCTACTGTAAATTTTTATATGGAGTTGTGGGATTTCGTTTAGGATTTATTGACGATCGCGCTCTAGCTGAGTTTTAACAAAATAGCTGAAATTTCAAAAGGTTGACAGTTGATG
The DNA here is from genome assembly GCF_000817735.3 of Scytonema millei VB511283. Taxonomy (NCBI): domain Bacteria; kingdom Bacillati; phylum Cyanobacteriota; class Cyanophyceae; order Nostocales; family Scytonemataceae; genus Scytonema; species Scytonema millei. Next base: position 443,768 of record NZ_JTJC03000017.1, on the reverse strand, counting down.
GTTGACAGCGATGAAATTTCGTGAGTTTTGTCTTCTTTTTCAGCGCTAGATAGTTATGAAGTTAAAAAGTTGTATTGCAGCAGCAGCTATTGGTCTGAGTTTGAGCTTAATCGATAATGGAGCGATTGCGGTCAAATCCTCCAAGTACGCTTACCAAAAGATGGCTGATACAAGCGGTTCTTTTAACAGCTTTGGATTGCCTGTTATCAACAACGCCGGAACCGTTGCCTTTAGCGCCAATACGGACGGAGCATTAGGAGCATATACCAGTACGGGCAAGATAATAACAACGATTGCCGAAAACGTTGTTTTATATGAAAGTATCGGTAGTCCCATCGCGATTAACGATAGTGGAACCGTTGCTTTTGTTGCTACGCCAGCACGGGGAGCAACCACCGCAGAATATCCCACGGAAACGATTTTTACTAGTACCAATGGTAAGGTAACTCAGGTTCCTGCTTACAAGCCATCGCCTGAAAGTGGCTATCCTTCTTACGATCGCATTGTATCTCTGGCACTCAATAACAGAGGCACTATTGCTTATGTCGCTCAAAATATGCGTGGTATAGGCGTATTGAGTAGTGATGGTAGGCTGATTGCTGAAGCTAACGATGCTAGATTGTCCACTGTCGATTCAGCCAATATCAACGATCGCGGTACGGTAGCTTATAGATCTCAAAATGGTTATGAGTTTAATATTCTCGCCCACAAAGGCACAATAACTAAAACTTTAACTAGCACTACTTATCCTCTGTACGTCATGGCTCCAAAGAGCGGCGCTTTCTCTCCCTCGCTCAATAACCGAGGAACAGTTGCATATGTTGCTTTGGAAGTAACACCGACAAGCGAATACACGGCTGAGTTTAATCCTGCTAAGGCAGCAATCTTGAAGAATAACGGCACTAAAATAACTACTGTTGCCGATACTAACGGAGCCTACAGCAGCTTTAGCAGTGGAAGCAATTTTAATTTTGCCGCCGTACCCCCTGCCATCAACGATCGCGGTACAGTTGCATTTTTTGCTCAACTAGATACAGGTGGTGAAGGAATTTTTATCGGTCCCGATCCTGTCAAACATAAAGTTATTGCCAGTGGCGATTCTTTGTTCGGTTATATGGTACAAAGTGTTGCTCTATCTACAGATGGAATCAACGATTTCGGTCAGGTAACTTTTATTGCTTGGCTAGCTAACGGTACAGAAGTCATCGTCCGTGCCGATCCGTTTGGTACTGGCTGCAATTGTTTTGTCAAATAGAGTTTCAAATAGAGTTTAGCTGTCGTCGTGCCTCGTACAACAACAGCGCCGCTGCAATTCCTACATTCAACGACTCTACCCCCGCACAGAGGGGAATTTGCACTTGTAGATCTGTCATTGCCGCTAAATCTGCTGATAAACCTGCTCCTTCATTCCCTAACAAAATTAGACTTGGCACCCGCCAGTCTACTTCCCAATATGTCATCTTTGCGGTAGGCAAAGTCGCGATCGCTTGCATTCCCGCCGCTTGACACTGGAGTATAGTTTGCCGCAGATCTTGACTTACGACCATCGGCAATCGAAACCACTGCCCAGCGGAAGCTCGTAACACCTTGGGATTGTCTAAATCTACACTATCTGCGCTCAACCACAGCCCCGACGCACCAGCCGCCGCCGCCGTGCGAATTATCGTCCCTAAGTTCCCAGGGTCTTGCAGCGTCTCCAAAGCTAAACTGATGCCTATATGGGGTACTTCTCGTCCTTGCTGCCTGGTTGCCGTCGCTACAACTCCGTCAGGATTGATTGTAGTTGCGATCGCCTGCAAAACCTCTGGAGTGACAATTTCTACCCGCGATCCTGAGCGATGCAGCTGCTGCCAAAGCTGTTGATGGTTCTCCTGCCATTGGGAAGTACAACAGACGCATTCCACGGGATATTGCGCTGCATAAGCCTCCTCTAACAAATGGGTTCCTTCCAAGAGAAAAACACCCTGTTGCGATCGCTGTTTGGCAGAGTGTAGCTTTCGCATCTGCTTAACCAGAGGATTTTGCAAACTCGTTATCATCTATAAAATCTACTATTGACGATTCAGAGCTATCGTGGTAGTAATTAACTGCCAACTAGATTCACAGGACATATAAGACTAAACATGTAAGGCTAATAGCTCGTTGCTGGTAACCAAAACTTCAAGTTGATGCGGAACCCGGGACTTGAACCCGGAAGCCTTTCGGCACATGAACCTGAATCATGCGCGTCTGCCAATTCCGCCAGTTCCGCTTGCCCTCAACTTCAGTGGGCGCAATTTCTCATCATGACTTAAATATTTCTGTTTGTCAAGGTTTTTTCAGTTATCAGTTGTTAGCGACTAGTGGCTGGTGGCTAGAAAAGAGTTAAGCTACCAGCCACTCACAAGTAACTAATGACCAAATCTAAAATTTTTTGAGTAAAGCAAAAACTTTAGAGGGCAACAACTGTAGAAATACCGAGATCGAGCCAGATATTTGTAGCAGAGATAAGAAAATTCACAGTTTAAACTTTTACCATCTCAATGTAGAATCTAAACCAAATTTTTGCCAACTCGGGTACGGATTAACTAGATTCGGAGGACAGAGCCATTACTACTATCCATAACTCAATTAGACCGCAGCCCTCACCAGAAGTCGATCCAGCCGTACTGGAAATTTGGGGCGGGCATCCTTTGGCAGGTCAGGTCAAAATCAGCGGAGCAAAGAATTCTGCCCTTGTCATCATCGCTGGTGCTTTGCTCTGTCCTCAAGACTGTCGTATCCGTAACGTACCATCACTCGTGGATGTGGCGCGCATGGGTCAGTTATTATCATCGCTGGGAGTAAAAATCTCTCAACACGGTGATGTATTAGATATTGATGCTAGCGATCTCAGCACGTCTCAAGCTCCATACGAAATTGTCAGTCAACTACGGGCAAGTTTCTTTACAATTGGTCCGTTACTAGCTCGTCAGGGATATGCTCAAGTCCCCTTACCTGGTGGATGTACGATTGGAGCTAGACCGGTCGATTTGCATGTCCGAGGCTTACAGGCAATGGGGGCAGATGTCCAGATCGAGCATGGCATGGTCAATGCCTACGTCGCTGGTAGTAGCCGGAGATTGAAAGGAGCCAAAATCTATTTAGACTATCCCAGTGTCGGTGCAACAGAAACCTTGATGATGGCGGCGACATTAGCTGAAGGAGAAACAGTCATTGAAAACGCTGCTCAAGAACCAGAAGTTGTCGATCTAGCTAATTTCTGTAACTCTATGGGAGCGCGCATTCGGGGAGCTGGAACTACGGCAATTACGATCTTGGGCGTTCCTCGTTTGCATTCAACAGATTATGCAATTATTCCCGATCGCGTAGAAGCCGCAACTTTTTTGGTAGCGGGAGCCATCACCAACTCCGAGATCTCATTAGCGCCAGTCATTCCCGATCATCTCACCCCGGCGATCGTCAAATTACAAGAAATTGGAGTGCAGATTGTTGCGGATGCACCTGACTGCCTTCGTGTTGTTCCTGGCGAAGGATTGCGGGGAACAGACATTAAAACTCTGCCTTACCCTGGTTTTCCCACAGACATGCAAGCGCAATTCATGGCTTTGCTGAGTTTGAGCGAGGGCGATAGCGTCATTACCGAAACTGTATTTGAAAACCGCCTGCGCCACGTCGCCGAACTCAATCGCATGGGGGCAGATATTCGCGTTGAGGGCAATATTGCTGTCGTGCGGGGAGTACCGCTACTATCTGGTGCGCCAGTCGTCGCTAGCGATCTACGCGCTTCAGCCGCTTTGGTACTAGCAGGACTAGCAGCAAAAGGTAAGACAACAATTCAAGGACTGCACCATCTCGATCGCGGTTACGAGAAACTAGAAGTCAAATTACTCTCCTTGGGAGCGAGATTACAAAGAGTAACAGGTGCGATCGTTTCTCCCGATCGTCAACTAGGGGTTAGCAATTCTACAGTGAACAGTTATCAGTGAATAGGGAGCAGGGAGTCGGGAGTCGTAGGGGCGGGTTTTGACAGGAGATCCCTGAAACACCCCAGAATTGAGCGGATAAACCCGCCCGTACGGGAGTCGGGAGTCGGGGAAGATGGGGTAGAGCGCACGAGAAAATTCTTCTAGTGACACCTCCCACACTTCTTTAGAGCTTGACACCAGATACAATCTGCGCTTATAGTTGTAGATTGTGTCAACTCTAACATTCAGAAATACCCTTGGCTAACGTCATTGTTATAGGAGCCCAGTGGGGCGATGAAGGAAAAGGAAAGGTCACGGATTTACTCAGTCGCTCCGCTGACATTGTGGTTCGTTACCAAGGGGGAGTCAACGCCGGACACACGATTGTCGTCCAAGATCAGACTTTCAAGCTGCATCTGATTCCCTCTGGAATTCTGTATTCTAAGACAGAATGCATTATTGGCTGCGGTACGGTCATCGACCCAAAAGTTTTGATCGAGGAACTCGATCGGCTAGAAAGTTTAGATATTTCTACAGATAACTTGTTTATCTCTGAAACCGCTCATGTCACCATGCCGTATCATCGGCTGATCGATCGCGCGGCAGAAGAAAGACGGGGTAATTATAAAATTGGCACGACAGGGCGAGGAATTGGACCCACCTATGCCGATAAATCAGAACGAACGGGAATTCGAGTTCTCGATTTAATGGATTCGGTAGGACTGCGAGAACAGTTACAGTGGGCGATAGACTATAAAAATGTCATTCTCGAAAAACTTTACAATCTACCACCTTTAGATCCAGAAGCGGTCATTGACGAGTATTTGGGTTACGCAGAACGCTTGCGTTCTCACGTAGTCGATACCTCGCTGAAAATTTACGATGCGATCCAAAGGCGGCGAAACATATTATTTGAAGGCGCTCAAGGTACGCTGCTCGATCTCGATCACGGGACTTATCCCTACGTCACCTCATCTAACCCCGTCGCGGGAGGGGCTTGTGTTGGGACAGGGGTAGGTCCCACGGCAATCGATCGCGTGATTGGTGTAGCGAAGGCTTACACGACGCGGGTAGGAGAGGGTCCATTCCCCACAGAATTGGACGGACAACTCGGCGAACTGTTGTGCGATCGCGGGGCAGAATTTGGTACGACTACCGGAAGGCAACGGCGCTGCGGCTGGTTTGATGCAATAATCGGTCGCTACGCCGTGCGGGTGAATGGAATAGACTGCTTGGCGATTACGAAGTTAGATGTCCTTGACACGCTCGAAGAAATCAAAGTTTGCGTCGCCTACGATATCGACGGCGATCGCTACGAACACTTCCCTCGCAACGCCCGTCAATTTGCCAAAGTCCGCCCGATTTATAAAACTTTACCAGGATGGCAGCGATCGACAGCTGATTGTCGCACGTTAGACGATCTACCCAGACAAGCGCTCGATTACCTGAAATTTCTGGCAGAGTTAATGGAAGTACCGATCGCGATCGTCTCTCTCGGCGCTAGCCGCGACCAAACTATTATCGTGGAAGATCCAATCCACGGACCCAAACGCGCTTTATTGCACGCTGACGGCACGCCTGTCTCAGCTAGCTAAGTAGCGAATCTTCAGTTGTAGGGGCGTACAGATGTACGCCCCTACATTAGCAACCAACAACTAACAACTAACAATTAACAACAAAGATGGAACTTACAGTTGAGTGTCAAAAACGCCCAGAGGGAAGTCAACCCAATGCTTTACGTCGCGGTGGCATGATTCCGGCAAACCTTTACGGACATAAAGGTGCGGAAGCAATTTCTCTAGTCATGAATGCTAAAACAGCAGAAACAATGCTGAAAAAGGCTTCTGTCAACAACACCATCATCGATCTAAACGTCTCCGATATTCCTTGGCGTGGTAAAACTCTGGTACGGGAAGTACAATCTCATCCCTATAAGGGAAATCTCTACCACATCAGCTTCTTTGCCGTTGCAGCGCAAGATTCTGTGGATGTAGAAGTCCCGTTACATTTTGTTGGCGATGCGGTAGGCGTAAAGCAAGAAAGCGGAATTGTCGATACGCTGGCAACAAGCTTGCAGATTCGTTGCAATCCCGATAGTATTCCAGAGGCGATCGAGATTGATATCTCTAACCTGCACGTAGGTGATAGCTTGTACATTCGCGAACTAGTTTTACCGTCAGGGGTAACAGTTTTAGGCGACACAGAACAAGCAGTTGTGACTATTTTGTCACCGCAGAAGACAACCGCAGCTGCGGTAGAAGAGTTGGAAGCAGAGGCAGAAACGGAATCAGCATCAGAATCTGACGCAGCAGCAGAATAATAGCTGACAACTTGAGTAGAATTGCCGATAATACCAGGGGGAAACTCCTGGTTTTTTATTTGCAGTTGCGATCCCCCCTAACCCCCCGCAAGATTGGGGGGAATATTAGAAAACACAGAGGAAAGAAATGACAGCAGCTTCAATTCCCGCTTCGATTCAACAAATGATGCAACCTGGATTTTACCCTCATCCAGTGCAAGAACCTATTCAACTGATTCAGACGCATATTTCTTACGTGTTATTAACTGGAGAGTATGCTTATAAAGTGAAAAAGCCGATGAATTTTGGTTTTTTAAACTATTCAACGCTGGAAGCAAGAAAGCATTTTTGTCAAGAAGAATTACGATTAAATCAAAGAGGCGCATCCGAACTTTATTTAGAAGTTTTACCAATTACTAAAAACGAACAGCAATACGAATTGGGAGGTACGGGAGAACCTGTAGAATACGTATTAAAAATGCGTCAATTTCCCCAGGATATGTTATTAATTAACATGTTTTCTCAGGGAAAAGTTGACGAAAAACTGATGATTGATTTAGGGCGAGTTGTAGCACAATATCACGAGCGAGCTGCAATCAACGACTATATTCGTAGTTTTGGAGAAGTAGCTCAAGTTCGTCAAGCTTTTGACGAGAACTACGAGCAATCAGAAAAATATATTGGCAAAGCACAGACACAAAATCAGTTTGACGAAACAAAAGCGTATACAGATAAGTTTTTTGCTGAGAAAGAGTCATTATTTAAAAGCCGCATGGCAGGTAACTTTATCCGCGAATGTCATGGCGATCTATACATGCAAAATATTTGTCTATGGCATGACAAGATTTTATTATTTGACTGCATTGAATTTAACGAGCCATTCCGATTTGTAGACGTAATGTATGATGTGGCGTTTGCCGTGATGGATTTTGAGGCACGGGGACGCAAAGACTTAGGGAATATCTTTTTAAATACATATTTAGAGCAAACAGGCGATTGGGAAGGATTGCAAATCTATCCTTTATATCTCAGCCGTCAAGCATACGTGCGCGCTAAAGTCAATTCATTTCTGTTGGACGATCCAGGCGTACCCGCAGATGTAAAGGAAGAGTCGGCAAAAACAGCAGCAAACTACTATCGCCAAGCGTGGGAATACACCAAACCTCGTCAAGGCAGGTTAATTCTCATGTCTGGGCTATCGGGTGCAGGTAAAAGTACGGTAGCGAAGCAACTAGCACGACAACTGGGAGCAATTCACGTTCGTTCTGATGCCGTTCGCAAACATTTAGCTGGAATTCCTTTAGAACAGCGCGGCGGCGATGAAATTTATACTGCTGAATGGCATCAAAAAACCTATCAAAGGCTTTTAGATTTAGGACTGCTGTTGGCAGGTGAGGGTTTTACAGTCATTTTAGATGCCAAATACGATCGCACTGCTCTACGTCAAGAGGCGATCGCCCAAGCAGAATCGCGTCAAATTCCACTACAAATTTTCCACTGTACCGCACCAGTGGAAGTCTTGCGTCAGCGACTGCAACAGCGTACCGGAGACATTGCCGATGCTACCGTTGACTTATTAGAGTCCCAACAAGCCACTGCTGAGCCTTTTACCGACACTGAAAAGCCCTACGTTACCACGATTGATACGACACAGCCTTTTGAAGGGGTGAGGAGTGAGGAGTGAGGGGATAAGGAAAGAAGAGAGCAGAGGGAGCAGAGGAGCAGGAGAGCTGGGAAGTGTCAACCGTCAACCGTCTTCACGCAATGTAGCGCCAGCGTCAACCGTCAACCGTCAACCGTCAACCGTCAACCGTCAACCGTCAACTGTCAACCAACAACTACCAACTACCAATCACCACTCCAATGTTTCTCTTCCTGTCGAAACTGCTACCACTATTTCTCTACCCGCTGGGAATAGCCTGCGTGCTGCTGGTGGTGGGGTTGGTGCTGTTGTTGTGGGGTAAAAAAACGCGCGGCGCGGCGATCGCAATTGCCCTTGCTCTCATAATTTTATTGGTAGGGGGTAATAGCTGGGCTGCTCGTTCTTTCGCGCGATCGCTAGAGTGGCAGAATTTGCCACTCAATCCCGTACCAACTGCCGAGGCTATCGTGGTTTTGGGTGGTGTCACCAGAACGTCCACACCACCGCGCCCGACTGTAGAGGTGACTGAAGGGGGCGATCGCCTCCTCTATGCTGCTTATCTCTATCAGCAGAACAAAGCACCTGTAATAATTCTCAGTGGAGGACGAATTGAGTGGTATGGGAATGATTCTGCTGAAGCAACTGATATGTCAGCGTTATTGAAGAACATGGGCGTACCAGAATCGGCAATAGTTAAGGAACCCAAATCTCGAAATACTTACGAAAATGCAGTTAACGTGCGTCAAATTCTGACACAGCAAGGTATTCGCCAGATTTTATTGGTCACTTCAGCAATGCATATGCCGCGATCGCTGTCAATCTTTAAACGTTTGGGAATAACTGCTATTCCGGCTCCGACTGATTTTCAAGTTTCTACCCAAGAGTTTCAAGAATTAGCGAGTTCGCCCGAAGCTAAATTACTGAGCCTGTTACCAGATGCTAGCAGTTTATTTTTATTCACTCAAACTCTCAAAGAATACATCGGAATTGTCATTTACTGGCTGCGCGGCTGGTTGTAATTGGCGATAAATCCGCCTGACACATAACCATTTCACCATTCACACCATTGACAAAGCCTTGGGGATGGATCGACTTTCACTCTACGCTGACCGCTAAGATGCAAATAGATAGCAAAGCAGCCTTAGAGAGTGAAGAATGTCATGCTCGATACCCTTAGTACCAGCTCCGTATTAGAAGTTTTGCGCCCCGTGCAAGATCCAGAACTCCGCAAAAGCCTAGTGGAACTGAACATGATTCGCAATGTCAAAATTGACAATGGCAAAGTCAGCTTCACTTTGGTCTTGACAACTCCAGCTTGCCCGTTACGAGAGTTTATTGTTGAAGACTGCCAAAAAGCTGTCAAGCAGCTACCAGGAGTCACGGAAGTTGCGGTAGACGTAACAGCAGAAACACCGCAACAGAAAGGTTTACCCGATCGCACGGGAATTGCTGGAGTGAAAAATATTTTGGCAATTTCTAGCGGTAAAGGTGGTGTGGGTAAAAGTACTGTCGCAGTCAACGTTGCCGTTGCTTTAGCACAATCGGGGGCAAAAGTAGGATTGTTGGATGCAGACATTTACGGTCCTAACGCGCCTACTATGCTGGGACTAGAACAAGCACAGGTAGCAGTACGCCAAGGCGAGAAAGGGGACGTTCTCGATCCGGTTTTCAATCACGGTGTGAAGTTAGTCTCGATGGGTTTTCTGATTGACAAAGACCAGCCTGTCATTTGGCGGGGACCGATGCTCAATGGGATTATTCGCCAATTTCTCTATCAAGTCCAGTGGGGAGAATTGGATTATCTGATCGTAGACATGCCACCGGGAACCGGAGACGCTCAACTCACATTAACGCAAGCCGTACCGATGGCGGGTGCGGTGATTGTCACGACACCCCAAAATGTAGCGTTGTTAGATTCTCGCAAAGGCTTGCGGATGTTCCAACAGATGCAAGTTCCAGTATTGGGAATTGTGGAAAATATGAGCTACTTTATTCCCCCCGACGCGCCAGATAAACACTACGACATTTTTGGTTCTGGTGGTGGGGAAAAAACCGCTAAAGAACTAGGCGTACCCTTGTTAGGCTGCATCCCATTAGAAATTTCCCTGCGTCAAGGAGGCGATCGCGGTATTCCCATTGTTGTTGCTGAGCCTGAATCTGCCTCTGCTAAAGCTTTAATGGCAGTAGCAATGGCGATCGCGGGTAAAGTCTCGGTAGCAGCATTAACTTAGGAGTGAGGGACGAGGAGTGAGGAGTGAGGGAAAAAAGCTAAATTTAGACTATGAAAAGGGAACCATGAATTAGTTGTAATTTGTCCCTATCCCCAATCCTCGTCCATGCTGTTAAAAAGATTCATATTTTCTGTTCCTTGGAAATTACTGCTTGCCCCTTGGCAACAGATAGACTGGTGGCTGTTGGCGCTGACTGTAGGCATCACAATATTTGGTGGTATTTCCATTCGTAGTGCAGAGTTAAACCAGGGAATTACCGATTGGTGGCAGCATTGGCTGTTTGGTGGCGTAGGATTGGCATTGGCTTTCTTTCTATCGCTTTGTCGCTACGATTTTCTCCTGCGCTGGCACTGGCTGACTTATGCTTTCACGAACGTATCTCTGATTGCGGTCATGCTAGCTGGAATCAGTGCCAAAGGCGCTCAACGCTGGATTAGTGTTGCTGGCTTTAATCTCCAACCCTCAGAATTTGCCAAAGTTGGGATGATTATCACCCTAGCAGCATTATTACAATCCCGTAGCGCGGGAAAAATTCCTAGCGTGCTTCGAGCTTTGTTAGTTACAGCTGTGCCTTGGGTTTTAGTATTCGCACAGCCAGATTTAGGAACATCTTTGGTTTTTGGGGCAATAACTCTCGGAATGCTCTATTGGGGTAATGTCAATCCTGGTTGGCTGATCCTGTTAATTTCCCCCATCGTGGCAGTTGTCTTATTTAATGTCTATTTACCAGCTTGGTGTATCTGGGCAGTAGCAATGGGAGCGATCGCGCTGGCGACTATGCCTTGGCGATGGTTGTCGGCAGTTGGAGCGATTGGAATTAACTTTTTGGCAGGAGAATTAGGACACATTCTCTGGGGATTGCTCAAAGACTATCAAAAAGACCGCATCATTTTATTTCTCGACCCAGAGAAAGATCCTCTTGGCGGCGGTTATCATTTAATACAATCGCGAATTGCCATTGGTTCCGGGCAATTATGGGGACAAGGACTTTACCAAGGCACGCAAACCCAACTCAATTTCATTCCCGAACAGCATACGGACTTTATCTTTTCAGCAGTAGGCGAAGAATGGGGCTTTATTGGCTGCCTTGTTTTACTATTTATCTTTTGGTTGATTTGCTTGCGATTGGTATTAATTGCCCAAAGTGCGAAAGATGATTTTGGTTCCCTTCTCGTCATCGGCGTATTTTCCATGATAGTGTTCCAAGTCATCGTCAATATCAGCATGACAATTGGGCTTGCACCAGTCACGGGAATTCCCTTGCCCTGGATGAGCTACGGGCGATCGGCACTGCTAACGAATTGGATTGCGATCGGCATCGTGCAATCCGTTGCTAACCATCGTCCAAAGAGAAAGGGGCGAGGAGCGAGGAGTTAGGGGTGAGGGAGAAGAAGAGAGCAGAGGAAGCAGAGGCGCAGAGGAGAATTAATGACTCACGCACCACGACGCGGCTTCAAAGCGGAGGAAACCTCCGCTTCCGCCCGCTTCACCACGCACCACTCACTACACCCCACACCCCACACCCCACACCCCACACCCTTTCTTCATTGATAACTGATAACTGATAACTGATAACTGACATCACTACACTTATAAGCGAAAATTTAAATTATCAGTGTTAGTCAAGAGGAAAAGCTATGATTCTGCCAGGTGTAACTGTGCGCGTTAAGAACCCTAACGATACTTACTACGGTTATCAAGGGCTAGTACAGAGAATTACTGATGGTAAAGTCGCTGTGTTGTTTGAAGGTGGTAACTGGGACAAACTTATTACTTTCAATCAATCAGAATTAGAAGCAGTTGAAGTGACTCGGAAAAAAGGCAAGTAAGTTGTTGGTTGTTAGTTGTTGGTTTCGACTATCGGTCAACAACTACCAACGATCGACCGTTATGCTGCTTTTGGTGTCATTACCAAGTCGTATAGGGTGGAGGCGATCGCGTTTGGGGGAAGCACGAAATCGACTTTCCCAGTATTAATGGCAGCCTTGGGCATATCGAAACACTCGCAAGTCGCTTCATTTTGGGCGATCGCTATGCCACCATGTTTCTTAATTGCTAGCACTCCTAGTAAGCCATCAGTATCTTTACCACTCAAAATTACAGCGATCGCCCGTCTCTGATAACTTGTAGCAACCGATCGAAACAGCACGTTAGCTGAGGGACGAACAAAGTTAACTCTCGCTGCATCCGATAGCGACAACTGACCGCTAGGATTTACGACCAAGTGCTTGTTAGACGTGAGTTCGACGGTGGGAGATGAGCCAAAAAGAAAAAAGAGACCTATGCTCAAAATACACAGCGCTCGGCCTCAGTTATGAATAGCACCATTGTATCTCGCCTAGATGTGACGCAAATTTTTTGTGAGGTAGACGACTTCTATCAAACCTTTGAACGACATTGGCAGCAACAGATGCTATTGACGGCAAGTTGTGGAGAACGCTTGTGTCGCTCTCGTTTAAGTCTGAGTGAGGTGATGACGATAGTAATTGCTTTTCATGGCTCGGGATATCGTACTTTTAAAGAATTCTACACGCTACAAGTCCTACCAGGCTGGCGTCAAGCTTTTCCTCATCTAGTCAGCTATACTCGTTTTGTCGAATTGATGCCTTGGTCGTTGATGCTGTTATGCTGCTTTGTACAGACCCGTAAGGGAGAAGTCACTGGCATTTCATTCATTGATTCAACTCCGATTGAGGTGTGTCATCCAAAACGTTCTAGAAGCCATCGTGTGTTTGAAGGCATGGTGGGTTGGAGCAAAAATTCGGTCGGGTGGCACTATGGGTTTAAGCTGCACCTAATTATCAATGACCGAGGCGAGTTGCTAGCTTTTAAGCTGACCCCTGGCAATGTAGATGACCGCAAGCCTGTGCCGGACTTAACCCAAGACCTAATTGGTAAGCTATTTGGCGATCGTGGTTATATATCTCAGGAATTGTTTGAGCAACTCTATCAGCAAGGCTTGGAGTTAATTACACGGCGTAAGAAGAAGATGAAGCAACAGTTGGTCAAGTTGATCGACAAAATTCTCTTACGTAAGCGAGCCTTAATTGAAACAGTTTATGACCAACTGAAGAACATTTCTCAAATCGAGCATTCCCGACATAGAAGCATCTGGAATTTCCTGGTCAACTTGTTAGCTGGATTAACAGCTTATACTTATTTGCCCCGAAAACCTTCTCTCGATTTAGAACCCAAAGGCTTACCTGCTCTTCCTCCTGCTGTCTTTTAACCCCGTCGAACTCACGTTGTTAGGCACGGCAACATAAACCGTTCCTGGACGCAGCAATTCTCCTGTCTCTGCATTTTTCACCCGCAATCTAGTGCGGTATCTAAGGATCTCAGCCAAGTAGCTGGGGCAGTTGGGAGACGAGTGCTGTACGATCGCAATTGCTGCGGGAAAATCTGACGGTAAGGCGGATAAAATTTGACTAATTGCATTTAATCCACCTTTAGAAGCGGCGATCGCTACAACGTTAAACGCAACATTGGGAAAGTGGGAAAAGATTTTATGTTCGCGCTTGCTATTCACAGTTTTTCTATGATGTTCTTACGATCGCCCTGGCAAGCCAGGGCGATCGCCGCCTACTGCAAACAAGGGATTAAAATGTTTATGTCAGTTAGCTGACATATTTTCTATTCTTTATGTTAGCTAAGCTACATATATTATTTACAATATTTACATTTAAATAAATCTTGGGTGAGAAGTCCTCGATTGATGCTGTCAGTTATCGATGTAGATAAGACTGGCTCAAAGAGGTTTCTGATTTTGGTGTCGAAAAATTCCCATCCAGCTGATGAAAATCAGCTTCTAGCTATCTTGCCTAGAGAAGAATACGAACGCCTAGTGACTAACATGGAATTAGTCCCCCTGACTTTCAAGCAAACTCTCTACGCAGCTAACGAATCTATTGAGTATGTCTACTTCCCTAAGAGTGGCGTAGTCTCTTTGCTGACGCTGATGGAAGACGGTACAGCAGTTGAAGTGGGAACAGTTGGCAATGAGGGAATGGTAGGTCTCCCCGTATTCCTGGGATCTAATAAGATTCCCGGTCTGGCTATGGCACAAATTCCTGGCGAGGCTTGGAGGATGAGAGTAGATGTGTTTAAAAATAAAGTTATCCCAGGCAGCACGCTTCACGATCTGCTGCAACGCTACACGCAAGCGCTGTTTAACCTGATTTCCCAAATAGCTGCCTGCAATCGCATACACTCAGTTGAGGAGCGATTTTGCCGCTGGTTACTCATGACTCAAGACCGAGTGGGTTCAGATGAGTTTCCGCTCACCCAAGAGTTTCTCTCGCAAATGCTGGGCGTGCGCCGCCCTACTGTCAGTTTGTCAGCCAGCGTTCTTCAGAAAGCGGGGCTGATCCGCTACGTGCGGGGTAAAATGACTATTCTCGACCGAGAAGGGCTAGAAGCTTCCTCCTGCGAGTGTTATACAATTGTCAAGCGGGAATTCGAGCGGTTAGTCGGCAGCGATTTTGACTAGCTAACAGTTATCAGTTATCAGTTATCAGTTATCAAGTCGCAAGTCGCAAGTATTTCACGCACCACTCACCACTCACCACTCACCACTCACAAATGACTAATGACCAATGACCAATAACCGCAGGATAAAGTATGAGAGATAAAGTTTAACTTGTCTTGAGATATGCGTCTTCCCCTACCTCAATTTACGACAGGCGATCGCCATCCGAGTTACATAGCCGAAGTGATTGAAACCTCGACAACGGAATTTTTAGCTCAATGCCTGGAACCAGAAGATTTGAGCTTTCCGGTGATGCCACCTTTTGGTAGTTGGGTAAAGTCTGCGGATGATGAATCGGGAAATCAAGTTTATGGGGTAGTTTATTACGCTACCACCATGCCGATCGACTCGATCCATCGGGCAAGGGCTTTAGGGTTATCTCTCATGGAGTTGCGCGAACAGCAGCCGCAAATTTTCGCCATGCTCAAAACTGAATTTCGCGCTGCCATTATCGGCTTTGAGCCAGCTAAAGCCTCAAAACGCGCTCAACGCCAAGTGTATCAATACCTTCCGCCCCGTCCGCCGCAAATTCACCAAGCTGTCTATTGCTGTCAGCCAGAAGATGTGATTTTATTTAGCGATCGCCTGGATTTTTTACGCACTTTGTTGCAAGTTCAAGGTGCGCCTGTAGAAGCTTTAACCGCCGCCGCAATTCGAGAAGTCTATCAATTACGCAAAGCTGATAGACAATGGTTAGTCCAAGCCGGACGCACCCTCAGCACTCTTCTCAAAGACGACTACGATCGCTTGCGCTACATTTTGAGTCAAATACATCCTTAGTCGTTGTGAGTGGCTAGTGACTGGTGGCTAGTGGTTAACTACTTTCTATCTTTAGACGGATCGCGGTTGTATTAGTTTTATCCTTACGATGGAAGACGAAAATCTGTCAACACCCAGTCAATACTTAGGTGTTGCTTGAAGGAAATTTTTTCTCTCACGCTACAACAGATTCCTCACACGTCTCCATTTCAGTATCGAGTCACTATGACGACTGCCACAGCTAATCCCGATAGCGATGCTCTTGACCTCAAGCAACTCCTGCAAACATTACTAGAAGTTAAAAAGGGTAATTTTTCCGTTCGGATCTCTAGCGAACAAACAGGTATTGCTGGCAAGATTGCAGATACCCTCAACGACATTATTGAGACAAACGAGCAGATGACAACCGAGCTAGCGCGAATTAGCACGGTAGTCGGCAAAGAGGGCAAAATTTACGAGCGAGTATCAAATAATGGGGCAAAAGGATCTTGGCAAGCCTGTGTCAATTCAGTCAATACCTTGATTACTGACTTGGTGCAGCCGATGGCAGAGACAACTCGCGTGATTCGGGCAGTAGCTAATGGTGATTTGTCACAAGCGATCGCTACAGATATCGCTGGAAACCCTTTACAGGGCGAGTTTTTGCAAACAGCGCAGATCGTGAATAAGATGGTCGGTCAACTGAATTCGTTTGCCTCAGAAGTGACGCGGGTGGCGCGGGATGTGGGAACCGAAGGAAAATTGGGCGTGCAAGCAGACGTGCGCGGTGTGGCAGGCACTTGGAAAGATTTAACCGATAGCGTTAACTCAATGGCAGGCAACCTGACAGCACAGGTACGCAATATTGCCGAAGTCACTACAGCCGTAGCGAATGGTGACTTATCTAAGAAAATCACGGTAGACGTAAAGGGCGAAATTTTGGAGTTGAAAAACACGATCAATACAATGGTCGATCAGCTCAACTCGTTTGCCTCAGAAGTGACGCGAGTAGCGCGGGAGGTGGGTTCTGAAGGCAAGTTAGGCGTACAGGCAGAGGTGAAAGGCGTAGCGGGAACCTGGAAAGATTTAACCGATAGCGTCAACTTTATGGCAGGTAGCTTGACGGCACAGGTACGAAATATTGCCGAAGTCACTACAGCCGTAGCGAATGGCGACTTATCCAAGAAAATCACGGTAGACGTAAAGGGCGAAATTTTAGAGTTGAAAAACACGATCAATACAATGGTGGATCAGCTCAACTCATTTGCCTCAGAAGTGACGCGGGTGGCGCGGGAAGTCGGTACGGAAGGGAAATTAGGGGTACAAGCATACGTGCGGGGTGTCGGTGGCACTTGGAAAGATCTCACCGATAACGTCAACTTGATGGCAGGCAACCTGACAGCACAGGTACGAAATATTGCCGAAGTTGCCACGGCGATCGCTAATGGTAATTTGTCTAAAAAGATTACCGTAGATGTCAAGGGCGAAATTTTAGATTTGAAAAACACCATTAACACGATGGTGGATCAACTGAGTTCCTTTGCTTCTGAAGTGACGCGGGTAGCGCGGGAAGTCGGCACGGAAGGGAAATTAGGCGGACAGGCACAAGTTACGGGTGTAGCGGGAACCTGGAAAGATTTAACCGACAACGTGAATTCAATGGCAAGCAACCTCACGGCACAGGTACGAGGTATTGCCAGAGTTGTCACGTCGGTAGCAAATGGCGATCTCAAGCGCAAGCTGATGCTAGATGCCAAGGGCGAAATTGAAACGCTTGCCGAGACAATTAACGAAATGATCGATACCCTGGCGACGTTTGCCGCACAGGTGACGACAGTGGCGCGAGAAGTCGGAATCGAAGGAAAACTGGGCGGACAGGCAAAAGTCCCTGGTGCGTCGGGGACTTGGCGCGATTTAACCGACAACGTGAACGAACTAGCAGCAAATTTAACCACGCAGGTAAGAGCGATCGCTGAAGTAGCAACCGCTGTAACCAAAGGCGATTTAACGCGATCGATCTCCGTTGAAGCTTTAGGAGAAGTCGCCGCGCTCAAAGATAATATCAACCAAATGATTGCCAATCTGCGCGAAACAACGCAGAAAAATACCGAACAAGACTGGCTGAAGACCAACCTTGCCAAATTTACGCGGATGTTGCAAGGGCAGCGCGATTTAGAAACCGTGTCCAAGTTGATTTTGTCAGAGTTAGCGCCTCTAGTTTCGGCGCAGCATGGAGTCTTCTACTTAATGGAAAGTGGCGAGAACCACCCGCCTTACTTAAAATTAATTAGCAGTTATGCTTATCGAGAACGCAAACATTTAGCCAACCGTTTCTATTTGGGTGAGGGATTAGTGGGGCAATGTGCGTTGGAAAAAGAACGCATTTTAATTACGGAAGTCCCGTCGAACTATATTAAGATTAGTTCCGGCTTGGGAGAATCAGCCCCAATGAATGCGGTAGTTTTGCCCGTGTTATTTGAAGGGCAAGTTACTGCTGTCCTCGAGTTAGCTTCTTTCAATCGGTTCAATGAAATTCACCTCACATTCTTCGATCAGTTAACTGAAAGCATTGCGATCGTACTCAACACGATCGCTGCCAGTATGCGGACTGAGGAGTTATTGAAACAATCCCAATCTTTAGCAGAAGAATTACAATCTCAACAAAAAGAACTAACGGGTACTAACCAGCGATTAGAACAACAAGCAAAATCGCTGACAGCCTCAGAAGAATTGCTCAAACAGCAACAAGAGCAATTGCAACAAACCAATGGCGAATTACAAGAAAAAGCTGAACTATTGGCATTACAAAATCGCGAAGTCGAACGGAAAAATCAAGAAATCGAACAAGCACGGCGATCGCTAGAAGACAAAGCCGCACAGCTCGCTTTAAGTTCTAAATATAAGTCTGAATTTTTAGCGAATATGTCGCATGAATTACGAACGCCCCTTAACAGTTTGCTGATTTTGGCAAGATTATTAGCTGATAATCAAGACCGAAATCTTACCGATAAACAAGTAGAATACGCTCGAACAATTCACTCGTCTGGCAACGATTTACTGGAATTAATTAATGATATTCTCGACCTTGCCAAAATCGAGTCGGGCAAAATGTCTGTGGATATTGAACCAGTTAGATTTACTCATTTGCGGGAAAGCATAGAGCGGACATTTCGTCAAGTCGCAGGCGATCGCCAACTCAAATTTGAAATTCAGTTTGACGAGCGATTACCCCGTACACTTTATACCGATGCCAAACGCTTGCAGCAAGTCTTAAAAAATTTGCTCTCCAATGCCTTCAAATTCACTGACACTGGCTCCGTACGCTTAAATGTTACCCCAGCACTTGCAGGTTGGAGTGCGGAACAAGAAGTTCTCAACCGTGCTGCTAGAGAAGCACCATCAGGAGAAGCAGGTGTTATTGCTTTCTCAGTCACCGATACAGGCATCGGCATTGCACCTGATAAACAGCAAATTATTTTTGAAGCATTCCAGCAGGCAGATGGCACGACCTCTCGCCGTTATGGTGGGACGGGGTTAGGTTTGTCAATTAGCCGCGAAATCACGCGCTTGTTGGGTGGTGAAATTCAACTGAGGAGCGAACTCGGTCGAGGTAGTACATTCACGCTCTACTTACCGCAAATGGTAAGTCGAACGGTAGAGCAACAAGCAACCCCATCATTAGCGCCAACTAACCCTCTACCTGCACTCCCAACTTCCCCGCCTGAAGTCTTGTCGCTCGTTGAAACTCAAATCTCAAATTTATTAGAGGAAAGAGCGGTTGAGGACGATCGCGATGTGATTCAACCAGGCGATCGCACGCTGCTGATTATTGAAGACGACCTGAAATTCGTGCGCATATTAATAGATGCAGCTCGTCAGCAAGGCTTTAAGGTGCTAGTTGCCACGCGGGGTAATGTCGGTTTAGCACTAGCACAGCAATTTCAACCCACGGCGATTACGCTCGATATTCGCTTGCCAATCGTCGATGGTTGGACGGTACTCGATCGCCTCAAACACAATCCCGATACCCGTCACATTCCCGTACATATCATTTCGGTTGAAGAAACACCGCAACGGGGATTAAAACAAGGTGCGATCGCCTACTTGCAAAAGCCAATTAGCAACACCGCATTATTAGATACGCTGTCTCAGATTCAAGAGTTTGCCAATCGCTCCGTGAAAAACTTGTTAATCGTCGAGCGCGATGAATTGCAGCGTCGTAGTATGCTCGACTTGATTGAGGAAAGCGATATTGCAATTCAAGTAGTAGAAACAGGTGCAGCCGCACTCGAAGCTCTCCAAACTGGTCATTTTGACTGTTTAGTTTTAAATCTAGCCTTGCCGGACACCAACGGATTTGAATTGATCGATCGGCTCAAGCAAGAACCATTATTTAGAAATCTACCCATCATCGTTTATACTCCCAGGCAGCTCACTTCTGAAGAAGAAATCGAACTACAACGCCTGTCAGATAGCTCGATTCTCAAAGAGGCGCGATCGCCAGAACGCTTGCTGGAGGAAACTACGTTATTTTTACATCAAACCCAAGCCGATCTACCTGCACCTAAGCGGTTGATGTTAGAGCAGTTGCAACAAAACGATTCCGTACTGGCAGGCAAGAAAGTCCTGATTGTCGATGATGATATGCGGAATATTTTCGCACTCACCAGCATCCTAGAACGTCAACAGATGCAGGTTTTATACGCAGAAAACGGTCGAGAAGGTATTCTTCAGATTGAAAACAATCCAGACATTGACATTGTATTGATGGATATTATGATGCCAGAAATGGATGGATATGACACGATCCAAGCTATACGGCAGATCGAGCGCTTGGCATCACTACCAATCGTGGCACTGACAGCTAAAGCCATGCAAGGCGATCGCGAAAAGTGCCTTGATGTCGGAGCTTCCGATTACATTTCTAAACCGATCGATACAGAGCAATTATTCTCGCTACTAAGAGTGTGGCTTCAGCGTTAAGCTCGCCGCCTTAAATCTAATCGTCAAGAGATAATTTTTGACCCAAAGATAGATGCGTTCCCAATCGCTTACTATATCGTTAGATAGAGAGGAAGTATGCATTAAACTATACAACTTGAAGCAAAAATAGATTGTTCGCCACTCTCTTAGCTGTCGCTCATGCCATGAAGTCCGAGCCTAAAATTAACGTCTTATTAGTAGACGATTATCCCGAAAATCTTGTAGCGCTGGAGGCAACGCTCAAAAGTTTAGGACAGAATTTAGTAAAAGCTTATTCCGGCAAACAAGCTTTGAAATGTTTGCTAGAGCAAGATTTTGCTGTCATCCTGCTGGACGTGCAAATGCCAGAAATGGATGGATTTGAAACAGCAAGTCTCATTCGACAAAGAGAGCGATCGCGCCATACACCAATTATTTTTCTCACGGCAATTAGCGATAGCGACGATTTGAAGTCAAAAGGATACGCTCTAGGTGCTGTCGATTATTTACTCAAACCTATCGATCCGATTATACTAACATCTAAAGTTGCAGTATTTGTCGAGTTATTTAAAAAGAATTTAGAGGTGCAACGTCAAGCAGCTCAATTAGTTGCCAAGAATTTAGAAATATTTCAAGCTCAAGCCGCTCGGCAGCAAGCAGAAGCAGCTAACTTAATGAAAGATGAATTTTTGGCAGTTGTTTCTCACGAATTGCGATCGCCCTTGAACTCAATTTTGGGTTGGTCGCAGCTCATGCAAATGCGGAAGTTTGATGAAGCTAAATTGTGCCAAGCACTCAAGATCATCGAACGGAATGCTAAATCTCAAGCGCAACTGATCGATGACATTCTGGATATGTCTAGATTGATGCGGGGGAAAGTACAGCTATCCATTCAACCTGTCAATGCGATCGCCACGATTGAATTGCTATTAGAATCAATTCGTCCCCAGCTTGAGGAGAAATCACTACAACTACGCACGCAACTCGATCCGGCAGTACAAACAATCGCCGCCGATCCAACCCGACTGCGACAAATCATTTGGAATTTGCTCTCCAATGCAATCAAATTCACCCCTGAAAAAGGACAGATCGAGATACGACTGACTCAAGAAAGTAAGGAGCAGGGAGCAGGGGAAAGAGAGCTGAGGGAGCTGAGGGAGAGAAGAGAGCTGGGGGAGACTAGGAGCAGAGGAGAAGGGAGACTAGGAGCAGAGGAGCAGAGGACGAATTTAATTCCGAATTCCGAATTCCGAATTCCGAATTCCAATTACGCTCAAATCCAAATTATCGATACAGGAATTGGCATTCGTCCCGAATTTCTGCCGCAAATTTTCGATCGCTTTCGTCAAGCAGACAGTTCTATTACTCGCGCTTTTGGCGGACTGGGGTTAGGACTGGCGATCGTACGACAACTGGTGATTCTACATGGTGGCACTATTGAAGCTCACAGCGAGGGAGAAGGCAAGGGAACAACGTTTACAGTATGGCTACCACTGGCAAATAGTCCTGCTACAGCAACTTCCCCCGCTACAACGACTCCCAATCCGCTCGACGTGACGGAAAATAATGAATTTGACTCTAATTCATTGCTGAATGGTGTAAACGTGCTAGTCGTCGAGGATAACAACGATAGCCGTGACTTGATCCAATTTGCGCTCGAACAAGCAGGTGCAACTGTCACAACAGTTTCTTCAGCCGCAGATGCAATCGCCTATTTAGAACGCGATCGCCCCGATGTTTTAATTAGCGATATTGCCATGCCAGAAACCGACGGCTATCAATTCATTCAGCAGCTCCGAGCCAGCGAGCAACAGGAAGATCGACACATTCCCGCGATCGCTCTGACTGCTCACGCCAAGCCAGAAGACCGTTCGCGATCGCTAGCAGCAGGATTTCAACAGCACATTACTAAGCCTGTAGAATCTACCGCTCTGATTGCAGCTGTTGCGGAGTTAATCAAGCAGTCAGTTATCAGTTATCAGTGAACAGTTATCAGTGAACAGTTATCAGTTGTCAGTGGGTAACAATCAATCGCTTACAACTGACGAATGACAAATGACCGATGACAAATGACCAATGACCATTTCAAATTTCGTAGTGCCAAAATGGTGAGCGATCGCTCGTAACAATAAATTGACGTTCTTGCCGTTGAATCAAGCCTTGTTTTTCTAAATCGCTCAGTATTCGCGTTACCGTGACGCGAGTTAATCCTACTAGTTCGGCAATTTCTTGATGAGTCAAACGCAGATCGATTAATTTACCTTGCGATACGTGTTGACCAAAACGATTGGCTAGCCAAGTAAACAGTTGTAAAACTGCGGCTTCGGCATTGCCACAGTGCAAGATTTCCATCAACTCACCCGATCTCTGAATGTGCGAAATCATCGCCTCGTTGAGTTCGTGCCACCTTGACCTCGAGATCAAAGTCACCTCAACTGGCGTTAAACACTCAATTTGGTAAGTTTGAGTGCTACAAAATACTCTGCCGACTACATCCCCCTCACCCCAAATTCCCAAAGTGCTGTAGTTCCCATCAGCTAAGACTGTCAAGGTGCGAACCATACCAGACTTAATCTGCCACAGAGCATCGTGCCTCAAAGGTAGAAGCGAACGACGCGCAAACCGAGAAGATCTCAGCTCGGTAGACTGATTTGATGTCAGCAAGGAGACGGTCATAGCAGTTTATTCGGGTAGCAACAGGTATCAGAACGATGCTCTTACGCAGTAAAATTACCTTAAACTCGGTCGGAATAGCGTAATTTTTCCTGACTCCAGCAGTATGTCACATCTTTGGTTGAAGCACAAGCATAAAAATACTAAATCTTTATCTACGAACAGTAGTATTGAGACAGAAACGGTATCTGCTGGTATTCAGAGTTGAGTTAGCTCGGTCGATAATTTTATTTCAGCAATTCCAAACACAATTGCCGAAAATCGTCGCCGCGTTGCTCGAAATTTTGGTAGCGATCGAAACTGGCACAGGCAGGAGAAAGCAAGACAACCCGTGCCTGATATTGTGGGGCTAATTCTGCGGCTCTAGCCACGGCACGCGCCATCGTTTCCACAATCTCGTAATTGTTGTAACCCACTTGAGATAAACGTAAGGCAAAAGCTGGCGCAGCATCGCCAATGAGTAAAACGGCGGCGGCTTGGGCTTGAATTGTTTGCAACCATGCCAAGTCGTCACCAATTTTCGCTTCGCCGCCAGCAATCAGAATTGCAGGGCTAGTGACAGAAGACAACCCAACTTGAGCGGCATCGTAGTTAGTTGCCTTGCTATCGTTGATAAAATCAATTCCTTGCCAAGTACAAATGTGTTCTAAGCGGTGGGGAACGCCTGGAAATGTAGCTATTGCAGTGGCGATCGCCTCTTTGTCAATTCCTGCCAGCCGCGCCACCGCTACCGCCATCAGCAAATTTTGTAAGTTGTGCGCGCCTACCATCCTCAACGCCGACACCTGCACGATCTGCTCTTGCCCAGAGATAACCCAACCGTCTTCAATATAAGTACCTAAATCGGGATGGCAGTTGAGGAAAGCTTTACCTTTTACACTCGTCCAGTATGCATCCTGCCAATTATTCAGCTTCTCCTGACTTAAGAAAGCATCATCGCCATTAATCACTTGCAATTGGGATTGATGCACTAGGTGCGCTTTGATGTCGTAATACCGCTCTAAAGTCTTGTGGCGGCTGAGGTGATCGGGTGTAAACGTCGTCCAAACACCAATACGCGGCGCAACTGAGGGAGCAGATTCGATTTGATAGCTGCTGATTTCGGCAATTATCCAATCTAATGAGTGGCTAGTGGCTAGTGGCTGGTGGCTAGAGTTGCTTCCTTTGCCCCTCTGCTCCTCCGCTCCTCTGCTCCCTGCTCCCTGGTTCCTAAATTCCAAGGCTACATCGCAGACGGCATAGCCAATATTGCCACAGGCGGGGGCGTTGAGTCCGGCGGTTTGAAAAATTGCTGCAACTAAAGCTGTCGTTGTGGTTTTGCCGTTAGTACCAGTGATGCCTACCCAGGGAACAGCGTTGAGATAGCGCCAAGCCAGTTCCATTTCACCAATCGTCTCGATCGCTAATTCTCTGGCACGATTTAAGATATCTGCATCCCAAGGTACGCCAGGACTGACAACAATTAACTGGGGTGAATCCGTGCTGTCTAAATTTGGAGTATGACCCAAACAGACTGTAATCCCCTCTGCTGCGAGTTGTTGCTGCTGCTGGCGTAAAGATGCAGAGTCAGAGCGATCGCTCAATATCACTTGCCAACCCTCTCGTTTCAACAGTCGGGCAGCAGCAACACCAGATTTTCCGAGTCCGATTACACAAGCATTGGACATACGCTATTTAGCAAAATCCCTGGACTAAGCACTCTATATAGTAAGGGGCTAGCGGGAAATTTGCCAATGCAAGGTAGGTAAGGGAAGGACAAGGGAGAAGTCGTAAGTCGTAAGTCGTAAGTCAGGAGTCAGGAGTCAGAAGTCAGGAGTCATTAATCGCCGCTCCCTGCTCCCTTTGTTCACTGATAACTAGTCACTGCTCCCTGCTCCCTGCTCCCTGCTCCCTTATTTACTAGCTAAACAGAGACATTAATAAACTAAACATATTCATGCGAGAACGACGCGATCGCCGTCCGCCGCCACCACCACCGAATAGAGATAGTAGAGGCATAATAAACGTAGTTTGAGACATCTTATAACCCGTCCGGCGAGTCGTGGAAGAGCCGTCGTTGAAGTTTGAAGTTGCCTCGGCGGAAGTATCAATATCAGTTTGTTGGAAAAATATAGGACCAAACAGATCTTGTAAACCCGCTCCCCCTGCTACTGTTTCTTGTTCCCGATCGGATAATTCCACAAATAGTGCTGTATCTTTAATTTCTGTCATCTGAGACATAGCGAATTCCTCCCCATTTCCTCATTAAGGTAAGAAAAATTTCAAATGTTCCCCTGGTGCTTGACGCAACTCTGATAGGGGTCCTTGGACGACCAATTTACCTTTACTCATTAACACCACCCACTCTGCGCGATCGACCACGGCAGGACGGTGAGTAATTAAAATTGTGGTTTTGCCTTTACGGGCAGCAAACAGCCGTTCCAAGACTTCAAATTCGCCGATCGGATCGAGTCCAGATGTTGCTTCATCCAAGATCAGCACGGGTGGGTTGTTCACAATAGCGCGGGCGATCGCCAACCTCTGCCGCTGTCCTCCAGACAAGTTCGCCCCAAATTCTCCTAACACTGTCTGGTATTTATTTGGTAGTTGGCTAATAAAGCCATCTGCATCTGCAATTTGACATGCTTTCACAATTTGTTCAAACTCAAGATGAGGATTACCTAAACGGAAATTATCTAAAATTGACCGACTCCAAAAGTGGGGTTCTTGAGGAACTAAAACAACTTGCTGACGCAAGCAGTCAAGCGATAAATCCTGCAAGTTATACAAGCCGATCCGAATATTTCCCGACTGTGGCTCGTACAAACCCGAAATGAGTTTTGATAAAGTACTTTTACCACAACCCGATTGCCCGATCAAGGCAACAATTTTTCCCCCAGGAAGCGTGACTGAAAAATCTTCTAATAAATCTATCCGCCCTGCATGATGAAAACAAATATGCGAACACTCAATATCGGCATCGGGTAAAATTTTGGCAAATGGTTTATAAGTGTCGCCTACAGATTCTGGAGTCGCATCAATCACTTCTAGAAGGCGAGTCACCGCAGTTTGAGTCCGAAAATATTCATCGGTTAGTCCAATTAAAGAACTAATTAAGCCGATGACATTTCCCTGCATACTGTTAAACGCCAGCATTTGACCGATGCTGAGTTCGTTTTTAATTACTAAGACGCTACCATAACCTAATAGAGCAATTCCCCCAATACTACTGATAAGTTGAGTAAAAGTACTATTAAGAATGCCGAGTTTAATCGTACCAAATGTTAAATTCGCCATTCGTCCAAAACGGCTCTGAAATTCATCCCAAAATTGAGGTGCGGCTGTTGTGGTTTTCATCACCATTGCACCTTTAAACGTTTCTACTAATACGCCCTGATTCTCGGCTGATAATATTAAAAGATTGCGTGTTTTTTGTTGTAGTGTTGGTAAAAATGGTACTGTAGAGAAAGCCATTACCATTCCTACTAGTAAGACGGTAAGTGTTAGCTTCCAGCTATAAAATACCATGAATGCGAAAGAAATTATCGCAATAAAAATCTGGCTGGGTAGGTGAGCGACAATTTGCGAAACCAACTGGTTAATTTCACTAATATCTCGCAGACGGCTGGTAATTTCTCCACTACGACGGGATTCAAAATAACTTAAGGGTAAGTGCAAGAGTTTGCGACCAAATTCTAATACCAGTCCTAATTGCAACCGCTGACCGAAATGAGAGATCATTGTCGATTGCAACAGTCCCATCGTGCTGCTAAAAATGCTGGTCACGATCACAGCAGCTACCACCACCGTGAGTAATTGCATATCTCCCCGAACTAGAACATCATCTGTAAGAATTTGAATTAAAATTGGGCTAGCTAAAGAAAGTAAACCTAAAACAATATTGATCCCTAATGCTTCTAGCAACAGCAAGCGATAGGGCCAAATTCTGCGGAAAAAGCGCGTAAAACCACCAGAAGTTTCTTCTTCTCCCATATTATGGAAGCGGTCTGGGTCAGGAACCAGCAACAGCATGATTCCACTCCAGGCTTCCAACAACTCACGCCGAGTCAGGTAACGAATCCCGACTGCGGGATCGGCGACTACAAATTTATTACCCTGCCGTCCAAACAAGACAATCCAGTGGTAGCCTTGCCAGTGAATGATTGCTGGAAGAGGGACTTCATGAATTTTGTCTAAAATCTCATTCGAGGCTTTGACCGATCGCGCGTTTAATCCTAAAGCTTCAGCACCGCGTTTCAACCCTAACATCGTCGTTCCCAATTGTCCGGTTCCGACTGCTTCCCGACTGCGGTTGATGCTCAAAACTTTGCCGTAGTGCTTGCAAATCGTTGCCAAACAAGCCGCGCCGCAATCTTCCTCACTTGCTTGTAAAATCGCTTGATATTTTTTCCTAAACAGACTAACCATGATAGATGCCGACAATCAGTTATCAGTTATCAGTTATCAGTTATCAGTTGTCAGTTATCAGTCAAGTCTGACTTACGACTTACGACTTACGACTTACGACTTACCACTATTTTTAGATACCCGAAAGAATTCTTGCTTTACGTAAAACGAATTGTAATGGTGTCTCTGATTTGGAAATAATGTCTACTGTCCCTTCCATACCAGGTTGCAATCGACACAGGCGATCGCCAGTACCGACAAACCACGTATTCGGCTGAATTGTCACCTCATATGCGCCTGCTGGAGTCGGGGACTCGCTGGCTGCACCGCTAGCAGTAGGTACGACATCGGGAGCCACGGTTTTGACTACACCCTTAAGCGTGCCATAGTCGGGGTAGGGACAGGCGGAAACGCGCATCTGAACTTGCTGTCCTGGCTTGATCTTGCTAATCTCTGCACCTGGGACGTAAGTTTTGATGTCTAAACGCGAGTTGGTGCGGGAAATTTGGGCGATCGCTTGTCCCGTGCTGACTACTTGTCCTGGGTTGCGCAACTCTAGTTTCAACACTGTACCATCGGTGGGCGAGAGAATCATAGTCTTGCTCAGTTCTACCCCCATTTGTTGGACTTCTTTGGTGTCGCGGGCAACTTGATTTTGTAATTCGATTTGGTTGCTAACTAAGTTTTTACGTTCTTTGTGTAGTGCAGCTACAGTTGCCATACCCCTTGCTTCTTCTTGGGCGATACGTTCGTTGGCGATCGAGACTGTGGCGCGACTGGGGTTGAGATTGGCTTTGGCTTGATTGACTTTTGCCTGCGCTGCTTTATAAGCTTGTTCTTTTTCTTTAACTTGTAATATAGGAATTGCGCCTGTATTGGCTAGTTGACGGTAACGTTGCATCTCCTCTCGCGCCAGATCTAATGAGGCTTGAGCGACTTGCACTTCTGCTATTGCTGACTGTTGTTTGGCAAGGTAATCTCTTTGCTGTAGTTGCAATTCTGCCTGAGCGGAGGCAACTGAACGAGTTGATAAATTTGATTCTGCCGCAATTTGACTATCAATGGAACTCAACTGAGATGAAATTTGTCTCAGTTGAGAGCGGCTTTGTTGAATGCTGTCAAGTAATTGGTTTCTTCTAGTTAAAATTTGTGAATTGTCAACGTAAGCGATCGCATCACCTTTTTTTACCAATTGGTTTTCTTTGACGGCAATGTTTCTGACAACGCCATCGGATGCCGATTGGACAATTTGGACTTCGCCACGAATCGATGCAGGTGCTTTAACTGTCACGTTGTAGTTGAGCGTAGCAGCCAAGGATACCGCTGCGCTGAAGGCAACTACCAGAACTCCGCCGCCAATTGTGACTGTAGGACTAATTGAGGGTAGAAACTCTTCGCTTTCAACTATTCGTAGAGATTCTGGATTGACTTCGCTAACCATGACTGTGAACCTTTAAACTACATCATTTGTCTGAGACGTTGAGCGCAAAAGTTAGGTAACTGCGATCGCTACTAAGAAAACTTCTAGTTAACGCTTTTGTTATGAATCTTTTCTAGAAGATATAAAATCTTGACATTGGTTTGAAGAAGAGAGGGTGATGGAATGGGTCTTTTTTGCCATTGTCTGGTTCTGTTTGGCGGCTTGTTTCATGTTCCGTAGATTCATGAGTTTCTTTATTGATTTCGGTATAGTTAGCACCGCCAGCTACAGACTCTTGTTGCTCTGTGGTTAATTCTAAAAACAATTCTGGTAATAGATTTTTCGGAAAAGACATAGTTGATTTTCTCCAATTGTTACAATCTCATTCATTTCGTCATAAGAAAAAAAAACTTCCAGAGACTTCATACCTTGGGGTGTTCTCATTTATGCACTGAGCTAGGCAAACCAAGCGCAATGAAAACGGTAGTGGAAGCTCTGGAGTTGTTTAGTGGATAGTCTGTACTACTGATTTATCTATCCATCACCGTAATCTTTCTCAGCGATTACTTGGCAGTAAAGTACTTGAAGGCATCAGTTTCAAACTTGTGGTTAGCATTCAAGTAGTCTTGCTCAACATAGCTACCGTCGCGAGTCGAGGCAATTCCGACTTTAAGATGTTGCACGGATTTGTTTTCTTTCAAGCTGGTTCCCAAAGCATCATAGATAGAATTGTCACCGTAGCCACCCCAGTAAGAACCACCAGCTACGAGTTGTTGTTGTTCGTCAGATAGTTCGACAAATAATTCGGTGTTCGTTTCGTTAATCATTGTAAGTAATCTCCTGAAGTTGTTTAAATCACTTAATTTAGATTTTGTTGAGAGGTAATTCTCTCGTTGGAGTTGAGAGAATTACACTTGATAATTTCAGTTAGTCTGACTATTTAGCTGTGAAGTACTTGAAAGCGTCAGTTTCAAACTTGTGGTTAGCATTCAAGTAGTCTTGCTCAACGTAGCTACCTTGACGAGTTGAAGCAATTCCGACTTTGAGATGTTGCACTGATTGCGTTTCTTTCAAGCTAGTTCCCAAAGCGTCATAGATGGAATTGTCACCGTAGCCACCCCAGTAAGAACCACCAGCTACGAGTTGTTGTTGTTCGTCAGATAGTTCGACAAATAGTTCGGTATTGGTTTCGTTAATCATTGTGAGTAATCTCCTGAAGTTGTTTGAGTTGAAGTTATTTGGGTGAATTAATTTGAGATTTGCTGGGAGGTAATTCTCTCAGCTCAAATGAGAGAATTACATTGGGTGATTTCAATTAGTCTAATTATTTAGCTGTGAAATACTTGAAAGCGTCAGTTTCAAACTTGTGGTTAGCATTCAAGTAGTCTTGCTCAACATAGCTACCGTTGCGAGTTGAAGCAATTCCGACTTTGAGATGTTGTACTGATTGCGTTTCTTTCAAGCTAGTTCCCAAAGCGTCATAGATGGAATTGTCACCGTAGCCACCCCAGTAAGAACCACCAGCTACGAGTTGTTGTTGTTCGTCAGATAGTTCGACAAATAGTTCGGTATTGGTTTCGTTAATCATTGTGAGTAATCTCCTGAAGTTGTTTGAGTGACTTAATGTGTTGTACGTTTGTGCTGCGAGAATTATGCACTGAAGTTCAATTATTTAGCTGTGAAATACTTGAAAGCATCAGTTTCAAAGCTTTGGTTAGCATTCAAGTAATCTTGCTCAACATAGCTACCGTTGCGAGTTGAAGCAATTCCGACTTTGAGATGTTGTACGGATTTGTTTTCTTTCAAGCTGGTTCCCAAAGCGTCATAAATGGAATTATCACCATAGCCGTCCCAAGAATAACCACCTGCGACTAATTGTTGTTGTTCGTCAGATAGTTCGACAAATAATTCGGTGTTTTCGTTAATCATTGTAAGTAATCTCCTGAAGTTGTTTGAGTTGAAGTTGTAGACGTGAATTAATTTGAGATTTGCTGGGAGGTAATTCTCTCGTTGGAGTTGAGAGAATTACACCTTATGAGTTCAGATAATCTAACTATTTAGCTGTGAAAAACTTGAAAGCGTCGGTTTCAAAGTTTTGGTTAGCATTCAAATAGTCTTGCTCAACATAGCTACCGTCACGAGTCGAGGCAATTCCGACTTTAAGTTGTTGCACGGATTTGTTTTCTTTCAAGCTGGTATTGAGAACGTCATAGATAGACTGACCATCACCACCGCCGGGATAAGAATAACCACCAGCTACGAGTTGTTGTTGTTCGTCAGACAGTTCGACAAATAGTTCGGTATTGGTTTCGTTAATCATTGTGAGTAATCTCCTGAAGTTGTTTGAGTGACTTAATATGTTGTACGTTTGTGATTCGAGAATTATGCACTGAAGTTCAATTATTTAGCTGTGAAATATTTGAAAGCATCAGTTTCAAATTTTTGGTTGGCATTCAAGTAATCTTGCTCAACATAGCTACCGTTGCGAGTTGAAGCAATTCCGACTTTGAGATGCTGTACTGATTGCGTTTCTTTCAAGCTGGTTCCCAAAGCGTCATAAATGGAATTATCACCATAGCCGTTCCAAGAATAACCACCTGCGACTAATTGTTGTTGCTCGTCAGATAGTTCGACAAATAATTCGGTGTTTTCGTTAATCATTGTAAGTAGTCTCCTGAAGTTGTTTGAGTGACTTAATGTGTTGTACGTTTGTGATTCGAGAATTATGCACTTAAAGTTTAGTTCGATTGATTTTCCATCTTTAAAATACCTAGAAGCTTTGTTGTCAAACAAATGATTGAAGCCTGGTATTTCTAATCAATAAAGTAACTTTAAAAAATATTACTATATTGACTTTCAGATTTACCGATCGTTTTTTATACAGATTCGGTTTAGAGAACATCTTTTAGTGCTGAGAGAACGCTGTAAGAGTAACTACCAGCTTTAGTTTTTGTTTCTCGTTATTTAATCCTACAGTTAGTTCAGATTTGATTTCGGAAAACCTGTTTGAAAAACTTTTTTGTTTTTTCTTGTTCAGGCTATTATTCGTCATCTACTAATAATCTATAAAAAGATTCAGATTATTTGTACGGCAAAGTTACCCAAAGCAATGGGTGAGTTCACTAGGTATATACCCGTTTTAAAACAGTAGATGTGCTATCTATTTTAAGAGGTTATGATATTAAAAAAGCCAAGTCAAGTGCTAGGATATAATAGGTTTCTATGGAAACATATTACCCTTAACACTAAACTTGGATGGTAGATAATAAATATTCTATTTTTGTTGTCTTTAGTAGAAGGAAGTTAAATTAAAAAAATTGCTATTGAGCAAGTGAATGGAGGGGGATATAAAGATCTACAATTAAATATTGCTAAGACACCATAGATAGAAAAAGAACATACTGTTTGATGCGATCGCCACCAATTTTAAACTAGTAAAATTTGCTGACGCAATTTTCTGTAATCCAAAATCTAAAATCCAAATTCTAAAATTTTAAGATAATTTGGTACATGCTACCCCGCAATCGCAGTTTTTCCCAGCAACCTTACGAAATTAAATGATTTTCCATTGCAAAGCGCAACAATTCAACCCGATTGCTAGTTCCCGTTTTACCTAACAAATTGCTCACGTATTTCTCTATCGTGCGCGGACTGAGAAATAGATTGGTAGCAATTTGAGAATTAGATAGTCCCTGCGCCAGAAATTTGAGTACAGCCTGTTCTCTGTCTGTGAAATTAATCCGAGATCTGGTAGCTGCAATTGTTGCTTGAATTTGGGAATGCAATTGCTGGCGTAAGGTTTCAGTTGGCGATGAAATTGGTGTTGGAACACTGAGAGGATTGTAGTCGAAAGTATCTGTAGAGACGGGTAGCCTACCTGTATTTTGTGCGCGATCGCGCAGGCGCAATTCCCATTGCATCAGTTGAGATATCAGCTGCGATCGCTCTAAGAGGTTGCGAACGACAGCATGTAATTCATCTAATTCAAACGGTTTAGGTAAGTATGCATCGCCTCCCATTTGATAGCCGCGAATGCGTTCTTCCGTTTCCGTGCGTCCGGTTAAAAATACGACAGGTAATAACCGAAATGCCGGACGCTGACGCACCCATCGAATCAGTTCGTATCCATTCATCTGCGGCATCATAATATCGGTGATAACTAGATGAGGTTGATATTCCTCAATAATTCTCAGCGCTTCTTTTCCATGTTCAGCCGTAACTACTGAGTAACCAATTTGCTCCAATGCATAGCTAGCAGAAACACGAATCGACGGCTCATCATCAACCACGAGAATTAGTAACGACATAGGACGCAAACATTTCCTAACAACTTATGAAGGCTCAATTTGAGCTATATGCGCTGACCTACTAACCAGATGTTATATGTATACGCTGCAATTTTAGATTTGATGCATGGCGATCGCTTGTAGGTTTCCAGCAGAGAAAGCATATCTGGCTCAGTTAAACTTTACAAAAAATAACAATTTCTGTCCGCAGTAAACAAAATTTTTTCTAGGCTGATGCATTGTATGTGTAACTACAAATTCAACTTGAGTGACAAAGATTACGGAAAAAGCACATAATTTCTAAGTAAATTTGTTACCAGCACCCAACGCTAACAGCAAATTGCATAAAGATAGCAAGACTACCCATAGCAAAGATTGCAGAGATGCAAGTAAAAGCTACAGAATGCTCTGCCTTAAGTAGTAAACCTAACTTCCTCAGAGTTTGGTTAAGGTCGGGAACCGTGCTTAATTTTTTTTAATTCATTTTTGTTTTGTTTAAATCGATTTGCAATGTTGCTTACATTGCAAATAGGTTGTAGTTAGCACCCTTTACTGTCCGCCTGCAAGCTAGACAGCATCATAGTTATCTTTTTCGTGTTTTTGTAGAACGAATTTTGCTCCTCGATTATGCCAAGATCGAGAAGCGGAGAAAAAATCTTCTTACACCACTAATTTAAGTATTTTCCCAGTCAAATTGTCAAAACCCGCCGTAGTCTTTATCAAATCTTTACTGAAGCTCAACATAAGCTTAATTCCAGGTTAACCAAAAGTAGCAGTAAAGGTTGTAACAAAATTTCATTAGTTTACAGAGTTCAATCTAGTAAAGTTTTCTAGCAAAACCATTCCTGCCGATCGGTTGCCGACGCTAAGTACAAGACGACTGCAGCAGGGATAACTTGAATTAGTACAGCTAAGATAGCAAAGATAGACCAGATGTTAGCGTGCATGGGGTTTCTCCTACTGCGTAATGCTTGTTATAGGTTACTTAGGTTTCCCTTAGTTAGTTTATGCAGCGATCGATGAGCAGTAGAGACGTTACATGTAACCTCTCTACACTGACAACTGACAACTCAATGCTGTTCGGTTAAGGCAAGATCCCCCCTAACCCCCCTTAAAAAGGGGGGAACAAATGCCCTCTTGTTAAGGGGGTTGGGGGATCTTCCAAGATCTTTGCATCACTAACCGAGATGTATTGACTGACAGCTGACAACTGATAACTGATAACTGACAACCGGACGTGGTATGTTAGAACTAAAACTGAAAATCAGCAACTTCCGATGGCAGCAATCTTGTTAAAAAATCGTTACCGAGTGCTGCAAGAACTAGCAAATGGGAGATTTGGGAAGACTTTTTTAGCAGAAGACACTCAGATGCCTTCTGGTAAGAAATGTATCATTAAGCAGCTCAAACCGAGCGAAAACAGTCCCCAGGTCGATCGAATAATCAGAGAAAAATTTCAGCGTGAAGCCGCAACTTTAGAAACGCTAGGCGATATCAATAGTCAAATCCCTCGTCTGTATGCCTATTTTGTAGAAGCTGGAGAATTTTATTTAGTTCAAGAGTGGATTCAAGGTCAAACTCTGAGCGATCGCGTCCAGCAAGTAGGACTGTTTAGCGAGCGAGAAGTTAAAGAAATACTATTAAATATACTGCCAGTTCTGCAATACATTCACAGTCAAGGTATTATTCACCGCGATCTAAAACCAGACAATATTATTTGGCGATCGCGAGATAGCAAACCCGTCTTGATCGATTTTGGCGCGATTAAGGAAATCATGGGAACGACGGTAACGCCTTCCGGTCGTGCTACAAGTTCGATTGTAGTAGGTACGCCAGGATTTATTCCCAACGAACAAGCAGCGGGAAAACCTTTATTTGCCAGCGATTTGTATGCTTTAGGCTTAACGGCAATTTATTTACTGACAGGTAAGATGCCGCAAGAACTGAAAACTAACCCTTTGACGGGTGAGATCCACTGGCGACAGCAAACATTAAATGTGAGTCCAAAATTTGCGGCAATTTTAGATAAAACAATACAACCATCCGCCCGCGATCGCTACATGAATGCGCCTGCCATGTTAGCAGCTTTGCAGCAGCTCGACACTCATACTGTTCCTTCAAAAGCTAGTGCGTCGCAAACGCCATCGGCTGCACCGCCACCGACTCCAACTCCACCAAGAGTCAGTGCGCCACAAACCCCACCAGCAACTCCACCAAGAGTTAGTACGCCGCAATCCCCACCAGCAACTCCACCAAATCCAACTCCACCAAGGGTTAGTGCGCCGCAATCCCCACCAGCAACTCCACCAAATCCAACTCCACCAAGGGTTAGTGCGCCGCAATCCCCACCAGCAACTCCACCAAATCCAACTCCACCAAGGGTTAGTGCGCCGCAATCCCCACCAGCAACTCCACCAAATCCAACTCCACCAAGAGTTAGTACGCCACAAACCCCACCAGCAACTCCACCAAATCCGACTCCACCAAGAGTTAGTACGCCACAAACCCCACCAGCAACTCCAGTGGCTCCTGCTTCACAGACAATTATTCCAGAATCCTCTCCTCCGCCACCAACAGCAGTCTCTACGCCTCCCAACCAAGTAGAGAGAAAAGAAATTCATACAGGCGTTACTTCAGGTAAAGCTAGTCATGAAAAATTGAAAACCTCTGCTGCCACCAGTAAACTGGTAACTTTGGCAAAAGCTGCTTTAATTCTTTGCGGTAGCTTAGTAGCTTTAGCCGTGCTATTTGTTGCAATTAGCTATGTAACAAGACCAAAAACGAATTCTATCAATAATGACTCTCCTGAGGCGATCGCAGAGCAAAACGGCAAACCGAGTGAATTGAATTCCTCGGCAACAGCTAATAATCAGCCAAATGCTGTTTCTCCGCAGCCAGGATCGACACCATCAAGCTTGAGCGAGCAAGTGAAAATCGGTCGGCTGAAAACTTATACTTACAATACCAATCTGTTTTCAATCGACGTACCGGAAGACTGGCAGCGCCGCGATCGCAGTACGACGGGTGAAGCAATTGTAAGCTGGTACGATCCGAGTAATAATGCAGCTATTGTAGTTGATGTCTTTACCAGAGAAGCATTTCAGCAAAAAGGTCAAATTTCACAAGAAAGATTGAACCGATTTTTAGCCAGAGCAGCCCAACAACAGTATCGTGCGAATCCTGATTTTCAGTTAGCTGCCACTGAACCGGCGAGTGGCGGTTGGCTGCAAGTACATTGGACTTATACAGTGACTAACCTGCAAGGTAAAAAAAGCAAAATGTTGGGCTACGGTTATGTCAAACAAGATGATGACAAAATTTCTTACATTCACTTCATCGTTCCTGAGACGCAGTATCCACAATTGCGATCGCAGCTTGGTAAAGTTACCTCCAGTTATAGAGTCAACTCCACAGCGCCATTACCTTAAGTTCAACCTGGGTGCATTTATAACAATTCTCATTTGAATGAGGTACATGTATTTGTAGTAGGGGCGCACATCTGTGCGCCCCTACAGATATATTGCATCTAGCATGGGAATCGCTATATCTATTTCCAAAACTTTTGTATATTTTTGTTTCTCCCATTCTGAAATTTTCTGAAAGACCACGTGTAGGTATAACACATAACAGAATTTCACGAATTTCAATTTTTGGAGAACATATGTTTTTTGTCTCTAAACGCCTCACATTATTTATTTGGGCGCTATTAATAACGTTAGGACTAGCCGTCACTCAGTCTTCACCATTGAAATTAGCAGTGGCAAAAGAATCGAGCCGCGATCGCGCTCCGTCTAACCCTCATGCGATGCACCTCGCCCAAGCAACAACATCTCAACCCACTGTCACACTGTTTGACAATCTCGGCAATCTCCACCACCCTATTTCCACGAATTCAAAACTGGCTCAACGCTACTTCGATCAAGGATTGACCCTTGCCTACGGTTTCAACCACGCGGAAGCAGCTCGTTCCTTCCAAGAGGCTGCTAAACTCGACCCTGCATGTGCGATTTGCTACTGGGGCGTTGCCCTCGTTCTTGGACCCAACATCAATGCACCGATGGAACCAGAAGCCGTATCTGAAGCTTGGCGATCGCTCCAGCAAGCACTGAAGCTGAGCAAACATGCCAGTGACAAAGAAAAGGCTTACATTCAAGCATTAGCAAAACGTTACCCATCGCAGCCAGTCGAAGACCGCAAGTCGTTCGATCTTGCCTATGCTAATGCCATGCGGGAAGTTGCCCAACGCTACCCAGACGACCCAGACGCAGCAACTTTGTTTGCTGAATCCTTAATGGATACCACTCCTTGGGATTACTGGGAGGACGATGGCACGCTCAAACCAGCAGGTAAAGAAATTATTGCCACCTTAGAGTCAGTTCTAAAACAGTATCCCAACCATCCTGGTGCTAACCATCTTTACATTCATGCCGTAGAGAAAGAACGCCCCGATTTGGGAGTTGCATCTGCCGATCGCCTAATGCAATTGGTTCCCAATTCTGGACACCTCGTACACATGGCATCGCACATCTATATTCGTGTTGGCAGATATCACGATGCCGTACTATCCAATCAACGCGGAATTGCAGCTGACAACGCTTATGCGGCTCGGAATCAGGTAGAGGGGATTTATCCGTTAGCTTATATGCCCCACAACCATCATTTCCTCTGGTTCGCCGCCTTAATGACCGGACAAAGTAAAGTCGCAACCGAAGCAGCGCTTCGCACAGCTAAAGTCGATGCAAAACTCATGCGGCAGCCTGATTTGGCTGGAGCCTTGCAACACTTCTATACGATTCCCATGTATACTTACATTCGGTTTGGGCAATGGGATCGGATTCTCTCAACTGCTGCACCAGCACGAGATTTGAAATATCCATCGGGAGTTTGGCACTACGCACGCGGACGCGCTTTTGCTGCCAAAGGTCAGATGAAACCAGCAATGCGGGAATTGAAAAAACTACAAGCGATCGCCGCGATTCCAGCCTTGCAAGATGTCAAAATTTGGGGCTTTAACTCAACGGCAAGTATTTTAAATCTTGCCTCCCAAGTGCTAGCAGGTGAAATTGCAGCACAGCAGAAAAATTACCAGCAGGCGATCGCGCACTTGAAAAAAGCAGTCAAGCTAGAAGATGCTCTTGTTTATACCGAGCCTGCCGACTGGTCTCAACCCGCGCGACAATCGCTAGGAGGTATTTTACTCAAAGCGCGTCGCTTTGCCCAAGCAGAACAAGCCTATCGAGATGACTTGAATATTTATCCCGAAAACGGCTGGTCTCTCTATGGGTTAATGCAAAGCCTCAAAGCACAGAACAAGCAAGAGGAAGCCCAAGTCGTCCAAAAACAGTTCGAGCAAGCTTGGCAGTATGCTGACAGTTATCAGTGACCAGTTATCAGTTATCAGTTATCAGTTGTCAGTTATCAGTGACTCCTGACCAGTGACCAGTTATCAGTGGTGCGTGGTTTTTCTCCCCCAGCTTCCGATCGCTCCCTCAGCCATCTTCTCCGCCTCCCGTACGGGCGGGTTTCTAAACCCGCCCGTACCGATTCCCGGCTCCCGCTTTCAGCACTGAAGGAATTGCTTCTAACACCTGTGCTGCGATCGCCTCTGGGGTGTCTTGAGGATGGGGGGTGATGTGCAAGTCGGCTTCGGCGTAGAGCGATCGCCTCTCATCGAGGAGCGATCGCAGTTTTCCGATTGGATCGGGGTCTTGTAGTAGAGGTCTGGTATTATCTTCGGCTAAGCGGCTGTAGAGTTGTTCGACTGGTATATCCAGCCAGACAATTAAGCCGTAGTGCAGGTAACTCCAGTTTTCTCGCCGCAAAACAATTCCGCCACCAGTAGCAATGGCGAGACGAGTATAGGCACAAACTTCTGATAAGACTTTAGTTTCTATTTGCCGAAACGTTGCTTCTCCCTCGTCAGCAAAGATTTGGTTAATCGATTTTTGTGTCAGTTGTTCGATGACTGCATCTGTATCGACAAATCCATAACCGAGCTGAGCTGCAAGTATTTGTCCTACCGTCGTCTTGCCTGCACCCATCATTCCCACCAGGTACAGGTTAATTCCCTTAAGTAAGTCGCTGTCTCCCACTCGATATACATTTAGCTAGTGACTTTCATCATTTTACAAGAGTCGGGAGTCGGGAGTTGGAAAGAAGGACAAGGGGTACAAAGGAGAAATTCTAGCCACCAGCCACCAGCCACTAGCCACTAGCCACGCACCACTCTTTTTACGCAATACTGGAACAAGAAGCTAAAAAGCGGAACGCAGAGTAATGGAAATTCGAGCGATTGATACACCACTTTTAGACTGGGCTGGAGATGCTCTCGCCCTTGGTTTATTTGAGGATGCTGTAGAATTAACAGGCGAACTGGCAGAGCTGGACGGAAAATTTGCTGGGGCGATCGCCGAACTGACCGCGGATACGGAGTTTAAGGCGAAAGAAGGTAGTACGGCAGTGACGCGAGTTGGCGGTGGTAGTGCCGTCCGCAAAGTCATATTGGTAGGACTGGGTAAGCCAGAAGGACTAAAAATAGACAACTGGCGTAAAGCGGCTGCGGTAGTGGCGCGGTTAGCGAAAAAGGAACGGTGTAAAACCGTAGGAATTAGTCTTCCGGCGTGGAATAACGATCCAGCTGCAACGGCTCAAGCTTTGGCTGAGGGAATTCAACTGGCTTTGTTTCAGGATAATCGGTTTAAGTCAGAACCGGAAGATAAACCGCCAACTGTAGAACGAGTCGATCTATTAGGATTAGGCAGTCAAGATGATGCCGTTACCCGTGCCAGTCAGATTGCTTCGGGTGTAATTTTGGCGCGGGAACTGGTGGCGGCTCCAGCTAATGCCGTAACACCAGTCACAATGGCGGAAACAGCACAGGCGATCGCCTCTGAATATGGACTTGCAGTCGAAATTCTCGAACGGGAAGATTGTGAAAAGCTAGGCATGGGTGCGTTTTTAGGTGTTGCCCAAGCTTCGGAGTTGCCTCCCAAATTCATCCACTTAACCTACAAACCCGATGGTACGCCTAAGCGCAAGCTGGCGATTATCGGTAAAGGCTTAACCTTCGATTCTGGCGGTTTGAACATCAAGGGTGCTGGCAGCGGGATTGAAACGATGAAAATGGACATGGGTGGCGCTGCGGCGACTCTAGGGGCAGCTAAAGCGATCGCCCAATTGAAGCCCGATGTCGAGGTTCATTTTATTAGCGCCGCCACCGAGAACATGATCAGCGGTCGTGCCATGCACCCTGGCGATATCCTTAAGGCTTCCAACGGCAAGACAATTGAAGTTAACAATACCGATGCTGAAGGACGCTTAACCTTAGCAGATGCGCTAGTGTTTGCCGAAAAATTAGGCGTGGATGCGATCGTCGATCTTGCTACCTTGACTGGTGCTTGCATTGTCGCCTTGGGAGACGAGATTGCGGGATTATTTACTCCCCACGATGATTTAGCGAATGAAATCCAAGCTGCTGCCCAAACCGCAGGGGAAAAGTTCTGGCGGCTACCTATGGAAGAGAAATATTTTGAGGGATTGAAGTCTGGGATTGCTGATATGAAAAATACGGGTCCCCGCGCTGGTGGTTCGATTACTGCTGCCCTATTTCTCAAACAATTTGTCAAAGAAACTCCTTGGGTACATTTAGATGTAGCTGGTCCTGTCTGGACGGACAAGGAAAATGGCTATAACAACCCTGGAGCAACAGGTTTCGGCGTACGAACTCTGGTAAATTGGGTGTTGACTAGCTAGATAGAATGGATTCTGTAGCCTGTGCAACAGCACGGGCAAAACATCCTCAAACATATAATTCCAATGTTACCTGCGATTCCTGACTTGCCTTTGGCATGGCAATTTGCTTCTCCTGGACCCATTTTGGTACAAATTGGTCCTTTCACGCTCCGATGGTATGGTTTGCTGATTGCTTCGGCAGTCTTGATTGGAGTCACCCTGTCGCAATACCTAGCTAAACGCCGTCACGTCAACCCCGACATTATTGGCGATGTAGCGATTTGGTTAGTTGTGGGAGCGATTCCTGCTGCCCGTTTGTACTACGTATTATTTGAGTGGTCGAACTACGCGAATAATCCAGGTAAGATTTTTGCGATCTGGGAGGGGGGAATTGCCATTCATGGTGCAATCTTAGGTGGAGTTATCGCAGCTTTAATCTTTTGTCGGTTACGCAAGATTTCTTTTTGGCAAGTAGCCGATCTGATTGCTCCTTCGCTGATTTTAGGGCAGGCGATCGGACGGTGGGGAAATTTTTTCAATTCTGAAGC
The DNA here is from genome assembly GCF_000817735.3 of Scytonema millei VB511283. Taxonomy (NCBI): domain Bacteria; kingdom Bacillati; phylum Cyanobacteriota; class Cyanophyceae; order Nostocales; family Scytonemataceae; genus Scytonema; species Scytonema millei. The sequence goes on along the minus strand of NZ_JTJC03000017.1, from coordinate 402,377 downwards.
CTTTGGCAGCCCTACAAATTTACCTTGGAAACTCTATATTCCTCCTAGCAACCGTCCGCCGGGATACGGAAATTTTGAATACTTTCATCCCACATTTCTCTACGAATCGCTATGGAATTTGATGGTCTTTGGGATCTTAATGTATTTATTTTTCCGCAGCTTACGGGGATTGCGGTTGAAAACTGGCACGCTATTTTTAATCTACATGGTGGCTTATAGCTTAGGGCGCTTTTGGATTGAAGGATTGCGTACCGATAGTTTAATGCTAGGACCGTTGCGGATGGCTCAAATGGTGAGTCTAGTAGGAGTTGCCCTCGGGTTACTTGGGCTGGCTTGGTTGTATCTTTATCGCCGTTCGTTACCAGATGTTGCGCCTCCAGTTACAGCACCAGAACCAAGGATGGAAGTCTCCAAGCGTTGAATGTCAAAAAAAAGCCCTAAGGGCTGAATTTAGGGCTTACTTATGATGCAGCATCTACCAATAGGTATCTTCATCGTGAAGTGACTCGACTTCGGAAAAGAATGTGAAAATTTGGAGAAAATCTTAAATCTGCGATTATGAGAGCAGTTGACGGTTGACGGTTGACTGTGAAAGCGCGAGATTTACAAATTGTCTAAGATGGCTATACACAAATCAAGCGCGATCGCCTATGTCTAACTCTACTTCTGAATCTACTATCGAGTTAAATCGCGAATCAATTCCTTCCCTCGCCCCCGGAGTATACATTGTAGGGGCAGGACCAGGCGATCCAGAACTTTTGACCGTTAAAGCCCAAAAACTTTTAATGCAGGGAGATGTCATTCTTTATGCCGACTCTCTCGTGCCGCGACAAATCTTACAAATGTGCCGTCCAGAGGCAGAAATTATCCATACGGCAAATAAAACCTTAGAGGATATTTTACCCGTGATGGTGGAAAGGGTGCGATCGCATAAATCCGTAATCCGCCTCCAATCTGGCGATCCGAGTCTCTACAGCGCCATCCACGAACAAATGCACGCCCTCGCCGCCGCCGAGATTCCCTTTGAAGTCATTCCTGGGATCAGTGCCTTTCAAGCCGCTGCTGCCAAACTCAACGTTGAATTAACCGTCCCCGGACTCGTACAGACAATCATTCTCTGCCGTATCAGCGGACGCACGCAAGTCCCAGAAAGAGAAGAATTAGCATCCCTCGCTGCTCATCAAGCTAGTCTTTGCCTCTACCTCGCTGCCCGTCATGTAGAATCGGCTCAAAGTCAATTATTAGCACACTACCCGCCAGAAACTCCTGTAGCAATTTGTTTTCGCTTGGGTTGGGAAGACGAAAAGATTTGTGTCACCACCCTTGACAAAATGGCAGAGACCACCCACAAAGAACAGCTAATTCGTACTACTCTTTATGTTATCAGCCCCGCATTAGGAGAAGTCACGGCAAGATCTCGCCTCTACCATCCCGAACACACCCACCTGTTTCGCCCTAAGCAAAAACTCAATCCATAATTACAGTCACTGATAACTGATAACTGTCCCCTGCGGTTCGATAAGATTTACTTAGCAATTTAAGTAAACACAAATTTTGAGGAGAACGCACCTTGCTAGACGAACAAGCCAAGAAAACCATGCTGCGGAAAATTCCGCACGGACTTTATGTATGTGGTGTGAAGGATGGAGAAGATGTCAATGGCTTCACCGCTAGCTGGATCATGCAGGCTTCTTTTAAACCACCTTTAATAGTCAATTGTGTCAAACAAGACTCCAAATCCCACGAGATGATCAAAACCAGTGGGGTATTTGCAATCAGTTTTCTCGATGCCGAACAAAAAGATATAGCCCAAAAATTCTTTCAACCCCAACGACGAGTAGGCAACAAATTCGACGATATCGAGTTTTATATCGGCGAAACGGGGTGTCCGATCCTGACTGACTCTTTAGGCTACGTTGAATGTCAAGTTGTCGGTGCAGTGGAAAAAGGCGACCATACAGTTTATGTTGGCGAAGTCATCGCTGCTGGCGTTCACCGCGAAGGAGACTCGCTGCGCTTAGAGACAACCGGCTGGCAGTATGGAGGCTAGGGAAGAAGTCAAAAGTCAAAAGTCGGAAGTCTGAATTAACTGACAACTGGCAACTGATAACTGATAACTGATAACTGACAACTGACAACTGATAACTATGCCATTAATTAAAGTTCAAACTTCGATCGCGACTCCTGTTGAATCTGATGTGGAAGCTTTGCTGAAAAGCCTATCTTCTATGTTGGCAAAGCATACGGGTAAACCAGAATCATACGTGATGACGGCGTTTGAACCTGATGTACCGATGACTTTTGCTGGAACGTTAGATCCAGTTTGCTACATAGAAGTAAAAAGCGTCGGAACGATGAAGCCAGAACAAACCAAGGCAATGAGTCAGGACTTTTGCCAGCAGATTAACCAAGCGTTAGGTGTAGACAAAAACCGCATCTATATTGAATTCAACGACGCGAAAGGTTATATGTGGGGCTGGAATAGCTCGACTTTTGGATAGTCATCCACAATTGACCAATTTTTTGATAGGATATGTAAGCTCACTTCTAATGTAAGTGCAGCTTACTTTTTGTTAGGGTAGCAATGTTCTACCTTGGCTTAGTTTCTGGATCCTTAGTTCAGTGGATAGAACAACCGATTTCTAATCGGTAAGTCAGAGGTTCGAGTCCTCTAGGATCCGTTTAATTCTTACAGGCTTATACAAACTTTACCGAAGTGTGCGCCGCTTTCGAGGTAGGTTAGTGCTGCTCTGGTTTCGTGGAATGGAAAGACTCGATCTATAATTGGTTTTATTTCGTGCAGGCTAATACCGCGATTCATGTCTTCAAATAAATCGCGAGAGCCTACATAAATACCTTGGACTCGGATATGTTTGAACAGGATTGAACCAGTGCTGACATTTCCCATCATACCTGTAAGCACGCCGATCGTAGCCACTTTACCACCGTAGCGCACGGCACGAAGAGATTTTGACAGCGTTCCCGATCCCCCAACTTCTACAACCAAATCTACACCCCTACCATCCGTCAATTTCTCGACTTTTTCATCCCAGTCGGGTGTAGTTTTGTAATTAATGCCTACATCTGCACCTAGCTGCATGGCACGGTCTAATTTCTCATCACTACTGCTAGTTAGAATAACCCGTGCGCCCATCATCTTGGCGAATTGCAAACCAAACAGCGATACGCCTCCGGTTCCTTGTAGCAGCACGGTATCACCTGCCTTAAGCTGTCCCTCTGCTATCATTGCGTTCCAAGCTGTAACAGCAGCACAAGGTAAAGTTGCAGCTTCTTCATAAGATAGGTGTGCGGGAATTTTGACAACTCCCTGTTCGTCAAAGACAACGTACTCTGCTAATACACCATCGATCGCACCACCAAGGGCAGAATTCGCTTTTTCTAGTGTCAATTCCCCTGATATGAATGATTGCATGAAAATGCCTGCAACGCGATCGCCCACCTTTACTCGCGTCACACTTTCTCCCACAGCAACAACTTCTCCCGCACCGTCAGACAGTGGCACTATTGGATTAACTGATGGGGAACCATAAGTCCCTTTTGCAACGAGTAAATCTCGATAATTGAGCGATGCAGCCTTCATTTTGACCAAAACTTGTCCGGCTTTGGGTTGCGGCTGCGGACGTTCTACTAATGTTAAAGCATCCAATTCTGGCTTGTCGTTCTGGATTTCATAAGCTTTCATAAATGTCTCCAATTTGTTAGCGAACAGCACAAAATAATAGGTCGAGACGACCTAAATAGTCGATTAGAACGTGACAAATAACTAACAGAAATCTGAAACAAAAGCGCTACTTTACTTTTAATTGCGCTTCGTTCAAATAGTTGCGATCAAAAACCTATAATTTAAGTTTCTAAGCTAAATTAAGAATTGACAAGTACGCACATTTTTGTAGAGTAGTATTAAATTTGTGCGGTAGTATCAAAATTTATCCTATTAGAGGCAGTCTATGCAAAGCAGACAATACGATTATCGCTACGGTTGTTCTGTAGAAGCAACATTAGATGTGATTGGTGGTCGCTGGAAAGGCGTGATTCTGTTTCATCTAATGGAGGGAACCAAACGTTTTAACGAACTTCAACGTTTAGTACAAGGTTGCACTCAAAGAATGTTGACTTTGCAGTTACGCGAATTAGAAAAAGATGGTGTGGTTAAGCGTACTGTTTATGCTGAAGTGCCACCGAAAGTAGAATACTCTTTAACCGAATTTGGTCGCAGTTTAGAACCAATTTTACTAATGATGCGCGATTGGGGCGATCGCTATGTGAGTCAGTTGGTAGAGCAAAAGTCAAAAGTAGGGGTGGGTTTTGACTAAAAATTTCTGGTTCTAGCTGTGAATCTATCTGCTAAACCCGCCCGTACAACAGTCAAAGGTAGGGGCGGGTTTTGAGTAAAAATTTGTCGTCAAAGCGGTGAATCGATCTGCTAAACCCGCCCGTACAACAGTCAAAAAGGTAAAGGCTAGCGATCGCTTTTTTTGCGTCAGCAATATCCGATATTGGAATTAATACAACAGAATCGAACTGAGCGATTGAAATCGCAGCTATACAGACGAAACCCGCCTGCGCGGGTTTAAAAGCAGTCCGCGCAGGCGGACTTGGTTTGTTTAGCCGCGAATTCTATTCGCCCAGACTCTTAGGAAACAAAACCAAAGATTTTGGCAAACCCTCCTAAAATTGCTAGCACCAGTCCAATTACTACTCCTCGATTGATAAACTCCTGGGTATCAACCCGCTTGGCAATACCGTCTATTTTTTCATCCAAGACCCGAATTTCGCCTTTGAGTTCTGCTTCCACTCTGACTAGATCGCCTTTGAGTTCTGCTTCCACTCTGACTAGATTTGTTTTGATATCGCTAACATCTTCAGAAATCTTGTCAACTTTAGTTTCTAACCTAGTCAAGATTTCTTTGAGATGGAATTCTATATTCACAATCTCAACCTATTCCCATTCGATGGTTCCAGGTGGCTTAGAAGTAATATCGTAAACAACACGATTTACGCCCTTGACTTCATTCACAATCCGGTTAGAAATTAATTCCAATAAATCGTAAGGAACTCTTGCCCAATCTGCCGTCATCCCATCTTCGCTGGTAACGAGACGTAGAACAATTGGATAAGCATAAGTTCTCTGGTCGCCCATGACACCAACGCTACGAATTGGTAAAAGGACTGCAAAGGCTTGCCATACGTCATTGTATAAACCCTGGCGATTGATCTCTTGACGGACGATCAGATCTGCATCGCGAAGAATTTCCAACCGTTCGGCTGTGACTTCACCAATAATCCGAATTGCTAAGCCAGGACCAGGAAATGGCTGGCGCTGAACGATTTCTTCCGGTAAGCCGATCGCCCGTCCGACTTTACGTACTTCGTCTTTGAAGAGTTTGCGGAGGGGTTCGACGAGTTTGAATCTCAAGTCTTTGGGTAAACCACCGACGTTGTGATGACTCTTGATCTTCACTGCGACACGTTCGCCTGTTTTGGGATCGACGTTGGTATCGGCAGATTCGATTACGTCTGGGTAAAGCGTTCCTTGAGCTAGGTAGTCGAAGGGTCCGAGACGCTTGGAACTCTCTTCAAACGTGCTAATGAATTCATGTCCGATCCGACGGCGTTTTTCTTCGGGATCGGTAACACCTGCGATCGCCGCTAAAAAGCGATCGCTAGCATTAACATACTCTACCGGAATGTGAAACTGTTCTCGAAACAACTTCACCAACCGTTCCGGTTCGTGCTTGCGCATAAAGCCTTGATCGATGAATACACAAGTCAGTTTGTCTCCGATCGCCCGATGTAAGAGAAAAGCCAGGGTAGAGGAGTCTACACCACCCGAAAGCGCCAATAACACCCGCTTATCACCGACTTTCGCCCGGACTTCGCGCACTGACTCTTCAACAAAAGCCGCTGTCGTCCAAGTTGGTTCGCAGTCGCAAATGTGGTAGACAAAATTGCGAATTAATGCTAGACCACCGATTGAGTGGACGACTTCTGGATGAAACTGCACGCCGTAAAGCTTTGTATTGTGTTCGGCGATCGCCGCACAGCTAGTATTTTCTGTATGGGCGAGAATTTCAAACCCTTCCGGTAGCTTGACGCAGGAATCCCCGTGGCTCATCCACATGGTCGTCCCATCTTCTACGTTGGTCAGCAAGTCCGTAGGATCGTCTATACACAAGGCTGCTTTACCATACTCTCCCCGTTCGGCGCGAACCACTTGTCCGCCTAACTGATTGACCATCAGCTGCATTCCATAGCACACACCAAGGATGGGGATACCCAAATGCCAAATTGCGGGATCGCACTGCGGAGCGCCTTTGTCATACACGGAATTGGGTCCCCCTGAAAGGATAATTCCTTTGGGATTGAGTAGCCGCAGTTGTTCGGCGCTGGTGCGATAGGAGATCACTTCTGAATAAACTTGCGTCTCGCGAATTCGACGAGCAATCAATTCCGAATATTGAGAGCCGAAGTCAAGAATCACGATCGTTTGCCGATCGAGCCGCCTGAGTGACGCATCCTGTGGCGGCATTTCTGTTTGTATTGTCACTGCTGGAAGTCCTGCTGGATGAGAAAGGTTGCTCTAAGAGATGAAGCTCTCGATGACAAATCTAAAAAATATATCCCTATCTAATGAGGGATACTAAAACTGTATTTATTGCTATCTTTAAACGTTTATTCTTATTAAGTTAACACAAGCGATCCAGGATGGTAGTAGCAGTTTCGCTTTTGACTAAAATTTGCCGATCGCGGTCAAACAGAACTGTACCAACACTAACTTGGCGATCGCTGTAGTTGTAGATATATTCCTGAGAACGTCGATCGATTTCTGAGGCGATCGTTTCATAAACTCGACTTACCCAGTCGCTGTTTTCGCTCACATCCAATTCCCGTAAATATTCCAGCGCGGCTTCTGCTGTCGGACAAGCAAAAATTGCCTGAAGCACGTTTGTCGGTAAGCCTAGATTGGCACAGTGCGCTGTCAGGATCTCGCGCCGTCCGTCAGCTAGGTGGTGGTGCGTATGAAAAATGCCACCTGCGAGTTTCAGCAGCTTGCCATGATAGCCAAACAACAAAATTTCTTTGACTCCCTGCAATCCCGCCTCTACTAAGAGAGAACCTAGCCAATTAGCTGTTTTAACTAACCGTTCGCGATCGATCCCCAGTTGAGGCGCTAAGTCTAGACCATTTTCTCCCACACAAAAAACTAAACTCTCAAACTGTCGTGCTTTTGTTTGTAATTGTTCGCGACAGATATCTAACTGTCCTGGGGCGCTCAAAGGTTGAGAGATCCCTGTCGTCCCCAATAAAGAGAGTCCATCTACTACGCCAAAAGCAGCATTAGAAGTACGCTCTGCAAGTTTTCTGCCTTCTGGGAGGATGATTGTAACCTCAATTGTTTCCCCTGGGGCGAGCGATCGCTCTAAGTTAGCGTATAACAATCTTTGGGCATAGGCGTAAATTGCAGGCTTGGTAGGAGAATTCGGAATTCGGAATTTGGAATTCGGAATTGAAGAATCATTGACTATCCTTCCGATTCCTGCGCCGCCAACGATTGTAATTCTGGGTGCATCATCCTGCGTCCCGATTATCTTTGAAATGGGCAGGTTTGGCGTGATGGCTGGTGAATCTGTCCCGACTTCTGACTCCGGTACGGGCGGGTTTCGACCCAAGAGATCTTGCTTTGGCTGTGAATCTTTTGCTAAACCCGCCCCTACAATTTCGACTCCCAATTCTACCAATGCCCAGATCGGCGTATTTCGCGTGATATCCAAATTATCTCCTGGATCGCTACTGGTAATTGCTAAAGCGATCCCTGGCTTAAGTTCGGCTACTTGTTCGATCGCAATTTCGACAATTTCAGGTGGTTCGAGCAAGTCGATTGAAACACGATCGAGCGATCGCCCGTGTTTGATCTGCTGTAAAGCTGCTACAGCCGCAGCACAAGCGAATACTGGTAAGGTGTATCCAGAGCGGGGTGACATGGGTTGGAAGTCGGGGCGAAGAGGTGAAATGCCGAGATGGGTATAAATGTCAGATACAATAAGACTGCAAAGCCACTGATGGCGCAAACAATTACTGGTGTTCGATCGAGTAGTGACCTATGCCAGCCAATTCATGGTCTGAAAATGATTCATATGACGAACTAGACGCACTGAGCGCTTTCTTGTCAGACCTGTCAGATGCAGAAGAATCTGTAGAAACGTTGCCAGCAACGTCGCTGCCATCTCTGTTCCAAGGTCGCAGGCGCAAAGCCGCAGTTGTTTTAGTTACGATCTGGAGCAGTACTATTGCCCTGCATTTAGTTTCTTGGGGAGCATGGTTTGTACTTGGTCTAACTACGTTGTTTGGGATTCATGCCCTGCGGATAGTCTTAGCTCGACCGCGCCAGCAGGCAGAATTAGTTAGTGATGAAGCACTGGCAACGGCTCCTTTTATTTCCCTGCTTGTGGCAGCCAAGAACGAAGAAGCAGTAATCGGCAATCTTGTCAAGATACTTTGCAATCAAGATTATCCAAATGACAAGTACGAAGTTTGGGTGATAGACGATGATAGCACCGACAACACGCCAAAAATACTATCACAACTGGAGCAGGAATACGACTGCTTGAGAGTATTGCATCGCCAGACTGGAGCGACTGGTGGCAAGTCAGGAGCGCTAAATCAAGTCTTGCCGCTGACGAAAGGCGAAATTTTGGCAGTATTCGATGCTGATGCTCGCGTGACTCCCGACCTACTCAAACAAGTTCTACCTCTATTTGCAGAAAAAAAGGTAGGAGCCGTACAGGTACGCAAAGCGATCGCCAATGCCAGCGAAAATTTCTGGACGCTAGGACAGCAAGCTGAAATGGCTTTGGATGCCTACGTGCAGCAGCAACGACTGGCAGTCGGCGGATTAGGTGAACTACGGGGGAACGGTCAATTCGTCCGTCGTGCGGCTTTACAGCACTGCGGTGGCTGGAATGAGGAGACAATCACCGATGACCTCGATTTGACATTCCGCTTGCACTTAGATCGGTGGGAGATTGAGTTCCTACCTTATCCAGCAGTGCAGGAAGAAGGTGTAACGACAGCACTTGCCCTATGGCATCAGCGTAATCGTTGGGCAGAAGGCGGCTATCAGCGATACTTAGACTACTGGCGACCGATCCTGAGCAACCGCATGGGAACGCAAAAAACCTTTGACATGTTCATGTATCTGCTGATTCAGTACTTATTACCCGCTGCCCAGGTTCCCGACTTATTCATGGCGATCGCTCGTAATCGTTTGCCTGTGTTTAGCCCGCTGACAGGTTTAGCCATGTCAATGTCTATGTTGTGGATGTATCAAGGGCTAAAGCGGTTTCATCCAGATGGAAAGCTGCGTTTATCAACGCTGTTGATGGTGCTACTTCAAACCATGCGCGGTACTATTTATATGTTTCACTGGTTAGTGGTGATGCCTAGTATCACTGCGAGAATGTCAGTCCGCCCCAAACGATTGAAATGGGTTAAAACTGTTCATCGGGGTAAGAGTTAGGATTTGGTTGTTTGTTGATAGTTAATGGTTAATAGTTAATAGTTAGGATTTGGTTGTTTGTTGATAGTTAATGGTTAATAGTTAATAGTTAGTAGTTAACAGCAACGAACAATTCACTATCAACCATTATCAGATCGTCAAAAATCAAGATCGGAGTCTTCGGCAGTATCACTATCTTCCCACTCTGGAACGGTGGCAGATGAGATACTGCTTATGTCTGTAGACGACGTAAATTCTGTACTGTCACCGATCGCCTCACCATTGAAAGATTTAGCAAAGCGTTGAACTACAATATCAAACTCGCTAATTTCCAGTTGTCCGACTGGAGTGGAAGTCATGGGAGCTACCGGATCTCCAGTTGCGGCTGCTGAGAGTGGTGTTTTAGCAGTGCCATCTTGAAAAGAGGTTGCTGGTTGGGTGCTTGAAACTGGAGCATCTGGCTGAGTTACACCTATACCAATCGGTTTCTCGATCGCGGGAGCAGTGCCATTCGTATGATTGTTTTTCGTTTCAAGTGCGATACTATTAGCTGGAACAATCTTAGCTACAGTCAAGGTTGTTTCGCGAACCTCCTTCGACATTGTGGCTAATTCTAGCTGTACCTGGACTTCTTGTCCGAATGCCGAGAGAAAAGCAGCTTTAATATTTGGCACGTAAGCCTTAGCGCGATCGCGCCAAGCTGGAGATTTCATGCCAATCCGGGCAATACCAGCTTCAAATTGAATTAATCGTCCCATTTGCTTGAGCAATGCTTGAGTCGAGTGCGGTTGCAAGCAAGCAAGTACCTGAAGCCAAACTTCCTCATTAGAAGAATTTGGAGTTTGGAATTCGGAAGTCGGAATTGAGGATTCTTGGTTGTTGGTTGTTGGTTGTTGGTTGTTGGTTGACGGTTGACAGTTGACGGTTGTTTTTTCTCCCCCAGCTTCCCCAGCCTCCCCAACTCCCCCAGCTCTCTTCTCTCCTTCTGCAACTCTGCACCTCTGCGCCTCTGCTTGCTCGCTCCCAACTTCTGTACGGGCGGGTTTTGAACCAAGGTTTGTTGCCTCATCTGTCAAGCTTTCGCTAAACCCGCCTCTACGACTCCCGACTCCCGAAGGTGTAGGAGAAAGCGACGATCTGATTAACTGCTCCCTGCTACGCGGCTCCGATGGCGAGGAAACCTCGCCCTCTGCCCGCTTCCCTGCTCTCTGCTCCCTAAGTGAAGCAGATGGCAACAATCCCAATAAGCTGACTTCTAGCCATAAGCGGGGCTGGGTTGTATTTTTGATTTGGGCTTCACTTTTAGCTAAGTGCTGTTGTCCTACCAAGATATTAGAAATATCCCAAGCTTTAGCTTGCGTGCAAAGCGCATCCCATGTTCCAGGAGTAACGGCGATGAGATCGTTACGGTTGGGAGCGGTTTTAGCCACAAGCAAATCGCGATAGAAACCTGCCAAGTTTTGCAGCAGCGTCAACGGTTCTCTACCCCGATCCATAATTCGACGCACGGCATCGAGCAATGCTTCTGGTTGGTTCTGTGCGATCGCCTGTAAAATTTCTAGCAAGTCCGGCTCGGCTACAGAACCAACTAAATCCCAAATTCGCTCTACAGTTATGACCCCAGCGAATAAGCTCAACTGATCGAGTAAACTTTCGGCATCCCGCAACCCTCCCTGCGCAAAGGATGCAACTAAATGTATGGCTTCTGGGGTAATATCAATGCTTTCTTTAGCTGCGATCGCGCTTAAATGCCCTATCATCGCGTCTAGAGGAATGCGGCGAAAATCAAACCTTTGGCAGCGCGAAATAATTGTTGGTAAGACTCGTTGGGGATCGGTGGTAGCTAGGACAAATACGACATGTGCTGGCGGCTCCTCTAATGTTTTTAGTAGGGCATTAAACGCCGCCGTACTGAGCATGTGGCATTCGTCGATCGCGTACACTTTGTAACGACACTGGACGGGGGCAAATTGGGCGCGTTCGATCAATTCTCTAACATTATCTACCCCCGTGTTACTGGCAGCATCGATTTCAATCACATCTAGAGTCGCACCTTTAGCAACTCCTTGACACACGACACAGACACCGCAGGGTTGAGCTGTTGGTTTGTTGCTATTGAGGCAGTTCAGCGATTTTGCTAAAATCCGAGCGCTAGAAGTTTTTCCCGTCCCCCTCGGACCCGTAAATAAATAGGCAGGGGCGATTTTCTGTCGCTCGATCGCATGAGTTAATGTAGTCGCGATCGCCTCTTGACCTACCAAATCGGCAAAAGTCTGAGGGCGATATTTATGGTGTAGCGGCTCGTAAGACATTGATTTGAAACTCTTCCCTACCACTGGCTAAATAGTACTAATGCACTATTTAGAACCCCATCTATAGTATGGCAGAGGAAGTATATCTCCTAAAGAAACGAAATTATATTCTATTAAGCTAGGCGATTGGAAATCGCGTCTATACAGATAAAACCCGCAGATGCGGGTTGTAAATCTTTTACTCGAGTGATTCCGCGCAGGCGGACTTGGTTTGTGTAGTCGCGAATTTCATTCGCCCATTGCTTTCGCCTAAAGCGTCCTCATCTGACTTTGCTGAATCTGTTCCTGCATCTTTTCTAGAGTTTCAGCAGGTGCAAGACAAGTCAAACCTTTACACACTAACCCAACACTGGAATCCGGTAAGTTATCTGCTTGGGTCAGCACGACAGCAGGAAGATATTGACTTAAAAATGTCTCAATTTGCGCTTTTGAAGTCCGAATCGTCGTACAGTGAGAATACCAATCAAAAGCAGTGAATAAACTGGGACAAGCTTGTGGGTGTTGATGCATAGCGCTACTAAAAGCCTGTAAACCTTGCTCGGCGCGATCGAGATAGGTAAGATCTTCTGTCAGCAAAGCTAACCGTACGAGATTAGCGATCGCCACTCCATTCGCCGCCGGAGTCGCATTATCCGTGTAGCTGCGTTCTCTAACAATTAACTCCTGACTCGCATCTTTAGCGGTATTGAAATAACCTCCTAGTTCTACACTCCACAAAAATTCATCAAACTCTGCTTGAACTGCGATCGCTTTTTCTAACCAATTGTGAGGGGCGAGGAGTGAGGAGTGAGGAGTGAGGGAAACAGCACTTTCCCGACTCCCGACTCCCGACTCCCGACTCCCTAGTTCAGCCTGATGTAAATCCAACAATGCTTTAATAAATTGGGCGTAATCTTCCGACTGCGCCATGACAGCAGCCTTACCATCATAATTCAGGCGATGAAACCGCCCATCTACCCACTGATTTTCTAAAATGAAATTTGCTGCACGAACAGCCAAATCTAAATAATCATCTTGTTGGAATACGACAGCAGCTCTTGCTAAACCTGAAATCATCAAACTATTCCAGGCAACAATCATTTTGGTATCGGTGACAGCAGGAATTCTCCCCGCCCAAGTCTGATTTTTTGCTTCTTGGTTATTCCTAGCAGGTGAAAAAATTTCTAATTCTTCAACTGTAGAACCATAACGCACTTGAAATAGTTTTTTCAAAGCTGATTCTACTGTCTCGCTTAAACTACCAATTTGACAGCGTTGCAAAACATTTTTGCCTTCAAAATTGCCTTGGGGAGTGACGGTAAATTCTACTTGGATTGCAGTTAATTCTTCTGAAGTCAGGATATTTTCTAATTCGCTGTAACTCCAAACGTAAAACGCTCCTTCCTCTGGCTCTGCCTCTTCTGGGTGTATAAAACTATCAGCATCCTGAGCGGCATAAAAACAACCTTCAGGAGCCGTCATTTCTCGTTCCAACCATTTTACACTCAGCGCGATCGCCCTTTCAAAAGCTGGTTCTCGTACTCCCGCACTCCACAAATTTGCTAAATACTCGACAATTTGCCCATTATCGTAGAGCATCTTTTCAAAGTGAGGGACTGTCCAAGTTGGATCGACGGTGTAGCGATGGAAACCACCCCCAACATGGTCGTAAATTCCACCCAACGCTAGATCGATACCCCGCTGAGTACAAGACTCTGGGAGATTGTAGCGAAAATTATCTTTCCAGACAGGATAGAAACGCCACCCCCGTAAAGCCAAGTCAGCATAGGGAATCATGGGAAACTTAGTTCCGTAGTCGCCACCTGTAATAATTCCCGTACTAGTTTCAATTCCTTGGCGCAACAGTTCGCTATCTAAAGGCTGGGTATTGGGGAGAATAGCCGCTTGTTGAATAGCTTCAAGAATCGCTTCCTGGCGCGATCGCAAGTCCTGTTTTTCGGTATCGTAATAACGGCGCAGCGCTTGCAAAACTTGTAAAAATCCTGGTCTACCGTAGCGCGGTTCTAAGGGAAAATAAGTTCCACCATAGAACGGGACTAAATCTTCCGGTGCGAGAAAGATATTTAAAGGCCAACCTCCTTGACCAGTCATCATCTGCAAGGCTTGCATGTAGATACTGTCAATATCGGGACGTTCTTCTCGGTCTACCTTGATTGGCAAAAAGTTAGCATTCAAGTATTCTGCCACGGCAAGATCGGAAAAAGCTTCTCCCTCCATGACCGTACACCAGTGACAGCTAGAATAACCAATCGACAGAAAGATTGGCTTATTTTCTGCTTTTGCCTTTGCCAAAGCCTCATCACACCAAAACCACCAGTCAATCGGATTTTCAGCGTGCTTGCGGAGATAGAGGCTTTGAGTTTGAGCCAGACGATTAGTCATGGTTAAATTGTGGTTGCCTTCACTGCCAGTCTATCGCGAGCAGTTATCAGTTATCAGCGATCGGTTATCAGTTATCAGTTATCAGTCAACCGTCAACCGTCAACCGCCAACCGTCAACCGTCAACCGCCAACCGTCAACCGTCAACCGCCAACCGCCAACTGTCAACCGTCAACCGTCAACCGTCAACCGTCAACTGTCAACCGTCAACCAATGACCAATGACCAATGACAAATAGATAAAATGAAGAAAACTCACAACAGACTAACCGAATGATTCCTATTGTTATCGAACAATCTGGACGCGGGGAACGCGCTTTTGATATCTACTCTCGCTTGCTGCGGGAACGGATTATCTTTCTAGGACAAGCCATTGATTCTAACTTGGCTAATTTGATTGTTGCCCAGTTGTTGTATTTGGATGCTGAGGATGGCGAGAAAGACATCTATCTCTATATCAACTCTCCTGGTGGCTCGGTGACGGCGGGAATGGGTATTTTTGATACGATGAAGCACATTCGCCCCGATGTTTGTACTATATGTACGGGATTAGCAGCCAGTATGGGGGCTTTTCTACTCAGTGCTGGCACGAAAGGAAAGCGCATGAGCCTGCCAAATTCGCGTATCATGATCCATCAACCTCTCGGTGGCGCACAGGGACAAGCCACTGATATTGAAATTCAAGCTAAAGAAATCTTGTATCACAAGCGGAAGTTGAACGAGCATTTAGCCGAACATACAGGTCAACCGCTAGAAAGGATCGAGCAAGATACAGAGCGAGATTTCTTTATGTCGCCCCAAGAAGCGATGGATTATGGTTTGATCGATCAAGTTATCGACAAGAAAGCTGTTGGTAGACGACCGATGGCGGCAGTTGGCTAATAGGGAAGACAATTCAATTCACAATGGATTGTGTAAGGGCGGGTTTTGACCAAAGAAAAACTGCTTCGGTTGTCCATCTATTTGCTAAACCCGCCCCTACGACTGCTGGCTTCACACTTTATCTCAATGCGATGTATCAATGCGATCGCGTTCGGTTTGCAAATAGTCCAAAAATCCCTGTAATTCCCGCTCGGTCAATTGATGCCGCTTATTCTTACTATATTCTGCTTGCAGGTATTTAGGACCTTCTTTAGCATCCCATCCAAATTCCTGTAGCTCTTTGACGGCTTGAGTTGTTTGAGTGTATAACTCCAAATAGCGATTGAAGTCCCGTGCTTGTAGGGCTGTTAACTCGTAGCGCGACCCTTTACCGTAGTTAGTTTCCAAACATTCGCGCTCGTCGTTTGCCTTCAGCTTTGCCTCCTTGAGTTTGACCTCAATCTTTTGTAATTCCGTAGCTAAGTCCGCAGAGGATTGAGTTTCTTCTCTTGTTATATCATCTGCGATCGCTAGAGATTCATCATGAGAGGATAAATCTGCGCTCTCATGACTGTCTTGAGATAAAGGCAATTTACTGCTACTAGCAGCGAATAAATCAGCAGCAAAATCTCCGCCAAAAATATCTGTTTCCAGTGGTGGTTCGGGATTGGTGGCTAATGGTTTACTTTTGCCTCTACCACCAGTATTGATGGAAGTTGATTTTTGTTCTTTTGTAGAAGGTTCTAATTCTGGCTTGTGGCTAAAATCTAACTGCGATTTAGTCGGAGTAGGAGGAGTAGAAGAATTGCTTGGTTCCGACAAGGATGCAGCTGGTTGCGCCACAGGTATTTCTGGTGGCGTAGGTAATGCAGGAATTATTTGAGTTTTTGGGGCAATTGCTGTGAGAAAATCGTGGTTGAAACAAGCGATCGCTCTTTCTCTCGCCCGCTCTTCTGCTGCTTCCAGCGTTTCTGCTGTTGCCATCCCAGTAGCACGAACAATACCATCAACCTGTACCGCTACCCGCACGACAAACTTACCCTGATAAATTGTCAATAACTCTGAAATTAAGCTTTTGTCATTTGTCATTTGTCATACCCTACGGGAAGGGCTTCGCCCTACGTCATTTGTCAGGAGGCAGGAGTCAGAAGTCAGGAGTCGCGTGGGAGAAGAATATATCGAAATTCTCCCTTGTCTCCCTTGTCTCCCTTGTCTCCTTTGTCCTAAAACACTCTAGCCCCTATCCCCTTTTCTATATGTCGCTTGTTTCCTAAAATAGAATGGGGACAGCTGATTTTAGTAGATGACGTGCTGCTTACTCAAATGTTACCGACTTTTTGAAGAGAGTGTAACAAAACTGAGTAAATAGTATTTCAGCTCGGTCAGATAAATCCTCATGCATCACAAGTGTTACATCTTTTGACACTTCAATCCTCGTTATCTCACTGCCTAGCTGCGATTTATTTGTGGCTATATATCCGTTGGTGAGAGGCGATCGACTCGCACGCAGCATGACTACATCCGTTGTGTAGAGTATAGACCTTGATGATGCGACCCTCTCGCCTTTCCTAGTAACAAAGGTTATTTTGGGAGTTGGGTGAGATACTGCTGTTAGAAGTCCCAACTGTTTCACCCTACCAAAGCCAAAGTTGCGCCCAGCGGTAAAGATCTGGCTAAAGGTAGATGTAAAAGGAAAAAGCCTATTTTCCACAGGCAGTCAGAGATAGCTGACTGCCTAACCCAGACAACAAGAAGTATGATATTTTGACCGGAGGTCGGCTCGCTACATGGAGTTTTCAATCGCTACACTACTAGGTAATTTCACAAGTGATAAATTAGTTGCAGCAAAAGCCCTAGAAAAAAAACTAGATTACCAAGACGAAAGTAGTATTCAAAGGTTATTCATTGCCCTAGACGTACTGGAAAAAATCGGCGTTTTGGTTAAGGAACACGGTAAGTATCGTCGGGTAAGAGAAGAAGGAACGATTGAGGCTAAACTTCGTTGTTCTAGTAAAGGTTTTTGCTTTGCAATTCAAGAAGCTGAGGGATCGGAAGATATCTACATTCGCGAAAGTCATCTAAGTAATGCTTGGAATGGCGATCGCGTTTTAGTGAAACTGACGAAAGAAGGTAGCCGTCGTCGCAGTCCCGAAGGCGAAGTCCAACTCATTTTAGAACGGGCAAATCAAAGTCTGTTAGCAAGAATCAAACAAACAGATACTAATTTTAGAGCTGTTCCTCTAGACGATCGCCTCCTATTTGAAATCGAACTGCAACCCGACGGTCACGACCTAGCACAAGCGATTGACTATTTGGTACATGTAGAAATCCTCCGCTATCCCATTGCCCAATATCCTCCTTTAGGCAGAGTCGTACAAGTTTTAGGCAGCGATGCCGAAGCCGCCTCAGATGTAGAGTTGGTGTCGTGCAAGCACAACCTACCCCGCGCCTTTTCCTCATCCGTGCTTGAAGCAGCGGTCGAATTACCAGCTCAAATTAGCCGCAAAGAATTCAAAACCAGAAGCGATCTGCGTCCGTTCCTCACCTTAAGTTTCCGAGAGTCAGCGGACGACCCGACATATGTTGAAAATGCTTTTACTTTAGAAAAAACTACAACGGGACAGTGGCAATTAGGAGTTCATACTGCCGATCTTGCCTACTTTATCGAACCAGATACGCCTTTAGATCGTGAAGGGTTGAAACGTTCCAGTAGCGTTTACCTGGGAGAAAAAATTCTGCCTTTATTTCCCGATGCAGTGGCACAACGGAGTGCATTCGAGCCGGAAAGCGATCGCCGTGCCATTTCCGTTCTGCTGACTTTGGATGCAGCAACCGGACAAATTGTGGAGTTTGAAATTCAACCGAGCGCGATCCAAGTCGATTTCCAGCTCGATGCTGAAGTTGTAGAGAACATTCTAAGCGATCGCACCGCAGAACTAGGACTACCAGCCGCAGTGGTGGAAAAAGTCGGACAGCTATCAGTATTAAGCAAAGCCTTGCAAGAGCAAAGACAAGCTAGAGGTAGCTTTGCCCTCAACTTACCACCCCGTCAGTACTCCTACTATGACGAAGGCAGGTTAGGAGTCCTGACTCAAGGAGAACCCAAACTCTCCGAATTGGTTACCGAGTTGCTTTTATTAGCAAATCAAGTTGTTGCCGAGCATCTAAACGCTTTGGGGGTGCCTGCGATTTATCGCATTCAACCGCCTCCCGATGTTGAAGACGTGCAAGAAACAATCAAGCTAGCAGCTAACTTAGGAGTAGAACTAGGCTTAGATCGAGAAGATGCCGTCCATGCAGGAGACTACCAAGAATTTACCGAGCAGTTTGCGCGATCGCCCCAAGCAGAACAAGTCTTGACTTATTTGTTACGGGATACGCTGAAGCCGAGTGCTTACAGCAGTAAATTCCAGCCATACTTTAGCTTGGCTCTACCGGGCTACACCCACTCTCACGCACCCTTGCGGCGGTTTGCCGATCTATTAGTTCAGCGAGTCTTACATACAGTATTCGAGCAAGGACGCGAGCGCCGGACTACACGGGCAAAAGACAGCATAAATTTACGTCATAGCTCTTCTCATGGCAAAATTGGTTGGAACGTCTTGCCTCCAGAAACGCAGCAGGAGCTAGAAGTTTATATCGCAGGTGCGATCGCGCAGTTGAACGAGCGAGACAAGGAAGTTCAGGAAGCCGAAGACGATTTAGTTGGGTTACAAAAAGCTCAACTGATGAAACAGCGCATCGGCGACGTGTTTGAAGGCATTATTACCGGAGTCCAGTCCTACGGCTTTTTTGTGGAAATTGAAGTTTCCGACACTAAAGGCAGAACGTTGCGAGTCGAAGGTTTAGTCCACGTCAGTTCTCTCAAAGATGACTGGTACGAGTATCGCGGCAGACAACAAGCTTTATTTGGACGGAAAAACCGTGCTGCATATCGTTTAGGCGATCGCGTTTCCGTGCAAGTCAAGAGCGTAGACTACTACCGCCAGCAAATCGACTTAGTGACAGTCAACGGCGATCGAATGCTTAGTGGCGATCGGCTAGAGGACACCTCACCCCTCGATAACGACTTGAGCGACGACTCAGACACGTATTTTGACGATGAGGAATAATCTACCGCTAATCCTGGCTGTCAGCGGGGCATCGGGGTTAATTTATGCCGTCCGAGCGGTGAAATATCTCTTGGAGGCAGACTACGAGATCGAGCTAGTTGCCTCCAAATCAACCTACATGGTCTGGCAGGCGGAACAAAATCTTCGGATGCCTGTAGAACCCTTGCAACAAGAACAATTTTGGCGACAGCAGGCAAGGGTAGAATCCTCTGGAAAACTCCGCTGTCATCCTTGGGGAGATGTAGGCGCTAACATTGCCAGTGGCTCGTTTCGGACGCTGGGAATGATAGTCATGCCTTGTAGTATGAGTACGGTAGCAAAGCTTGCCAATGGTTTGAGTTCCGACTTGCTCGAACGCGCTGCTGATGTCCAGTTGAAAGAAGGGCGCAGGCTGATTGTCGTGCCTAGAGAAACCCCCTTTAGTCTGATTCACCTCCGCAACCTCACCACGCTAGCAGAGGCAGGCGCTAGAATTGTGCCAGCAATCCCTGCTTGGTATCACAATCCACAAACAATCGAAGACTTAGTGGATTTTGTCGTTGCCCGTACCTTAGATCAACTCGATATTGACTGCATTCCACTCGAACGATGGCAGGGACGATAATAGGGAATAAGAAGGAGCGAGGAGTGAGGAGTGAGGAAATTGCGCATTGGTAGTTGGTAGTTGCTCCCCTTTCCCTTGCGCCTCGCATGACTGCTGACGGTGCTTCTACTAGAGCGTCGATACCCTCAGCTCTTTTCTCCCCTTTCTCTCTCTCCTCACCCCTTACCCCTCAAAATTATGGCTGCCATCCGCTTCTTTCTTTTATTGATATTACTGGGAGGTCTGACGGTACTGCTGGTGCAAAACTGGACACCAGTACTGTCTTTGGTATTTTTAGGCGGACAAACTCAGGCATTACCTTTGTCAATCTGGATTTTGTTTAGCGTTGCTGCTGGGGCAATAACCTCGATATTCATTGCCAGTTGTTTTCAAATCTCTAGCTATTTTGCCCAACCGAGAGCGAAAAAGCAGCGCCGTCGAGCCGCAAAAACTTCGACTCGGTTTGCTACAGAAGAGAAAAATCCTAACAAAACGCCAGACCCTCCTAAAACAAATACCTACAGCTATACTGGTAGTTCCCCGCGACAAACTCAAACATCCGTGCAGGATGACTCAGATGGATGGGATACTGCGGCTAATGACGATTGGGACTTTACCGAAGATACAGAACCAATCACACAAGCTCCCGATCGCCAAGAGTATACCGATCGCGCTGTTGCGGACAGAAAACGCAGTAGCAACCTTGATGATGACTGGGATTACGTGCCTCAAGACACTCAGCGTCAACCCCAAGAGCGGCAAAAAAACTATGCTAGCGATGAGATCAATCGCCCAGCTAGCAACGATTCTAACGAACCTAATGAACCCAAAAGGAGCGATCGCTCTGCTTCAGTTTACTCCTATAGCGCTCGCGAGCCAAAAAATTCAGGTATAGGTAGAACTGAATCAGTCTATGATGCCGAGTACCGCGTTCTTACCCCACCCTACAAACAACAAAATTCGTCTTCACCACCACCCAGTAACCGCCCTCAAAATAACGATGACGATGATTGGGGATTTGTGAATGACGAAGACTGGAAAGTGGATAACGAGGACGATTCGCCCCGTTCAGAAAAATAATTTACGCCAGACTTAGTTACGTCCGTGATGCGATCGCCACGCTCAAGTGCTTTCGCTTTAGCCGCTCCCGCGATTCCTGTCTAACCCTGCCTTGCATAGCGGCTTCCTGCAATCGCATGAAAGCCAGAAAATCTTCTTGTCCGTAGTGATGTGACATCAGATAACGCAATTTCTCTTCAGCTTCCAATGTCAGATATCCAGTTTTAATTGCCTGGAGAGCTAGGTCGCGAATTTCAGCCATATTCATCTCCTCATGCACCACAATCGGGAAGCTTACTTCCCAGTTATCAATCATAGACGTTACAAGTCTACATATAGTTTCAGTTAACTTAAAGAAAATTTTATACTATGTTGGGTTCTCTTATGGTATCCATACCAACATTATACTCTCAAAGCTTACTACTAAACTTCTTTGAGTGTTTGACTCTATAGCTAAAAAGCAATAAAAGTCGATAGTCGATCGGTCGTTAGTTGTCAGTGACTAGCAGCTAGTATCAGTGGCTAGAAGAATTTAGTCACCTGATACCTAGTCACTAGACACTTATGTTGTCTCCTTTGTCCTCTTCTAACTGCCAGTTTGCCAACAACTGTTGTATTCTCAGCCGTTCGATATAAGGCCAACCGCCCGTAGTTTCAATGTCTTTTAGTAGAGCGTAAAGTGCTTGACGATTATCTGGCAAAGATTCTTGAAATAAGCCATCCCGAATTTCCCGATGCAATTGCTCTAACTGTCGCAGTAAGGCTAAAAGAGCGAGATTATCTCCCCGACACTTATCGGCTAAACTCAAGACGATAATGGCAATTTGCTGTAACTCTGACTCTTCTAGCTGCCAATTCATGCTGTTTTGGAGGGGTGAGGACTATTTGTACTGCGTTACTATAGCTCGTATTTGCTCGGCGACCATATCTGTCTGTTCTAACATTGCCAAATGTCCGCATTCAGGAATTTCGATCGCATTTTCGCCACAGGCTTGAAACAAAGGGTGAAAACTGGCAAGATGGCGGACGTATTTTGGTTCCATAATCTTGTCTTTGTCACCTGCTAGAAAATAAACTGGCTGTTGGAGCTGTGACACGATCTGCGGTAGGCGATTAATTTCAGTCTCCGTAGTAGAGTCTAGCAGCGCTCCCAGAGCTGCTTCTGGGTGAGCGATCGCCAAATCGACGATCCGCTGACGACCCCAAGAACGAGCGATCGCCCTGGCGACATTTGCCCGCGTCATCCATAAATCGACTAACGGTAATAAAGGCAACCAACGGGGACGAAGTTTCACCAGCTGAGTCCCAACTGCGCGAAATTGCTCGAAAGATTCCTTCAGATAAATTCCGCCACCAGCATTCACGCAAATGACCCCCTGTACGGACTGGGGCATTTGCTGAGCCGTCCAGAGCGCGATCGTCCCGCCAAGGGAGTGACCGATCAACCAAGCGCTGGAAATGTTAAGTTCCTGCAATAAACATTGCAAATCGCGAGCATAAGCAGTGGGTGAATAGAGAGAACCATCTCCATTTGTAGCATTGGAGCTATTTAGCGCCAGATCCCGAGCCTCTGCTTCAGCCTTCTCCTGAGAAGAAATGGCGTGAGATTGACCAAAGCCGCGCAAATCGTAAGATAAACATTGATAGTCTGCTGCCAGCCTTTCAATGAGAGGTTGCCAGTAGGCACGGCTGAGAAGCCAACCGTGAACGAATACCAAAGCATGGGGAAAAGTCGTCGGTGCAGTCAACTCGTAAACGTGACGCACTCCCGCAATCTCTATGGTTGCCATGCTTCTATCCTAGCCTTAACGCTACCTCAGCAGTTGTAGAGTTTATCTTTACTTCTTTCTTTTGACAGAACGCTTGCCCTAGAAGTTTCCTTCTTGCCGCTTGCCTCTTGCCTCTTACCCCTAATTCCTTTAAGGTGCTAAAGTTAAAAATGGCTGGTTATGAGTAAGCTAGTTGTACTTCAACTCTAATTCTGTGCCTTTCACACTACGGCATTCATTTGGCAATCAAACTGCTGCTTGAATCGGGTGGCGGGAAAGTAGACGTTAGAACTTGGGTAAGAACAGCGAAACTAGAAAAACTAGAAGTATCATACTAGCTCGTGCAGTCAATATCGTTTCTATCTCATAAATTGCATTGGCATGGGTTTTTGGAAAGGCTGGTTTAGCGGTTCTGAAACTGCTACCGGAACCAAGACAGCGCCAGTAGAGGAGGAAGCCGTCGAATCTATGGGCTTTTCTGCTCTAAATGGTGAAAGTATTGTTTTTAGCACCGATCGCAACATCGACCTTTACGAGTTGGAAGAACTTTGCGATGCTGTCGGTTGGGCGCGTCGTCCTCTCCGTAAGGTCAAAAAAGCGATTCAGCACAGCTTTCTCGTCGTGTCGATGTGGCAAGTACGAGGAACTCAGCGAAGGCTAATTGGATTTGCCCGTGCTACTTCAGATCATGCCTTCAACGCTACTATTTGGGATGTCGTCGTGCATCCTAGCTTTCAGGGAAAGGGGCTAGGTAAGGCATTGATGAAATACGCAATTAAAAAACTTCGTGCTGAGGACATCAGCAACATTACTCTGTTTGCCGACCCCCATGTGGTAGATTTTTATCGGGGTATGGGTTTTATGACCGATCCTGAAGGGATTAAGGGGATGTTTTGGTATCCCAACTAGCCAGGAAAGGGAGCAGGGAGCAGAGAGCAGAGAGCAGGGGAGAAAATTTTTTTCTTGCAACTGGCGCGAAATGCAGTGACTTTGACTAAGTGCTTGCACAAATCCAGGAACTTCTGGTAAACTAGTAAAGTTGCGAAAACGCAAAAGGGTCGCTAACTCAACGGTAGAGTACTCGGCTTTTAACCGAATAGTTCTGGGTTCGAATCCCAGGCGACCCATATTTTTAACTCGATATGTTTGTCTAGCGTTCAAGTAACAGTAAACGCTGGACAAATCGGCTTTGGCTCCAAAGCAGCAATCAAGCGATCGCGGTGAAGGTATCCCAGCACCTTACCTCATCTCTAAATCTAAGTCTCTAGTAATGATCTGAAATTTATCTTAAGATTAGCGTAATAAACACGCTTGTTCAAAGCAACTAGCTGATAACAAAACTAGGAGGACATTGTATGGCGCTCGTACCAATGCGGCTGATGTTGGATCACGCGGCAGAGAATGGATACGGCATTCCAGCTTTCAACGTGAATAACATGGAGCAGATCCAAGCAATCATGCAGGCTGCTAAAGAAACAGACAGCCCCGTGATTCTACAAGCCTCTCGTGGCGCTCGTAAGTATGCAGGTGAAAATTTCCTGCGTCACCTAATTTTGGCAGCAGTAGAAACTTATCCTTATATTCCTATTGCCATGCATCAAGATCATGGTAACGAGCCTGCTACTTGCTATTCAGCAATCAAAAATGGCTTTACCAGCGTCATGATGGATGGTTCTCTAGAAGCTGACGCTAAATCCCCAGCTAGCTACGAATACAATGTCAACGTTACCCGCGAAGTTGTAAAAGTAGCTCACGCTCTGGGTGTTAGCGTAGAAGGCGAACTCGGTTGCTTGGGTTCTTTAGAAACTGGCATGGGTGAAGCTGAAGACGGACATGGTTTTGAGGGTAAGTTGTCCCACGATCAATTGTTAACAGATCCAGATCAAGCTGTTGATTTCGTAGAGCAAACTCAAGTAGATGCTTTAGCAGTGGCAATTGGAACCAGCCACGGCGCTTACAAGTTTACCCGCAAGCCAACAGGTGAAATTTTGGCTATTAGCCGAATTGAAGAAATTCACCGTCGTTTGCCCAACACTCACTTGGTTATGCACGGTTCTTCTTCAGTACCCGAAGACTTACTGGCTTTAATCAACCAGTACGGCGGGGCTATTCCTGAAACCTACGGCGTGCCAGTCGAAGAGATTCAAAAAGGAATCAAGAGTGGAGTGCGGAAGATAAATATCGACACCGACAACCGCTTAGCAATCACCGCTGCGGTACGGGAAGCTCTAGCGAAAGATGCTAAGGAATTCGACCCCCGCCACTTCCTGAAGCCTTCCATCAAGTACATGCAAAAAGTCTGTGCCGATCGCTATCAGCAATTTAGCACTGCTGGCAACGCTAGCAAGATCAAGCAAATTTCTACCGATGATTTTGCTGCTAAGTATGCTAAGGGCGAATTGAACGCTATCACCAAAAAGACTGCAACCGTGTAATTCAACACATCGTTGCGAGACAAGCGTAGGGTGGGCATTGCCCACCCTACATTTTTGGCTAATATCATCGAATCTTACTACTCTTGTACGGGCGCACAGCTGTGCGCTCCTACTCGCTCTCTTCAAACAAACACCCGATGCTGTAAAGAAGGCATTTGACGGCGGACTTGTTCGAGACGAACGGGATTAATTTCCGCGATCGCTACTCCTGGGCGATCGCCTGCATCGGCTAAAATAACTCCCCAAGGATCGATAACCATTGCATGTCCGTGAGACTGACGTAGGGCGTAATGTTTCCCTGTCTGCGCGGGAGCAAGAATATAACAAGTATTTTCAATTGCTCTAGCTTGTAACAAGATTTGCCAATGGTCTTTACCAGTGTATGCCGTAAAAGCCGCTGGGATAAACATCACATCGGCTCCCTTGTATGCTAAGTGGCGGTAGAGTTCGGGAAAGCGGACATCGTAGCAAATGGAGAGCCCTAGATGACCTAATTCTGTAGAGGGATAAACCACTGGTAACTGTATTCCAGCTTGTACAGTACTGGATTCGCGGTAAGTATTGCCATCGGGTAAGTTGACATCAAATAAGTGTACCTTTTGATAGCAGGCGAGTTCTTCCCCACTTGGTCCAATCAGTAAGGCTGTATTGTAAACTTTGCGATCGTCAACTGGTACGGGAAATCCGCCGCCGAGAATTGTTACCTGAAAGCGTTGCGCGACAGTTCGGAGAAATTTTTCGCTTTTCGATGCGATCGCTGCTGCTTGGGCAATTTTATCCTCTTCCCGTCCCAAATAAGAGAAGTTTTCCGGCAAGGTGACCAACTCCGCGCCTTGACGGACGGCAAGTTCGATCAATTCTTCAGCCTGTACCAAATTTTTCTCTAGGTCAGGCACGCTAGTCATTTGAACGGCAGCAGCGAGATAAGACTTCATGTATATTCCGATAAGACAATCTGAAGTAGATTATTAAAAATATATCCTTCAATAGTGCCTTTCGCGTATCTCAGAAAAGTTCTGTCTTTTTTCTGTCTCTTGTCTTCTTCTAGCGACAACAGATAACTATTAACCAACAGCAGGTTAAGTCCGCGCTGTTTGAGTTTGTTGCTCTCAAGACTTATTAACTAGGATAACAAGGGAACTCAAGAATGTGCCGCTACCACTGTCAGGATTGGGTAGAGTGCTGTCGGCTTTCGATCTACAATAGCTTTGACATACTCCCCAGCATAGAAGGACGCGGCTTTAAACCCATTCTCTTAGTAACAGTGCAGAAGGCTGCTCGAACTTTGAAACAGCCTTTTTTAAAAGAGGAGATATTAACAGCGGCTCCCAAGCCATCCCTCATAGTTTTGTTTTTGAGTCGGAGAGGGATTTTCTACTGGGACAACCTGATAGCGGTTGGGACGAGGAGCAGCTAAAGTCACAGTATAAGTACATAGTTCTTCTTGATGGAAAACTGTAACTTCGATCGCATCTCCTGGTTGGTAATCTCGCAGGCGATCGCTCAAATTATTGGCGGTTGCTTTTAAGCCGTCAATTGCTAGCAATTCATCTCCAGGATTAATCCCTGCTCGCTGCGCTGGTGCGTCGATCTCCACAAATTTAATTGTTTCTTTTCCATTTTCTGCTTGTACTTTCATGCCTATATAAGGCACAGATTCCTCATTTTCTACGACTAATTTCAAACCAAAAGGTTCGAGATAACGATCGAAAGGTAATTCTTCCGTGCCATCAACGTATCGTTTAAAGAAATCATCTAAATTTGTTCCAGCTACAGATTCAATCACTTGTTTTAACTGTGCGGGAGTAAAACCAATTTCATCTTTGCCGAATTGCTCCCACATCTGACGCATGACATCATCTAGCGATCGCCGATTTTGATGTTTTTCTCGGATGGATAAATCGAGTAATAGCGAGACTAATTCCCCTTTCAAATAATAGGAGATTTGGGAGTTATTAGTATTATTGTCGAAACGATACAGCTTAATCCAAGCATCAAAGCTCGATTCAGAAGCAGGTTGTACGAGTCGTCCTGGCGTAGTTTGTAGGCGAGTAATTTCCTTACTCAAATTCTTCAAATAAGTCTTATCGTTATAAATACCTGCCCGTAAAGGAATAGCTAAATCATAATAGCTAGTCGTCCCTTCACAAAACCACAGCGACGGCGTGTAATTTTCGTTATCGTAATCGAAAACCTCTAACGCTTTCGGACGAATCCGCTTGACATTCCAGAGGTGAAAGAATTCGTGGGCGACAAGTTGCATGAAGCGTTCGTACTTCTCGCGATCGCGAAATCCAAAGCGGGAATAAATCAACGAGCAAGCGAATTTATGTTCTAAACCGCCATTATTTTGCGATGCTAAATGCAACAAAAATATATACTTGTCATAAGGTAAACCGCCAAATAGTTCTGCCTCCACCTCGACGATCTTTTTAATGTCGGGAATCATCTTGGCAGCATCGGCATTACCTTTACCCCAAATCGCCAGTTCGTGTAATTTACCCAGCACCTCAAACTGATGCGATTGGTGACAGCCAATTTCAAACGGACTATCTACCAAAGTGTCAAAATCTGTCGCCGTAAACGTGTTAATTTGCCCTGGTACTGCTGGTAGAGGAGTCGTGACGCGCCAATCCGATCTTGGTGGTGCGATCTCGACTTGGATCGGTTGCTGTTCTAGTCCTGGGAGGCGAAAGAAGATAGCCGCACCGTTAAAATAGCCGTGAGTCGCATTGAGGTGATTCGTCCGTACTGACAGCTCGTTAGCATGGATGCGGTAGCGTACAGTAATGTCAGGGCGATCGCCTGTTTCTACTTGCCAGTGATTTTTACTCAACTTTCGCCATGCTAAAGTCCGTTCCCCCGCGCTGGCAGAAAAATCTTGTAGATGTTTAGCATATTCTCGCACCAAGTAAGAACCTGGTGTCCAAACGGGCATTTTTAGATCTAAAACTGGCAATTTCCAACCGCTTAAATGCAAAACAACCTCAAACAGATGATTTTCTGGTTGAGGCATGGCAACTTGATAATGAATTGTTGGTGTAAAGCTAGAAATCTTACCAACTTGAGTTAATGTAGCTTCAGTCATCAATGGTAGTGAGTTGTTGGACTTAGGATAAATCTAACAACTCTTTAGTGGTTGTTGGTTGATTGACAGTAGACAGTGACTAGTGACTGGTGGCTAGTGGAACTAGAATTGCTCCCCCCTCTCCCTTGTCTCCCTTGTCTCCCTTGTCTCCCCTGCTCCTGAAGCGCCTCTGCTCCCTGTTCCCTCATAACGCAGGTCACTGCTTTAGCTGTTCCAATTGCCGCTCTACGTTTTCGATGATTTGATTGAGAGCGAGGAGAGATTGGTATCGTTCGCCATGTTCTTCAGCGTCGATGCTAGCTCGTTCTTGCAGTTGACGCAACTTTTTCTGAAGCTGGTTGGCGATCGCCATCGCGTCGCGGCTTAAAGTATCTAATTGTTGTTGTTGATAAAACTCTAAGGCTTCTCCGCGCAAAACTTGTAAAGTTGCCTGTTCGCCGTTGCTACCTGGCATGACGCGCAGGCGTAATAACACTCGTTCGCCATGATAAAAACGCTCGATCTCTACCTGTTTTGCTTCCTTCACTGGCGCAAGAGGCATGTGCGTCAATTCTTTCAGTTGTTCGATCGCCTCTTGAAACAGCTTTGCTGGAACTTCTGTTAGCACGCACTGCAAGTTTCCATCTTGGCTACACACGATCCGCCCTTGCTGTGGCGACTTACGCTCAAAATAAAGTCGTCCAATCCCTTTTTCTAAAACCCGTCCGAGTAATTCTCGTACGAGTTTCTTGGGAGGTAGGGTTTTAAGAGACTCGACTGAGTTAGTAGAATAACTAGCTGGTACTTTAATCGCCGACAAACCTGATGGAGTTGGGTTGGCTGGAGATTTTTGCTGGGACTTTGGCGTTCCGATCCCGCCTAGACCAGATGGTTTAGCAGCAGTTTGTTGAGATTGTGCCGATTTAATTCCACCTAAACCAGAATGTCTAACAGCAGATTGTTGGGATTGCGGTGTCTTAATTTCACCCAATCGAGCAGGTGTGGGTTGTGGCGTTTGTGGCTGAGAAGTCTTCCGGGCTGCAATATTTTCTCGCTCGTCAGCTAAAATCAGCGTCGGTTTGTCATTCGGGCTGAGTCCTGTTGGTTTGTCAGTTGTAGGTTTAGCAGCAGACGCACCAGGATATCCCGCAGCAATGGAGTGCAGCTTATCTGAGCTTAAATCGTTGTTTTTTGAGCGATTTAAGTAGGCTGACATGATCTGGCGGTGGTCTTCTGAGTCGAGCGCCTGGGGTACTAAAGTGTATTTTAAATATGCAGCGATCCGTTCGACGTATTCTATGGCAGCAGTATCGTCTAGATTTACCATTCCCAAAATCAAGTTTTGTCCCTCTACAGCTACAGGCAAAACTTGATGATATAAGCAAGCTTCAAAAGGCAGCATTCTATCAATGAGGCTGTAGATTTGCTCGGTATTCAGTTGGAATCTACCGCTTGCTGGCTCATCATTTTGGGGATGGAATTCTACCATAAAATTAGAATATTTTTCTGTATACTAAACTCTAATATATTCGCGGTCAGTGAAAACACGCAACGGTTAAGTACTTTAGTTTACAGAGATTTGAATGGAGAAACGGAAATAAGAAGTTGAGGTGAAATTCCTTATGTTTGGCTGCGCATTTCTTGAGCTATCAAGTATAGTTTACCCCATTCAGTCATAACCTGATGGCTCTTTAAATTCAAGGTTTTCGCAATTTCTTCATTATTCTGATTCGCTTTTTTCAACTGGACGATTTGTTGTTGAATTGGAGTTAATTGCCTTGAAAAGTCTTCCCACTGGTTTTGTGTCAGTCCCATGTTGTGTTCTATCAGGGAAGTCTCCAGCCATTCGCTCACGAGTTCCGGTTTATGTTTGAGTCCAAATACCCGTACGGCATGGTAGTTAATTTTCTCTCGCAAACGATAGATCTCTTTAACTGAGATGTTTAACTGAGCAGCGATCGCTTCTTGCGACTTACCTTGTAAGTAAAGCTGAAGCCATTGTGCGGCAGTCGTTCCCAGATTTTCTTCGAGATAGCTAGAAAATTCTTGTTTCACTAGCTGTCGCGCGGTTTGCTGCTCCTCTAAGCTTTGTTCTTCTTGATAGTCTGCGACTGCTTTGGGATCTAACAAGCTAAAGGAGTTATCGCTATCATCGCCTAGTATTTCTTCAGACAGCAGGCGTAATTTATTATTGACAGGAACTTGTGTGACTCCTCCCCGTGCCGTGCGGCGCAAATAATTGACAAAGCGATAGACCAATAAGGGTTGACTGCGGATCGGGCGCAAGCAATATTCTTCTAAACTAGCAAATAGCAGAGCGTTGCGTAGTTTTAGATCGTCCGTACACTCAGCAATCCAAGCTATTTGCTGTTGCATGTAGCGATCGCTTTGCAATAATTCTTGTAGTACTTCTTGCAATACTTCTGTAACTTGACGCTGGCGATCGCGACTCATAGAAACGAGCGTGCGGATTTTATTGCGCAACAACTCCAAACTACAGAGCCTCGTCATTAATTGACGATAGGCGCGTTCTGGTGGCATTCCTAAATAACGTTGCTTGAAGATGCGAAAGCGATATTCCATCGCTTGTTTGGCGATCGCTTGTTCGTTGGTGTTAAGTTGTTCCCAATTTTCGATCGCGTTGCCGACTAACCAACGAATGATACTCTCTCTGGTGGCATCGCTTTGTTCTGGACATTCAGTGCCTAGATGCGATCGCCAACTTTGTATCAGGTCTGTTGCCAACTTACTCATGAGATGGCACTCCTCCAATCCCTGCTTTACAGTTTGCATAACAACCTGCATTCTTCCTACCTACTACCTTTTGGAGCTGCTTGGGTTGGCAGTACGTGGTGTTTCAGGTCGTAATGATGAAACTTTCATCTCTTTTTATTCAGCAATCTTACCGACGCTGTGACTAATAGAGTGAGTTCCTAGCCAGCAAGGCATTAAACTTTACATTTGGAAGTCTTGTTAACGTTCTCCCCATGCGTGTCATGACCCTAGCTAGCTTGTCATCAGTACGAACTTCCACCCATATACTGTGAGTAGCGGTTCAGTTACCCAATGGACACTTATGAACCTCTATTTATTTCTCAAGTCTCAGTACAAATATCGTGCAATAATTTATATTAATTTACATTTGCTCTCAATGGTAGGATATTTTTTAGAAATGATTGGATAAATTACTAATATAATATCAAGTAACGATGCATTAAACATACCAATTTGTCAAGATTCAATGTTGAATTTTGTCTTAAATCATTTCTTTTTCGTCTAGCTTGAAAAGATCCTGTATTTTTAGCTACAGCAGAAATATTTTTTGATGCATCGTTTTAGTAAAGCCGCGAAATGTTTTAGAAGGAGATTTTAGAAAGGCGATTTGAAGGGTCTTATGAGTCAGCTAGTGTCTAAGTTTCATGCTCAACAAAGTAGAGATACTTTAGCTAGTAATTGCTATATAGCGATTCTATTTGAGTCATGAACCGATCTTTGTGGTGGTTGACGGTTAACAGTTGACAGTTAACCGTCAACCGTCAACCAGCAATATCCCAGATTCACAAATCATTTAGGCTCGCTATATAACTGACTATTGCTCGATTGAGATTGACAAATAACTCGCGAGCGATTCTGTTGCTCTAATAGTGAATCATTTCCAGAAACCACAGTATATGAGGAAACTTGCTCTATTTTCGCAAGCTATTTTTAGAAGTATTTAGATCTATTATTGCTCCAATATGCAAGCCGAAATTCATGTTATCGATCATCCATTAATCCAACACAAACTGACGCTGATGCGGAAAGCCGAAACTAGTACGGCAAAATTTCGCGCGTTGTTGAAAGAAATCAGCTTGTTACTAGCTTACGAAGTAACGCGGGATCTACCTCTAAAAACCGAACAGATCGATACACCAATTGCCTCTACAAACGCGCCAATGCTAGCTCCCGATAAAAAGCTAGTGATAGTATCGATTTTACGGGCAGGGCAGGGAATTTTGGATGGAATGTTAGAGTTGATGCCTTCCGCACGGGTAGGACACATAGGCTTGTATCGCGACCCCAAAACTTTAACAGCGATTGAGTATTATTTCAAAGTTCCCGATGAGGTGGAAAAACGAGATGTCTTAATTGTCGATCCAATGCTGGCAACTGGAAATTCGGCTATAGCTGCCGTGGATCGCCTCAAAGCGATTAACCCTTACTCCTTAAAATTTGTCTGTTTGCTAGCTGCACCCGAAGGAATTGAACATTTTCATTCTCAACATCCTGACGTACCAATTTATACCGCTGCAATTGACGATCGCTTAGATGAACACGGTTATATCGTTCCTGGCTTAGGAGATGCAGGCGATCGCTTATTTGGCACGAGATGAAGTCGTAGGTCATAAGTCTTAAGCCGGAATTAACTGATAACTGATAACTGATAACTGATAACTGACAACTACTCGCTTTTTTCCTTGAGATAGGGAAGACCTAAAGCGGCTGGGGGAGAGGATTTTCCGGCTAAGCCGACCAGGGCGAGAAGGGCGATCGCGTAAGGTAGCATGACTAAAAATTGATAGGGAATATTAACACCCAGAGCTTGAATGCGAAGTTGGAGAGCTTCGGTAGCGCCAAATAGCAAGCAAGCCAAAGTAGTACCGATGGGATGCCATTTACCAAAAATCAGAGCGGCGATCGCAATAAAACCTTTACCAGCACTCATCCCCTCGGCAAAAAACTTTACCTGTACTAAACTTAAGTATGCTCCTCCCAACCCCGCCAAACAACCGCTGAGAATGACGCTGAAATAACGCACCAATAGTACGGAAACTCCAGCCGTATTCGCAGCACGGGGATATTCTCCTACAGCACGGAGGGTTAAGCCAGGATGAGTGTAAAACAATAAGTAATTTGTAAATCCAACCAGAAAAATTAGCAAATATACCAGAATATTTTGCGCGAATAATAGAGAACCTATTATGGGAATATTGACTAACCCAGGAATGGCGATCGCCTCAATACCTGGTAATTTCTGCGCACCACCGCTAAAGATCAGCCGCGCCAGAAAAGATGTCAAGCCAGCAGCAACTAAATTAATTGCCAACCCAGAAACTAACTGATCGACACGCCAAGACACGCTCAGTAGTGCGTGCAGTAGCCCTACCATACCTCCAGCTAGAATAGCCGCTAATACGCCCAGCCAAACGTTGTTACTGTAAAATGTTGCAGCCGCGCTAGCAAAAGCACCAGTAAGCAACATACCTTCTAAGCCAATGTTTAATACGCCAGATCTCTCTGAATAAAGACCCCCTAAAGCTGCAAACGCTAGCGGTACGGCAAGACGCACGCTAGCAGCTAGATAATCGGCAAAGAAAGATTCATTAGTCATTTGTTGTCAGTTGTCAGTTGCCAGTTATCAGGGAGCAAGGAGCAGGGAGCAGAGAGCAGGGGAAGAGAGCTGAGGGAGCTGAGGGAGCAGCTCAAAATTCACGCATTCACGCATTCACGCATTCAAAACTTCCCCACACCCCGCACCCCACACCCTCTTTACGACTTACGACTTACGACTTCTGACTTATTCCTTGCCAATTATCTGCTGAAGAATCGAGAAGTTTAGCTTTGTTCGATCGCGCCACAGGCAAGCCGACCGCCGCCCGATTGTGCTGCCGTGCCTCCAGATATCATTAAATCGGGTAATTGGTGAACGATGATAGCGCTGCTATCTTCATCAAATAGAGAGACAGGGCTTTCGTAAAGGGTAATACGACTTGTAGCAGTTATCAGTCTGCCCTCACCTTTTTGATTAATATCTATATTTGGTAAATCTCCTAAATGATAAGGGTGGTTTTCTTGAACAGGTAAGGAGCTACCGAATGGTCCTGGGTCGAAATGTCCGCCAGCAGTACTAAATCGGGGTTCTGCTCCTTCATCACAAATAGCTTTTTCGTGGAAGTGAATGCCGTGTAATCCCGGCGTGAGAACGCTAGGATCTCCTTTAAGAGAAAGATCGACAAGAGTAACTCCATTACTAATTTGTCGTAGCTTTAATTCTCCAGCAATATCGGGACCGAAGATGGTTGCTTTAGCAGTGATGGGGCGAGAATCCTGAGCAAAACTTCCTTTAGAGGCAATGGCAAGGACAAACATTGACACAGCCATCGCGATTAGTACAACCCTAAATCCGAATTTTCTCATATAAATTAGATCTCAAAACAGCACGAAGGAAGCTGCTGAAGGCGAGTTTCAACAGCTATGGCAGATTTTTAGCGATCGCAAAAAGTCAATCGAATTTGAGAAACTCGATACTTTAAAAAGTACTACAAGGCTGGTACGAGTTTTTACGAAGATTTTTTGAAGATTGTCAGCAAATTTAGATAAGCAAGTTAAACATCGATCTCTGCCGATCTGACCAACAGAAAACAGGAGAGTCGCGATCGCCACTCTCCTGCTCTAAAACATTGCTGTTTTAAACTTGACACTATTTCATCAAATAACTAGCGGTTAGAACCACGAGGAGCAGTAAAGGCATCCCAAGCGGCTTTAGCTGCATCTGCCAGCCGATCGCCAAATTCGTGTATTTCTCTGGCAATCGATTCCCAGTTCTTCTCGGCTTCTTGCTTAAGGTGTTCGTAGGAGTTTTCTAGGCGATCTCTTTCGATCAAAGGCTGATTCCGTTCTACAAACTCCCTTGCCTTACGTACAGCTTCTATATACGTTTCGCGAGTGAAAGAACCGGCAGATTGTGCCTCTAGTTGAGCGCGGGTTCTAATTGCTTCAATCAAGGCTTTTGTTTCGTTTTTAATTTCATCGCTTTCCCCAGGCATTTGCTCGTCAACAAGAGCGCTGCTATCTTGGGGAATGATTTCGATTTTCACGGAGTTGTCTTCTTGATTGCCAATTTCATTAGTCATGGTTCGATCTCCTAAATGAGTAACTAGCGATCTTTTGCTTGCTTTAACTGATGACTACTGACCAAAGGAAAACTTAGTAGACTGCGGTAACTCTCTTTCCAATTTTAAAAGTTGCTCGATCCGCGCCTCAGTTGATGGGTGGCTGGAAAACAATCCACTCATGAATTGTCCCGAAAAAGCATTAACAATCAGTAGCGGTTCAAAAGCAGGATTACCCACCATCGGTGACTGTCTAGCAACACTTTCTAACCGCTGTAGCGCTCTCGCCAAAGCGCGAGGATTACCAGTCATCCGTGCCGAACCAGCATCAGCAGAGAATTCTCGCGTCCGCGAAATAGCGAGTTGAATAATTGTTGCTGCCACAGGCGCAAGTATAACTGTCAGTAATATTCCAATCGGGTTGACACCACCGCGATTATCTCTAGATGTTGGTGCAGAGAACCACAGACCATAGCTAGCCATTTGAGCCAGGAAAGAAATGGCTCCCGCAATCGTCGCTGCAACTGCTTGCGTCAGGGTGTCGCGATTTGCAACATGAGTCAATTCATGAGCAATGACACCTTCTAATTCATCTTCAGGCAGTAATTCTAAAATTCCTTCCGTTACAGCAACAGCTGCGTGTTCGGGGTCGCGTCCGGTTGCAAAAGCATTCGCTGCACGCGAGGGAATGAGGTACAGAGCAGGCATCGGCAATTTAGCGCGATCGCACAACCGTTTTACCATCTGATATAGTCCTGGTGCTTGCTGGGGACTAATCGGTCGGGCGCGATAAGCTGCCAGTGCGATCTTATCCGACTGATACCAAGATACTAGATTAGTAATTGCAGCAATGACAATACCGGTTATAACACCAGCGCTACCACCAAGAATCCAGTAGCTAATTGCAATTAATAAACCACTTAATAACCCTAGCAGTGCAACTGTTCTGAACTGATTGTGCATATATTTTCTCCTTGTAATGCTGTTATTAATGCTGAATTTGTATAGCAACAACATTACTCAAAGCGCACTCTAATTGTATCGACCTTGATTCAGATTTAGGAGGCAGATAACCTCCCCCTTGAGTACGGATCTACTCACCTTTATGAGGGGTGAGAGAACATTATCGTGTCATGCCACAATTTTTTCTCAAGAAAATTACTGAATTGCAACTATCTATACAGATTTTGAATCTATCGGTAGTAATAAATGTGGAGGCTGCTTGAGAATCAAACGTTAAAAAAGACTATTTTAAGAATATTTGATAACTATTTGATAACTAGAACACAAAAATATTGGTATTCACAACTGTTGCGATCGAGAACTACTGACTGCGATCGCTGTAGTAGCGAGCGATCGCTTGTAGATGAGAGATAATTTTATAGTAAGGTGAGCAATGCCCATCTTACTACCAACTGCTCATTATTATGAGTTGGAAACATTTAATACAACTTTTAGCACTGCAACAGCCAGCAATTCGCAATCCGATTGCGATTAGTTTTGGTGCGATCGCTGGAGCTTTGAGTCGCTATTATCTGACTTTATGGTTTGTGCAACGCTTCGGCACGAGTTTCCCCTACGGAACTTTTTTCATCAACCTCACAGGTTGTTTTGCGATGGGGTTTTTCACTACCCTTGCTTTAGAAAGGGCAATCGCGATTTCTCCAGAAGTCAGATTATTAATTGCAGTAGGTTTTTTAGGCTCCTACACCACCTTTTCCACCTATGGCTTAGATACGGTAGCATTAGCAAGAAACCATCAATTTGCAACTGCTAGCCTCTATTGGTTAGGTAGCGCACTACTTGGGGTTGTCTGCGTACAGCTAGGAGCTACGCTAGCGCAACTGGCGATCGAGTGACTAGTCGCCAGCCACTAGTGATGAGTAGACTTGAGCGTAAATAGAGCTACCATACGATTTCACAAGTATTGCCCAACTCAAACAGCGTATGGCTTGAGTTGATTGATGATTTCAACTGCACAATGGCACAACCCTTCAACTGGACTGATGAAGGAAAAGTCCTAAAACGGTGAGCCAAAGGGTAGGCTAACTCACGCCCAAGTCTACTAGTAGCTGGTGTCTAGAAAAGATTCCAGCTACTGGTTCCACCAGCTACTAGCTACTCACAAATGACAAATGACCAATGACAAATGACAAAATAGGCATTTTCGGCGGTACTTTCGATCCGGTACATTGGGGACACTTGTTGGTTGCTGAGAGTGCTTGCAGTCAAGTTGGATTAGAACAGGTAATTTGGGTAGTCAATTCTCGCCCACACTACAAACAATCGACACCATTTCAGCATCGGTGGGAAATGGTACGACAGGCGATCGCAGATCGTCATGATTGGGAAATCGCACCCCCATCGGATACATTTATGAAAGCTACCTATGCCAACCAAACTTTGCAGGCACTGCAAGCAAATTACCCTGATGGTCGTTGGTACTGGATTTTAGGCTTAGACACGTTTCTCACCTTACCCCGTTGGTATCATCGCCAGGAAATCGCCCCTGTTTGTGAGTGGTTAGTCGCTCCGCGTCCGCTCGTTGAATCAGAAAGTCCCCCAATTCAGGTATTATGCGATCGGGTAGCACAACAGTTAGCCACTGAATCAATGCACGTTCGCTGGCAAATTATCAATCTACCTTTGGTAGGAATTTCGGCAAGCTTAGTTAGGCAATACTGCCGCGATCGCCGTTCGATCCGCTACTTCGTTCCTGAAGCAGTGAGGAAATACATCGTCGCAAATCAGTTGTACGTCTAACGATCCCAATGATTTGTGTGGTTTTTCTGTCAATGTCACTGAAGCTAGTTTAGAATAGAGCGCCCTTTGCGATATGATCGATTGTCAATAATAGGTATTTTATTCACTACACCAGAGGGCAAGACGCTGTGATTAGAGTTGCAATCAATGGTTTTGGGCGGATCGGACGTAACTTCATGCGTTGCTGGCTTCTGAGAGACAGCAGTGATATCGAAATAGTCGCGATCAACGATACTTCCGATCCGAAGACCAACGCTCATCTGCTGAAGTATGACACCATGTTGGGGACTTTAAAAGGCATCGACATCAGCGCAGATGAAAATTCGATTATCGTCAAGGGTAAGACGGTTAAATGCACCTCCGATCGCAATCCAGAGAACTTGCCTTGGAAAGACTGGGATATCGATCTCATTATCGAATCGACAGGTGTATTCACCAGTCGCGAAGGGGCAACCAAACACTTGAACGCTGGTGCAAAGAAGGTGTTGATCACGGCTCCAGGTAAAAATGATGATGGTACGTTTGTCTATGGCGTAAACCATCACGAGTACGCGCATGAAACGCACACAATCATAAGTAATGCTAGCTGTACCACGAACTGCTTAGCGCCCATCGTCAAAGTGCTGCATGAAAAATTCGGCATCATCAAAGGCACGATGACCACCACCCACAGCTACACTGGGGATCAAAGATTACTCGATGCCAGCCACCGCGATGTCAGACGGGCAAGAGCCGCAGCTATGAACATCGTTCCTACATCTACTGGTGCTGCTAAAGCAGTGGCTTTAGTACTACCAGACTTGAAAGGTAAGCTGAACGGTGTTGCTTTGCGCGTTCCTACTCCCAACGTCTCGATGGTAGACTTGGTTGCTCAGGTTGAAAAACCAACCTTTGCTGAAGAAGTCAATTCCACATTGAAGGAAGCTGCTGAAGGCTCCCTCAAGGGCATTCTAGAATATAGCGATCTACCTCTAGTATCCTCGGATTACCAAGGTCATGATGCTTCTTCCATCGTTGATGCTAGCTTGACGCTTGTTATGGGCAACGACCTAGTTAAAGTCATGGCTTGGTATGACAACGAATGGGGCTACAGCCAACGGGTATTAGATCTGGCTGAGTTAGTTGCTAGAGATTGGAAATAATAAATGGTTGACAGCTAACAGTTGACGGTTAACTGTCAACTAAAAGTGTTGAAACCCCCGATCGCGGCTGAGAATCCGGTCGGGGTTTTTGTTAGTGCGATCGCCTAGTATAATTGCCGATTCTGCGGTAATTTCGCCGATAATTGCCGCACCTTCACCCAAATGTTCGATCGGGGCTTCAGCTAGTTGTTGAGGTAGACACAGAACTAACTCAAAATCTTCGCCGCCATACAAAGCCCATTCTACAGCCTGTTCTGCGGTCACTAAATTAGACAAAGCTGGAGGAATTGGAATTCGATCGCGATCGATCCTCGCACCAACATTACTCATTGCGCAAATCTGGACGATCGCATCGGCTAAACCATCGCTGCTGTCCATGCCAGAAATGGGAAATTCGGAATTCGGAATTCGGAATTCGGAATTAAATGCTCTCTTTGCCTTCCCTACATCTCCTGCTAAAATTTCTTGCAGAATAGGTAAAACATCTAAACGGGGTTTGGGGCGTTGGTGCGCTTGGATGAGAAAGGCGCGATCGCGATCGCTCAGATTTTGCCCAATTTCTGGATGCAGGAGCAATTCTAGCCCAGCACGAGAAGCGCCATGAAAGCCTGTAATTGCGATCGCATCTCCAACTTGCGCTGTATGGCGATAAATCGTTTGGTTTGGCTCCACTTCGCCAAAAGCTGTAATCGCAACTGTAATAACTGGAGAACGACAGACATCTCCCCCTACAATTGGAGTCTGATGTAGTTTCAAACATTCATCCATACCTTTGTAGAGGCGTTCTACCCACTCCACAGAAACCTCACCAGGTAATCCCAAGGCGACGGTAATTCCAAGCGGTGTAGCCCCCATTGCAGCTAAGTCAGACAGGTTAGCCGCAGCCGATCGCCACCCCACATCTTCTGGATTCGTGGTAGCATCGCTAAAATGTACCCCATCCACTAACATATCTGTCGTTACCACCAGAGATTTTTCTGGCGATGTTGTGATTACGGCAGCATCGTCACCGATGATTTCTGTCGGACAAAAACGCTGCAACCGCTCTAATAAACCTTGTTCGCCAATATCTTTAACTTTCACAAAAAATCGTCGGGGAAGAGAGCAGGGGGGCAGGGGAGCAGGGGAGCAGGGGAGAATTAATGACTCGCGCACCACGCACCACGCTTGACTGATAACTGATAACTGATAACTGATAACTGATAACTGATTAATCGCAATCCAAATATACTTTTTCCCATTCTCGATCGGATAGCGGTTGTACGACGAATTCAGCCTGAAAATAACTTTTGGCAGATGCAACTAAGGCATTCATAACTGTTCTGACTAACTCTTCCTTGTGTAGATTCAGAGGTAGTTTTACTGGAGCAAAAACATCTTTACCAAATACTTGAGCAAACAACTCCTCATCTGGCTCCAACCGCATCGAACCATGTTGAAGAATAACATTACCGCGCCTTAGTTGAGCGCTACCAATTAATTTTGTCCCATCTGCCAAAACTAGATCCGCTCCTGTTGCCGTACCAAAGCAGTTAGGGTTATGAATGTATCCTCGTCCAACCGTACCGTAGTGTAACTGAATGCCTAGCGATCGCCACCCCTGAATCAGAAATTCACAAATTTGTTGGTATACCTGAGTGCGACTCCCAGATAATCCAGAAATCACCACAGCATAGGTTAAATCGCCTTGATGTAAAACTGCCCTACCTCCCGTTGGACGGCGTACCAAATCGATCGCCCTACCATGCCAAATTAAATTTTGCCAGCGATCGGGATACTGATGTTGATGGTATCCAAGAGAAATTGCTGGCGGCGACCAACTGTAAAACCTTAATGTAGCAGGCATTAGACCTAACTGATGCTGCTCGACCAGATAGCGATCGATCGCCATCTGGACTGTTCCTGGTGCTTCTAGGTGAGGAATTAACCGCCAAAAGTTAAAAGTCAAAAGTTAAAAGTCAAAAGTAATTCTCCCTACTCCCTGCTCCCTTTCTTCACTGATAACTGATAACTGTCAAGCAAATTCTTGTTGTAAAGCTTCGTCATTATCATCGGCGATCGTAGCTACGACTGTAATCAGGCGGGATACTTCGCCAGCAGAAAGTTCTGCCACAGTGCGGGTAGACAAGACCACAATTTGCTCGTCAAAAATACCGAAACTGGCTTCAAATGTATCAGACCAGTTCATTTCTAGTAACCGTCGCATTAAGCCAGCATCGTTTTTGGTTGGTAGTTTTAAGATCGTAGACCAAACTTTGAATGTATCTTCGTCGGTTTGTCCGGTTAGTTGCACGAAGACTTCAACGCTACCATACTTAAACTTCCATAAATAGCTATTCTGACTATGGCTGACCATTGCACTTTCATCTTGCTGCAAGCTAGCAATGACAGTTTCAATCACTTCTACGTGGTTAGTGCCAGTACCTTCAACTAACTCTTCGAGGATTTCTTCGTTAGACATAGATTCAGTTGCCACCGTTGCCGGATCGGGTCGATCGCTCGTCATAGAAATGCCTTCTAACAGCTTTGAGGTCTCCTAGACCCAATTTATCGCTTTTAGGCATAGTAATTGCCTGTCTTTAGCAATAAATCTTAATTTATCTTCTCGTTCAAAGGCGGTAGCGATGCCACCGCCTTTGAACGCAATTTTTACACTGGTTTACGTGCTACCAACACCTTACTCATGTATTGGACTTCAGTAGTGACATTCTCAAAACCTGCCTTTTCTAGACGCTCTACCAAGTCATCTGTCATGTAATGTCTGT
Organism: Scytonema millei VB511283; assembly: GCF_000817735.3. Taxonomy (NCBI): domain Bacteria; kingdom Bacillati; phylum Cyanobacteriota; class Cyanophyceae; order Nostocales; family Scytonemataceae; genus Scytonema; species Scytonema millei. Next base: position 360,741 of record NZ_JTJC03000017.1, on the reverse strand, counting down.
AGTATGGCTCGTGGAAGGTTTCGTAGAAGCCTGTCATGGCTGGCTCTAGTTCTGGAGAGTCGCTCATCTGAATTGAGTCGCAGATGATAAACTTACCACCTGGCTTGGTGACTCGGAAAGCTTCCTCAATGACTTGCTGCCGTGCGACTGCTGGTAGTTCGTGGAATAAGAATACGCTGGTCGTAGCGTGGAAGTAGTTATCCATGTATGGCAACTCTTCAGCATTAGCTTGCAGCAGTTGCGGTAGTTCCCCAGGAATTTGAGACAACATCTGATTGGCTTTGCGCAAATAGGCTGGGGATAAATCCGTACCGAACAACGCTGCTTTGGGTAAAGCGGCGCGAATCATTTTTAGCGTGCGACCAGTACCGCAGGCAATATCGAGAACCTTAATTTGGCTAGCGGGTACATCATCAAAAGCACTCAATCCTTGCTGCAAGGGTGTGAGAATCCGCCGCCGCATGGCATCAGCCGAACCGCCAAATAAAATTTCCACTTGTAAATCGTAGAGATTGGCTGATAAATCGCTTAAATAGCCACCCGTTTGATGATGAAAATTTTGCAGGTAGTAGTTGGGATAGCCAGCGGTGTCTAAATTGGGGTCAAAATCTTGGTAGTTTTTTTGTTTAGCTCTTTCCCAGATTTGCGGCAAATCGAACCATACAGCCGGATAGTAGAGGAAAAACTCATCCCAAGGGTTATCGAACAGTATATTGTGGGGATATACTTTTGCCTCGGCATCTTGCCAGTCTACTTCTAACAGACGTTCGTAACGCTGGTGAATTTTCTGTAGCACGTCTAGAGGCAAAGGCTTGGACTTGCGATCGCTCGGCGAAACGAGACTCATCAACCGCGTGCTGAGTATCTTGTGAGCGAGTCCAAAGTAATTTTTGCTCTGCTGAAAAGTTTGATATGTCAGTTTTGTTAAAGTGTCAGCCATAGGTAGTTGCTGGAATCGTTGTTGAGTCGGTCTTTACCTAATCTTTAATTTATTGTAAATAAGTGTAACGAGAAATTCCTAAATCTTTCGATAGGTCTGGAGATTTTTGGCGAAAAATTTTTGGACGCTGGTAAGGTGCATTTGCCGCATGAAAAAAGCCACCTGCAATTTGGTGGCTGAAAACTCATTTAGCGATAGTAAGGCGTTACAGCAGAGAGCGGATAGATGAGGACATTTCAATTGTCTACAAGCAATAGTAGCCAAGTCTTTTTCCTCTGCTCCCTGCTCTCTGCTCCCTGCTATACATGTAACGTTCTAGCAATCGTAGTAGAGGGCAAATTCATAAGGATGGGGACGCAAACGCATCGGGTTAACTTCGTTATCAAGCTTGTAAGCAATCCAGGTTTGGAGGAAATCTTCCGTGAATACCCCAGTTGTCGTTAAGAATTCATGATCTTTTTCCAGTGCTTCTAGAGCGTCTTCTAATGAGCCTGGAGTCGAAGGAATCTTGCTTAACTCTTCTGGAGACAAGTCGTAGATATCCACGTCTAAGGGTTCGCCAGGGTCGATCTGATTCTTAATCCCGTCCAATCCAGCGCAAAGCATAGCAGCAAAGGCTAAATAGGGGTTAGCGGTTGCATCTGGACAACGGAATTCTAGTCGCTTAGCTTTAGGATTGGGTCCAGATAGCGGAATGCGGATGGAAGCAGAGCGGTTACCTTGAGAATAGGCAAGGTTTACAGGCGCTTCAAACCCAGGGACTAAGCGCTTGTAAGAGTTAGTCGTGGGATTAGTTAAAGCTAAAAGTGCAGGAGCGTGCTTGAGGATACCACCAATGTAATGCAGCCCCATTTCGCTTAAACCAGCATACTTATCACCTGCAAACAAAGGCTGCCCATCTTTCCAAATTGATTGGTGGGTGTGCATCCCAGAGCCATTGTCGTTGAACACTGGCTTTGGCATAAAGGTGATAGTTTTGCCATACTTTCTGGCAACATTTTTGATGACGTACTTATAAATCATCAAATTATCAGCCGACCTGATCATAGTATCGAAGCGGATACCAAGTTCGCACTGTCCACCGCTTGCGACTTCATGGTGGTGCTTTTCAATCGGTACTCCACACTTAGCCATTGTCAGCAACATCTCAGTCCGCATATCCTGAGAGGTATCTGTTGGTGCAACTGGGAAATATCCCTCTTTGTAGCGGGGTTTGTAGCCCAGGTTACCACCCTCTTCTTTTCTACCTGTGTTCCAACGCCCTTCAATGGAATCTACGTGGTAGTAACCTTCGTGTTGATTTTGGTCGAAGCGGACATCATCAAAAATGAAAAACTCGGCTTCTGGACCAAAAAAGGCTGTGTCACCAATGCCTGTGGAGATTAGGTAGTCTAGGGCTTTTTGAGCGATAGAGCGAGGATCGCGGGCGTAAGGCTCTCCTGTACGAGGTTCAATAATGCTACAGATTAGGCTTAGAGTCGGTTCTGCCATAAATGGATCGATCCAAGCGGTTTTTGGATCGGGAACCATTGCCATATCTGATTCATTAATGGCTTTCCAACCGCGAATACTAGAACCATCGAAGGCTACGCCGTCGGTAAAGCTGCTTTCTTCAATTTGGTTTTGGTATACCGTTAAATGCTGCCAAATTCCAGGCGTGTCAATGAATTTTAGATCGATGACTTGAATGTTCTGGTCTTGAATCATCTTCAAGACTTCTTGTGCGGTTTCGGGCATGGTGACTCCTTAATCTGCCAATGACTGAATGGAACTATTGCACTCTCAGCTGCACTCTCAGCTTGCTGCCGCGATGTGGTTCACTGGAAGCCAGATCTTGCCACATTTGAATCATCCTAGAAAGAGAGTGAAGGCAATTTTGTAGTTTAAATGACAAAACGTCTGTCTGGAGGCTTATATTAGTTATTCCTTAACAAGCTGTATCAATTGGGACGCATGGATGGTTTCTCATCGGGGTCAAATTTAGCTTAAAATCCTTAAAGAGCAATGGTTTGCTTGTAGGCTTTCAAGCGTGAGGTGGCACGGTCAGTTATTAACAAGTGCAATTCCTTAGCTCAACAATATCAAACCACAGATAGGAAAATTCGGAGAGCAATCAAATGCGGGACGCAATAACAAGCTTAATTGGAACTTACGACGTGGCAGGACGATACTTCGATCGCACTGCCCTAGAACGGCTTAAGTCTTACTTTGACACTGGAACGGCACGGGTTCAAGCAGCTGCAACAGTCAACTCAAATGCTGCGTCAATTGTCAAGCAGGCTGGTTCGCAATTATTTGCCGAACAACCAGAATTGATTCGTCCTGGTGGTAATGCCTATACAACGCGGCGCTATGCTGCTTGTTTGAGAGATATGGATTATTACCTACGTTACGCGACTTACGCACTGGTAGCTGGCAACATGGACGTGTTAGACGAGCGCGTACTACAAGGCTTGCGGGAGACTTATAATTCTCTGGGTGTACCAATTGGTCCTACCGTGCGCGGTATCCAAATGATGAAGGATCTTGTGAAGGCACAAGTAGCAGCAGCTGGTGTGGAAAATACAGCTTTTATCGATGAACCGTTCGATCACATGACTCGCGAGTTGAGCGAACGGGATATTTAGTTATTGGTAGTTGGTGGTTGGCAGTTGGTAGTTGGTTGGGCGATCGCGTTCTGTTCAAATTATGAAGGCGATCGCTCTTTTACTAGCCTATTCAGATTTTGTCAAGAATCGCTTGAGCGGCTGCTTCATCGATAATTAACCCTGTAATTAACTTGCCGCGTAAAGCAGCTAAAATAGCTTCTGCTTTTTTCACGCCGCCTGCTACACCAATTACAAGCCTTTGTGCTGGTTGTTCGAGCGGTACGCTGGCGACACGGCTATTTGTTCCCTGTTGCAGCAAAACTCCGTGGCGATCGTACGCCCAGCCTGCAATCTCCCCCACTGCCCCCAGTTCGACTAATTCAGCTATCTCGTCATCGTTAATAAAGCCATTTTGATGTAATGGGGCATTCCAAACAATCTGACCGATACCGACAAACGTTGCCTTGGCTTGCTCGGCAAGAGTTTTGACGGCGATGAACGATCGCTGCGTTTGCAATAGTTCTCGTTCCTCAACACTAGTCGCTACCACCGGAGTCGGGACTGGATAGGCTTGCGAACCGACGCGATCCGATAAATGCATCACGACTTCATGCCGACCTGCCCGTCCGTAGTGAGACATATTGCCAATAATCGAGACAATTTTATGCTGCGGTTGATCCATTGACGGGATCTGCTCCACCATCGATCGCAATGTTCGCCCTGAAGTAAATGCCAATACTGTGGGGGTTTTTGCCACAAGATACGTCTCTAAACAGCTAGCAGCACACATGCCGATACCATTGAATGTATCGCCACTGCCCGCGTCATTCGGTACGACTTCGCAAAGCGATAAATCGAATTTGTCGCGTAGCGCTTCAGCCAGAGCAATACATTCACTCAAGGGATGATCGAGCCGAAATTTAATCAGCTTTTCACTCACTGCCAGCGCAATCAGGCGTTGTGCCGCTTGCCGAGACACACTGAGCTTTGCCGCGATTTCTTCTTGGGTATTGCCAGCTATGTAATAGAGCCATGCGGCATGAGCTGCCAGATCTAACTTGCGATCGCGTCGCTCCGAACCAGTTTCTCGCATATCATACCTTCAGGATCTACAGATCTCCCAAAAGGAAGATTGTATTTTTGAGCATATGCCCAAAGAAAAGCATTTTGCTCAATTCTTTACAAATTATTAAAAGTGGTAATTGGTAATGGGTAATTGCTTATCAGTTGACGGTTGACAGTTGACGGTTAACCGGTCACTGGTCAGGAGTCACTGGTCAGGAGTCACTGGTCACTGGTCAGGAGTCACTGGTCACTGGTCAGGAGTCACTGGTCAGGAGTCACTGGTCATTGTCCGCCCGTAATCTCCAAGTTAAACCCAGTAATATAGCTAGCTTCTTCACTCATGAGAAACGCCACGCTATTAGCAACCTCTTCTAAGCTTCCCAAACGGCGCATCGGGACTGAATCGATCATTTGTTGCTCGACGACTTTGGGTTCTGAACTAAAGTATTGAGATCCCACAGCTGCCTGTAATTCTGTTTGTCGCGTCCACATCATGCCAGGACCGATTAACGCTGGAGAAAGAGCGTTGACTCTAATACCATAAGGAGCGAGATCCTTTGCTGCTGTCTGAGTCATACCGATAACTGCAAACTTAGAAGCAGCGTAAGCCAGCATATTCGGTGGACCCACTACCCCTGCATAACTTGCCATATTTACAATTGCCCCGCCGCCAGATTCGCGCATATGTTGTGCGGCGGCTTTGAGAACGTGAAAAACGCCGACAACATTGATGTCAATGACTTTTTGAAAGTCATCTTCTGGATACTCATCAGTTTTGGCAAATAAACCTTGATAGCCTGCATTATTAAAAACATAGTCGATCCGCCCCAACTGCTCTACAGCACCAGCAAAAGCTTTGGCGACATCTTCAGAGGTTGTCACATCACAGCCAAATGTGGCGACTGGAACATTGTACTCTGCTAATTCTCGCGCCACATCTGCCATCTTTGTTTCGTTTAAATCCAAGAGTGCTACACCTGCACCATTAGCAGCAAAACGAAGTGCGGTCGCTTTGCCAATGTCTCCTGCACCGCCTGTAATCAGGATAGTCTTACCTGCAAAGTCATAGGTGGCTTTTGCTGTCATTGGTTCTACCTATTGTTGAAGAATTATTGCAAATACTCATTGACTTCTCATTTTTTAAATCGAGCCGAGTACGATCTCTATTATTGAGCTTTTGCCCAAAACAAGAGCATAAAATCAAAATTTCATTTAATTTTTTAACATCAAAGGAGTTATGCGGTGCGTATCCCCCGCTTCGCTAAAGTACTGGTTGCATTCCTGACTGGGTTGATGCTGGTGCAACTGCTACACGCTTGTTCGTCATCATCAGCTGCCGAGAAAACTAGATTGACGATCGCCACTGTCAACAACGGCGATATGGTAGTCATGCAGGGGCTTTCTCGCCAGTTCGAGCAAGAAAACCCCAATATCGAACTCAGGTGGGTAGTGCTGGAAGAAAACGTGTTGCGCCAACGCACGACTACGGATGTTGCCAGCCAGGGAGGACAATTTGATGTCTTGACAATCGGTTCTTATGAAACACCGATTTGGGCGAGACGAGGTTGGCTGACACCATTGAATAGCCTACCTGCTGGCTATGACGTAAACGATCTGCTAAAACCAATCCGAGAAGGGCTTTCCCACGATGGCACGCTCTACGCGCTGCCGTTCTATGGAGAAAGTTCGATGCTGTACTACCGCAAAGACTTGTTTGCCAAAGCAGGAATTAACGTTCCCGAACAACCAACCTACGCTCAGATCGCACAGTGGGCGAGTAAAGTCCACGATCCGGCAAATGGAGTATACGGCGTTTGCCTGCGAGGAAAACCTGGCTGGGGCGAAAACATGGCATTTCTGTCTACGTTAGTCAACACCTCCGGTGGAAGATGGTTTGACATGAAGTGGCAACCTCAGATCGATACTCCAGCCTGGAAAGAGGCAGTAGGATTTTACGTCGAGCTGCTACAAAAATATGGTCCCCCAGGAGCCAGTTCCAACGGATTCAATGAGAATCTAGCGTTATTCTCAACAGGTAAATGCGGCATGTGGGTAGATGCAACCGTTGCAGCGGGGCTGTTATCAAATCCCGAAGAATCCCAAGTGGCTGACAAAGTTGGCTTTGCCCGTGCGCCAATTGAAGAATATCCTAACGGCTCAAACTGGCTATGGGCTTGGGCGTTAGCGATTCCTCAAACCTCAAAATCTCCCGCAGAAGCGCAAAAGTTCATCGCCTGGGCAACATCCAAGGAATACATTCAATTAGTTGCAAACAAAAATGGCTGGGTTGCCGTACCAGCAGGGACGAGAACTTCCACCTACAACAACCCTAACTATCAAAAAGCCGCACCGTTTGCTCAGATCGTCTTGAACTCAATCCAATCTGCCGATATTACCCATCCCTCTAAAGAACCGACTCCTTACAAGGGAGTGCAATATGTGGACATTCCAGAATTTCAGGCGATCGGCGCTTCAGTTGGACAAACCATCGCCGCCGCACTGACCAATAACATCTCGGTAGACCAAGCATTGCAACAATCGCAAAGTACAACCGAACGGTTCATGAAACACACCGGATACATCAATCAGTGACCAGTGACCAGTGACCAGTTAATTCCAATTTTTGACTTCTGACTCCTGTACGGGCGGGTTTACCAATCGTGTTTGATTCTGACCAGTATTTCGGGTGAACCCGCACGGACACTTTACTCAACGGGGGGAACCCCCGCACGTAAGTGTCCTCCCCTACAATTTTTGACTTTTGACTTTTGAATTTTGATTTACTTATGTCTTCCTCATTAGCTGTAAAGCCTCAACAGGCAACGCCACCACCCGCCAAACGTTCCAAGCGACAGACATCGACCTTACCTTTAGTTGCGCCTTCGGTCGTTGTCCTGTTGCTATGGATGATTGTGCCTCTGGCGATGACCGTATGGTTCTCCTTTCAGCGGTATAACCTGCTGAATCCAGATGCCCGCAGATTCATTGGGATAGAAAACTTTACCTTCATCCTCACCGATCCGGCATTATGGACGGCGATCGCCACTACTCTAATTTTGGTTGCCTCCGTATTAGCAATTACGATCGCCATCGGTACGTTACTCGCGGTCTTATTTGACCAAGACTTTCCTGGTCGCGGGATTGCGCGGGTATTGGCAATCTCGCCATTCTTCGTCATGCCTACAGTCAGCGCCCTGATCTGGAAAAATATGTTGATGCATCCAGTCAACGGACTGTTTGCTCAAATTACCAGAGGATTAGGATTAGGGGCGATCGATTGGTTTGCAGATTTTCCCCTGCTGGCGATTATCATCATTGTTTCGTGGGAATGGCTGCCCTTTGCGCTGCTGATTTTATTAACGGCAATCCAGTCTTTAGACCGCGAACAGCTAGAAGCGGCGCGCATGGATGGAGCAAATGCGATCGCCTTATTTCGTTTCGTTATGCTACCGCATTTGAGTCGCGCTATTGCTGTAGTCGCTGCGATCGAAACGATTTTCTTCCTGACCATCTTTGCCGAAATTTTCGTGACTACTGGTGGTGGACCTGGACTGGCAACTACCAACCTTGCCTATTATATTTTCCTGAAAGCTTTGCTGGAATTTGATGTTGGCGGTGCTTCAGCGGGTGGATTAATTGCCGTCATCCTTGCCAACATCGTCGCGATCTTTTTGATGCGTAGCGTTGCTCGTAATTTGGATACCTAAAATGGCACGTAAAAATTCTCGTCTCTGGCTGTGGACATTGCTAGGATGGCTAGCCGCTGCCATCTTGTTTTTCCCGATTTTCTGGATGTTTATTACCAGTTTCAAAACCGAAGTGGCAGCAGTTTCAACTCCGCCTCAATTATTTTTCCAACCAACATTAGAAAACTACGTTGCCATCCAAGATCGGGCAGATTATTTCAACTATGCGTTTAACAGCATAGCAGTTTCGCTCGGATCGACAATCCTGGCGCTGCTGCTTGCCATTCCCGCCGCATATGCAATGGCATTCTTCCCCACCAAGCGCACCAAAGGAACCTTACTGTGGATGCTGTCTACTAAAATGCTGCCACCCGTAGGCGTATTAGTCCCGATCTACATTTTGTGTCGCAACTTGGGATTGTTAGATACCCGCATCGGTTTGATTATCATTTATACCCTGATTAACTTACCGATCGTCGTCTGGATGATCTACAGCTTCTTCAAAGAAGTCCCCAAAGACATTCTCGAAGCCGATCGCATGGATGGAGCAAACACTCGCCAAGAATTACTTCACGTCTTGCTACCCCTAGCATTACCTGGAATTGCCTCCACCGCACTGCTCTCAATCATTTTGTCGTGGAACGAAGCCTTCTGGAGCTTAAACCTGACAACAGCCGACGCAGCCCCACTCACCGCATTTATTGCCTCCTTTTCCAGTCCGCAAGGGCTATTCTGGGCAAAACTCTCCGCCGCATCAACACTGGCGATCGCCCCCATCCTGATCTTTGGTTGGCTAAGTCAGCGACAACTAGTACGCGGTCTGACCTTTGGAGCAGTGAAATAAGAATTCGGAATTCGGAATTAATCGCTCGCGCACCACGCAACTACCAACTACCAACTACCAACTACCAACTACCAACTACCAACTACCAACTACCAACTACCAACTACCAAAAAAAATTATGTCAACACTCACTTTAAGAAACATTTATAAACGGTATGCCGATACTGAGGTTATCAAAGGCATCGATCTTGATATAGGCGATCGCGAATTTGTTGTCTTTGTCGGTCCCTCCGGTTGTGGCAAATCAACTTTGTTGCGGGCGATCGCGGGACTGGAAGAAATTACCTCTGGCGATTTACTCATTGATGGCGTAAGAGTGAATGACGTGCCACCAGATAAACGCGGGTTGGCAATGGTGTTTCAAACCTATGCCTTGTATCCCCACATGACGGTAGCGGAGAATATGGCGTTTAGCCTTCGTCTTGCGGGTGTTCCCAAGGCTCAGCGACTTGAAAGGGCGAAAGAAGTTGCCCGTATCCTGCAATTAGAACCGCTATTAAATCGGAAACCCAGAGAACTATCGGGAGGACAACGCCAACGGGTAGCGATCGGTCGGGCTTTGGTGCGCAAACCTAAAGTCTTTTTGTTTGACGAGCCGCTGTCAAACTTGGATGCAGCCTTGCGCGTACAGATGCGGATCGAACTTGCCAGCCTACATGATACTTTGCAAGCCACGATGATTTACGTGACGCACGATCAAGTGGAGGCGATGACACTAGCTGACAAAATTGTAGTGTTGCAGGGTGGCATTGTCGAGCAAGTCGGATCGCCGTTGGAACTGTACCACCATCCCCGCAATTTATTTGTGGCTGGGTTTATCGGTTCGCCCAAAATGAATTTTCTTTCAGTGACGGTGACGGCTGTAAATAATTCTGGGACAACAGTTGCACTACCTGGTGACGCAACAGTCACAATTCCCGTCCAACCTGGATTGTCAGTGGGCGATCGCGCCACGTTGGGAATTCGTCCCGAACATTTGCGACTCGATCGCCATAACGCTACGCTCAACGGTGAAGTGCTTGTTGTAGAACGATTGGGTGGAGAAACTTTTCTCTACGTCAAGATTGCGGGTGGCGACACCTTAATTGTCCAAACAGACGGAGATAATCCCAGCCGGATGCACGATCTCGCACCGCTCCAGATTAACGGCGATCTCTGTCATTTATTTAACCAGCAAGGTGAAGCCATTCCTAAAGTCCGTCGCCACCATCTAACTTCTAATGAATTCCATGAACAGCAATATCAGCACAGGCTCAACAATTAAGCTGAATGAAGCTTCTTTATCTCGTTTACCAAACAACATCCGCGTTCCCAATTACGATCGCCACCAAATAATTAATGGCATTGTCCATATTGGCGTAGGTGGATTCCATCGAGCGCATCAGGCGTTGTATCTTGACAACTATTTACAGCAATCTCGCGATCGCGAATGGGGGATCTGTGGAGTGGGACTGCTGGAATTCGATCGCCGAATGCGCGATGCTCTGCATTCCCAAGATTGTTTGTATACTTTGGTGGAACGCTCAACCGAAGGGGATTCAGCGCGGGTTATTGGCTCGATTACGCGATATCTCTTTGCCCCAGATAATCGCGCCTGCGTTATTGACGTACTGGCAGATCCTCACTGTCGAATTGTGACGCTAACGATTACGGAAGCAGGCTACTACTACATCGAGGGTAGCGGCGAATTTGATGCCAACCATCCGACAATTCAGCACGATTTGCAACATCCGCATGAGCCAATCGGAGTCTACGGCTTTTTGACAGCAGCACTCGATAAGCGCCGTCAACAAGGATTACAACCATTTACGGTACTATCCTGCGACAACTTACAAGGCAACGGTAACATCGCCCGTAAAATGTTAACTGCCTTTGCTCAAATGCAAAATCCCGAGTTAGGAAAATGGATGAGCGATCGCGTCACCTTTCCTAACTGCATGGTCGATCGCATTACTCCCGCAACGACAGCAGCCGATCTCAAAATGGTGGCGGAGCAATTTCAGATTGATGATGCCTTTCCAGTGGTAGCAGAACCATTTCTTCAGTGGGTTGTTGAGGATAACTTTTGTGCGGGTAGACCCGATCTAGAATCTGTGGGCGTACAAATGACCGATGACGTTCATCCCTATGAGATGATGAAGATTCGGTTACTCAACGCCAGCCACCTGCTAATTGGCTATCTCGGCACTCTAGCAGGCTATACCTACGTACATGAGGTCATGGCAGATCCGGCAATCCGGCAAGCTGTCGATCGCTTGATGGCAGAAGTTACGCCAACGCTGCAACCCTTACCAGGAATCGATTTAGACGATTACAAACAAACGTTAATTCAACGATTTGCCAATCCAAAGATCCAAGATCGATTGCCGCGCCTATGCCTCAATAGTGCTGCTAAGATGCCAAAATTTATCCTCGGTTCGTTGCGTGACGCACTCAGGCAGGATGGGGCGATCGATTATCTGAGTCTGACAATTGCTGCTTGGTTCCGTTACCTCAAGGGACAGGACGATCGCGGCAATCCAATTGAGATTGATGACCCAATGGCAGATATTTTGACACAACGCGCCCGTTCTAGTGGCTCCGATCCTAGACCGTTGCTGAGTCTAGCTGAGATTTTTGGCGACTTGTCGCGATCGTCGCGTTTTGTGGAGACAGTTAGCAAGCATTTACACAACTTGGATGAGTTTGGAGCCAAAGGAACGCTAGCGAGATAGCGATCGCTTCCTACTGTTCTCTTTTTCCAACTAACTGTATTTTTCACAACATATTTCATGCATGGACACCCGTATGCTGAATCCGAGGTTAGATTCGGAAATCCATTTAGTGATATGACTACGGCAGCTACCCCAGATGCAAGTTTCTATATCAACGATCGCAACTACTGGATTAACGGCGCGGCGCTAGTCTATGTCTTAGGAGGATATAGCTTTGCCATCTTCTGCATCGTGCAGCATTCGTGGTGGTTAAACCTCTTGGGTACGGTGTTATTAACCCATACACTAATTTGGGCAGCATACTTCGTCCATGAATTTATTCATGGCAACATTTTTCGTAATCCGCGCTGGAATGTCGCATTTGCGCAGGTAATGTTGTTTCTGACAGGTTCTTGCTACAGTCGTTATCGCGATGTTGCTAGCAACCATTTAGCCCATCATAAAAACAGGGCTGACTTCTCTGCCTTTTCCCTACCAGATTTCCTACAAACTGCACCAAAGCCGATAGTACGCCTAATTGTGGCACTGGAATGGCTCTATTTTCCTGCCGTTAACTTTTTGTTGCGTTGGTTCAATGCCCTTTCTCCATTTTTAGGACAACAGCGCCGAGATGAACGAGTGCGTAACGGCTTGCTATTATTACTACGAGGAAGTTTATTTACAGCTTTAGCAATCTATTCTCCCCCTGCCATTGTTCTTTACTTTTTCGCCTATATCTGCTTTATCAATATCCTCAGATTTATCGACTGCTTTCAACACACATACACAGTCTTTCAGCTAGGTCAATCTTTCCCGCAATACAATTTGGAACATGAGGAAGCGAATACTTTCTCTAACCTCATTTCTCTGCGTTGGTCTTGGTTGAATGTCTTGCTGCTAAACTTTGGCTATCACAACGCCCATCATCGAGTTATCCGTTGTCCTTGGTATCTTTTGCCTAAATTAGATGCCGAATTGTATCCCAGCAATTATCGCCAGTACGTGACGCTACCTCAACTCATCGCTAACTACCATCGCTTTCGGATTCATCGCTTATTCCACGGTCAAGGAACGGTTGTGGATACCGAAACGGGACTGAATTTAGATAACTTTGTCGGGGCAGTTGGAGTATCTTTTTTATTCTCGCGGGAGCCGATAGACTGGTTGAAGCTTGCTACTAGTCCCAGTGATGGCGCGTTTAGCGTTCGCGAAGTGTAGCGCAGATAAGACTCGATCCACCCAACCCCCGATCTTCGGGGGGCAATATTCCCCCCTTTTTAAGGGGAGGACACTTACGTGGGCGGGTTTCCCGACTTGAGGAGCGAGTGCGTTGCGGGGGTATCCCCCGTTGTAGCAACTCGCGTTAAAGTGTCCGTGGGCTAGGGGGGATCTTCGAGGATCTAATACTTTTAACAGAACCGGATTGGGCAATGCCCTACACTTGAGTTTCCGAAGGACATCCTGGTTTGCGCCTTGCTGCTAAATACTCGGCGATAATTTGCTGATATCTTGCTTTCCCAAAAATCGTGTAGTGACCGGGATAAACTGTTTCTATTGGGAGTTTTTCTAATCGTTCGTAGGTAGCGATATAAGTAGGGATATCACTGCAATGAAGTTCGTCTAACAACTCGCCATCATAAATCACATCTCCTGAAAACAAATCTTGCGCTCTAGGTTCATATAAAGCAATACAGCCGGGAGAATGTCCAGGCAAATGCAGCACCTCGAAGGCGCGATCGCCTAAATCTAATACGTCTCCTTCTTGTAAAATTTGTGTAGGTTCTGTGGCATTTAAAGTATATGTTTCGACTGTAAATCCAGGGTAAGGCAGCAAGTCGAAATGTTCTTCTAACACCCAGCCTTGTGTTGGCGTACACAACGCCTCATAGTCGTCTCCCTTGCGTAATGCTTCAGCTTCGGCTGCATGAATGGCGCGGTGGTCAAATTCATGCATCCCACCTGCATGATCGAAGTGAATGTGAGAGGCGATCGCCAACAATGGTTTATCAATTAAACTAGCAATGTATTGCCGCAAACTCGCAACCCCTAGCCCAGTATCGATCAAAAGATCGCGATCGCGACCTTTAATTAACCAAAGATTTGCCCGATTCCACCAATAGTAATGCGGTTCGCTAATTAGGTAGAGGTTGTCACTAATTTTTTGTGTGGAGAACCAGGTTTGACAAACAGCTTTGGAGTCCGTCACAATGACAACCTTTAGGTAGACTTGACTATAGAATCATCGTACAAAGATTTCAGCTCAAGCGGTTTAGGAACTATTTTAAAGTCATAAGCAGCTTTTGCCGTCAGCTCGAAATTTTCCATTGCGTTGTTGGGATGATTTAAGTTAAATGCAATTGACTTATTGCCATCTAGATCGAAAATCCTAACTCCTGCAATTTGTTGTTTTGCTTCCTCTGGCGTGACTCCTAACTTTTGGGCTGCAATTTTGATTGCTTCTTCATCGCCAGAATTGACTAACTTAACACCTTTATCAATTGCCCGCAAGTAAGCCTGAAGATCTGCCCTGCGGCTTTCAATCAGTTTTTGTCTTACGACTAATACATCAGCAATTAAATTCGTACCTTTGGTAGTAAAAATAATTTTTCCTCCACTTTCCTTGGCTGCTTTAGTTAACCAGGGTTCGTAAGATACGGCAGCATCAACACGTTTGGCAGCAAATGCCGCTGCTGCATCTGCGGCAGTTAAATCTTTTGTAGTTACATCTTGTTCGGTCAATCCGCCTTTTTCTAAGTAGCTGCGTAATAAAACATTTTCAAATAATATATTTTCTCTAGCAACGGTTTTCCCTTTCATATCTTTAGGGCTATTGAGGTTATGCCCTAAAATACCATCCGATCCATCTGAATAATCGACAACATAGAACATCCGAATTGATGGATCTTTACTAATCATTTGTACTGCATCTCCTGATGTTACCCAGCCTACGTCAACTTTTCCAGCTAGGAATGCAGTAATACCTTCTGTTGCACTCTGAAAGAAAGTTTCTTGAACTTTGATTCCTGCTTGACTAAAAAAGTCTTTTTGCAGTGCAACATAGTGACCTGAATATCCGGGCCAAGGATTAATACCGGAAATCAATACTTGAGGTTGAGGCGCAGGAGATGAGGGGGAAGAAGATGAAGTGGTTGAATTTTGAGGAGAACAAGCAACAGCCCATAACAAAGATACCAAAACTAGCACAATCAAACGTCTTGCAGGAAATTTAACCATTACTTACACTCTAATTTCTGATAGTCGATAGGGGCGGGTTTAGAAACCCACCCGTACAGGAGTCCCGATTAATTAACCTCACCACGCAAAGCGTGCAGAATTTGGCGCTTGATCTCGACAAATTCCGATGAGAGTTTAATTTCTAAATGGCGATTGGCTGGCAAATTAACAGGTATTTCTAGTTGTAGCCGACCGGGATGACTGCTCATGACATAAATGCGCTGAGAAAGGAAGATTGCTTCTTCAACATCATGAGTAATCATCAATACAGTTGTGTGAGTTTGCTCCCAAAGTTCTAACAAGAATTGCTGCATTTGTTCTTTCGTTTGAGCGTCTAAAGCACCAAAGGGTTCATCCATCAACAGCACTTCTGGTTCGTTGGCTAAAGCACGAGCGATCGCGACTCGTTGTTTCATTCCACCTGATAATTGTTTTGGGTAAGCTTTAGCAAACTGGGTTAAACCAACTACGTTTAAGTAGTATGCTACCCGCTCTCGCTGCTCTGCTTTAGACATTTTACGCAACTGCAAACCAAATGCAATATTCTGCGAGACTGTCAGCCAAGGATAAAGCGTGTAGCCTTGAAACACCATACCGCGATCGGAGCCGGGACGACCAGTCACAGCCTGACCGTCAACTAATACTTGACCTGCGGAAGGAGCTGTGAGTCCAGCCACAATATTTAGTAGAGTAGATTTACCACACCCAGATACACCAACCAAACAAACAAATTCTCTAGGGTCAAGTTGGAAGTTAATCTTTTCTAGTACTACCAATTCCTTGCCGCGATTGGAATAAGATTTGCAGATTCCTCGTACTTCCAATTTAGGTTGATTTAGATCGGCTCGTCCCGATTGGGTTGATTGTTCCCGCAATTGACCGTTGAAGCGGGTATCAAGCATAAGCTACGCATTCCTAATCTAAAAAATTACTGCGATCTATAGCGATTCTATTTGAGTCATGAACCGATCGTTGTGGTGGTTGACTGTTAACGGTTGACAGTTAACTGTTAACCGTTAACAGTCAACCGTTAACAAGCAATATCCCAAATTCACAAATCATTTAGGCTCGCTATATACTTTTGTCAAGCTGCTCTAATTCAGTTAATCTCAAGCTATCTACTGAAATTGTTAATTGAGATACAGATTTTTGGGAGTTAAGAGTTATGTGTCAAAAGCAAGAGGTTCTAACTGAGAAATTACGGCTTCCGACTTCTCAATATAGCTTTAAAACGCGATCGCTACTCAACGATTTTTATCGGCGCGATCGCAGTTGCAAGAGAAAAAAACAAAGGAGCGATCGCGCCGATCGTTGTCGATCGGATATAAAGCATTACCTAAATAGAGGTAAATCAGCTTACACAAAATTTTGCCAATTTTAATACTTATTTTAAGTATAAATTAATACAAAAACATGAGTTGAGCAACTGTAATAGTATTGAAATAAACTGCCCAAACCTTGCTTTTCTTTACACTATACTTTTTAGTAGCAGAAGACTGAGACGATAGGGACGACTCTCGCCAACCCGGGAAGTTGGAACCCACTTTCAAAAGTTAATTATGCAGGCGATATCTGCTCCAGTTGCCAAATGTTTGTAAAGTATTTGCTAATAGATGGAGGTAATACCACTGGTGGCTCAATCTAGTTTCAGTAATTCAGATCTAGCTTCGCCTCGTCAAAACCGCTATCTCGAACCTTCCGTATTTTGGAGCATCCGCCAAGGTTTCCCCCGTTGGCTGGCAATGGCGATCGCCGCTACATCTCTCGCAGTACCGTTAATATTATGGGCGATCGCGAGTTACGCGGGTTGGGTTGCGCCAATGTTTCTCCCCACGCCAACGGCGGTTCTCCAAGCTGGTATAAATATGCTGACTCAGGACAATCTCATTATGGATGTCCTCGTGAGCTGCGGTCGGGTTCTCGGCGGTTTTCTGTTTGCCGCAATTATTGGAGTACCAATGGGAATTGCAATGGGAACTTTCTACAGCATGGAAAGCCTATTTGCTCCCATTGTCGGTACAGTGAGATATATGCCTGTCACCGCATTTGTACCGCTGATCGTGATTTGGGTTGGTTTAGGTGAAGAAGCCAAGGTGCTAATTGTCTTCTTGGGTGTCGTACTGTACAACGCCATCATGGTAGCAGATGCAGTCAAATTCATTCCCAACGAGATGATTAATGTTGCTTATACTTTAGGGGCAAATCGTCGCGATGTCTTGTTCAAAGTCATTGTACCAGCAACATTTCCTAGTGTTTTAGACACTCTACGAGTCAATATTTCTGGAGCTTGGAACTTTTTAGTCATTGCCGAACTGGTAGCAGCTCAAAGCGGGTTAGGCTTCAAAATTATTCAAGCTCAACGATTTCTGCAAACAGAGAAAGTATTATTTTGTATTGCTTTAATTGGCGCGATCGGTTTACTAATTGACTACAGTTTGAAGTGGCTCTCCCTACGGCTTACCCCTTGGGCAGATCAAACACGGTAGAATCAGTTATCAGTTATCAGTTATCAGTTATCAGTTATCAGTTAACCGTCAACCGTCTTCACGTAGCTTGCTTCCCCGAAGGGGTAGTGTAGCGCAGCGTTTAGCGTTTACCCTCAACCGTCTTCACGTAGTGTAGCGGAGCGTTTACCATCAACCAATGACCAATGACCAATGACAAATTAATTACAAACCTGAACTTAAATCCGAATAAAACTGCCTTAATTTGTGTCGATCTGCAAGCTGGGGCGTTTACAGGAGATTGCACACTTTCCTATGTTGGTATTGCTGAATTGTTGCCCAAGGCAAAGCGAGTTTTAGCAGCAGCGCGTCAAGCAAAATTACCAATTATTCATTGTAAAGAAGTCCATCGTAAAGAAATGGTGGATTTTGGACGGGAGTTAGATGGTGCAGAACCAATTCACTGTTTGGAAACTTGGGCTAGTACTGATTATTATTGGGAATTAGCTCCAATTGACGGGGAATTTACAGTTAGCAAACGTCGCTATAGTTGTTTTTTTGGCACGGATCTAGAGATTCTGCTGCGGGGGTTGAAAGTAGATACTTTAGTATTGATTGGTATAATGACGAACGTTTGCGTGCATTACACGGCAGCGGACGCTCACCAACACGATTATCACTTCCACGTTATTGAGGATTGCTGTGCTGGTTCCGATTGGGACGCACATTGGGCGGCGCTAACAGCGATGGAATATTTGCAATCAGGCGCAAGAATTTCACAAGCTGCATTTGTTGAAGCGATATCAGAAGTCGGAAGTCAGTTACGGGCGCACAGATGTACGCCCGTACAGGATTAATTTTTCTCCCTCAGCTCCCCCAACTCCCCCAGCTTCCCCAACTCTCTTCTCCCCTACTCCCTACTCCCTACTCCCTACTCCCTTAGCTTGAGCGTTCTCGGTACAAATATCGCCAAACTCACAGCCCTCACAACCATAAACAAAGCTAGAGACAACCAGAGTAGATGGCTGTTACGGAAATACCACGCGGCTACAGCCATTGGTGCAAATCCCAGCATAGCAGCCGCAAGAACCGAAATTCTCAAAATCCGACCTGCGGTTAAGCCGAGAAAGTAACCATCTAGCATATAGGCGATCGCCCCAAATCCCAAAATTGGTAGTAACCAGCCTACATAACTGCTAATTCGTCCCAAAATTGCAGTATGGTTAGTCAATAGCCCGAATAAGGGCATGGGAATGAGAATGAAGGCGATCGCAAACAGTATCCCTACGCTCAAACTCGCCGAGCCAGATACCCAGATGAGTTGAGTTAATTGAGCGATCGCTCCTCTGCCTAGAAAAACTCCGGCTAGGGTTTCAGTGGCGAAGGCAAGTCCATCAACAAAGTATGCTGTCAGCGTCACCACTTGCAACAACACTGTGTTAGTAGATAAAATCTCCGTTCCCAAGGTCGAACTGAGGTTGGTAAATACGGCAAATGTGGAAACTAAAGCAAAGGTGCGGACTAGAATTTCGCCATTCAGCGCGAAAGCTGCCCGTAGATCGCTGGGATTGAGAATTTGTCTGATGAATGATGCTTTTGCTGGATGCTGATGTATTTTTACAAGTGGGATTTCTCGGTTGACCAAGATTAGCCCTACCAGCAACATGAGGTACTGAGCGATCGCCGTTCCTAGTCCTGCTCCCGTACTTTGCCATCCCCAGCGCACGATAAACACGTAGTTTAGCACCACATTGGATAGATTACCGACAGCCGAGAGCAAAAATACCTTACCACTGTGCGATCGCCCCAAGAACCAACCAATGAGTACAAAGTTGAGCAAGGTTGCTGGTGCGCCCCAAATGAGAGCATCGTAATATGCTTGACCGGATGCTTTGACTTCTGGTGTCGCGCTCAGTAGGCTAAAACCTAGCAGTCTCAAAGGCTGTTGCAAAACTAAAATGAATAGTCCCAACGAGAGTGCTATTAAGCCGTTGCGTAAACCTATCAGTATGACTCCTTCTCTGTCTTCCCGCCCAATCGCTTGAGCTATCATCCCCGTTGTCCCCATCCGTAAAAAGCCAAATGTCCAGTAGATGTAATTAAATAGGACAGTTGCTAAAGCGACTCCTGCTAGGTAACGAATTTCCTGTAAATGTCCCAAAAACGCGACATCCACTAACCCAGCTAAGGGAACCATGAGGTTTGAGAGAATGTTGACGATCGCCAGTTGGAAGAAGTGACGCAGAAAGCTAGAACGAGATGGCAATGCTTTTAAACCCCCTGCATACTTTCCCCTACTGCTTAGCAAGTCAAAAGTTAAAAGTCAAAAGTCAAAATTGTACAACTCAACCTAACTACCACATTAGACGATTCAATCAATTTCTACATCGCTATTACTAGCCAGTTCTAGAACTCCGACTGTGTTGCAACTGGGCAACCGATCTGACTCATATAAGTCAAAGATTTTGCCGGGAGAGATTTGAGACATCATACGTCAAAATGTGTAATCGATCGTCCACAATGATTTGTGTAGCTTGCATACTGGATTGAGAATTAGAAACATGACGGATAGTTCTTACATTTTTCTGGCTGGTGCGAGTCGCGGTGTGGGGCGAGAAATTGCTAAATGCCTGGTACAGCTGGGTTTACAGGTAAAAGCATTGTTGCGGACAGCGGCGGCGCAAGCGGAATTAGAAGCGATGGGAATTGCGGTAGTTTTTGGCGATGCGTTGAATGTTGAAGACTTAGAACGGGCAATGCTGGGAGATTCTATCTCTACAGTTATTAGCACGATTGGCGGTTTACCAAAAGATGGAGTCAGAGCCGACTATTTAGGTAATAAAAACCTAATTGATGCAGCGGTGAAAGCAGGCGCACAAAAGTTTATTTTGGTATCTTCTATCGGGAGCGGCAATAGTGTATCAGCCATTCCTCCGCAGGCTTTAGCGACTTTGAAGGATGTTTTAATCGAGAAGGAACAAGCAGAAAACTATCTTGCGGCAAGTGGTTTGACTTATACAGTCATTCGTCCTGGGGGATTGAAATCGGAACCAGCAACGGGTAACGGCTTGCTAACGGCAGATCCGCGTATTGCTGGGACGATTCATCGCGCTGATGTAGCTCAACTGATTTGTCGTTGTTTGAATTCGGAAAAAGCGAATAATCAAATTCTTTCCGCCGTGGATCGGGAAATGCTTTACACTCCAACTCAATTTGAGGAGTTTAGTTTGAACTGAATGTTTTCACCCAGCCAAGGCGAATAGACAACGATAGGGCGATCGCGGCTAGGGTAAACCAGACTATACTTTCTCCAGCAGTAGCGATCGCGGGTAAGACTGTCTGGGAGGATTGCAGCGCCATTTCGATTTGAGTTAAACCGCGCACGCACCCAAAAGCCATAACAGCTCCTGCTTTTAACTGAATATTGCTATCCTCCCGAATTGTATAGCGGTACGTCACGCCAAATAGAAAGCCACAAACGACTGCGATCGCCCCTGTAAACAAGCTGGAGAAACTGAAAAGGCTAGGGGTAAGCAAGAAGTTATTTACAAAGGTAGTAACGACGAACGCCAAAGCTAAAGTTGCAGCCGCTATGGTTCCAGCCTTGAGCGATTCTAATCGTTCTAATTGGTCATTTGTCATTGGTTGTTGGTTGACGGTTGACAGTTGACAGTTGTTGGTTAACTGGTCACTGGTCACTGGTCACTGATAACTGGTCACTAGTCACTGTTTCGATCGCTCGTTCTTTTTGCGGGTCTGCGCCTTGGGCATATTCTAAAGTAAAGGGAACGGTAATATCTGGAGTAATTGGCTTGCCTTCTAGTCGATATTTACCATCAATTATCACGTCAGCAACGGCTAAATAAAGAACGCTGCCATCTGGCATGATAAAGGGACGACCACCTACTACTGCGCCTGCTGTAGGGGAACCAACCACAGAGCCAATTTTATAACGCTGAAAGCCAAACGCCAGAATTTCTTTACCGCTTCTACTACTTTCATTGACGACCATCACGACTGGTTTTTTCCATTGATAGTTTGCTGTAGATGGTTGGCGATCGCGTCCTGTCATGGTAACGCTGGGACCATTGGCAGTATATATATTAAGATAATTGGGCGATGCGCCACCCCATCCATCCCGCAAGTCTAAAACTAACCCATCTGCATCTTTGAGGCGACCGTACATTAAATCTTCTTCAAGTTGTTGCTGGTATTCGTCACCTGCATACGACCAAATATGTACGTAACCAATTTTTTTACCTTCTTTTTGAATAATTTGGGTACTGGCTTGCTGTGCTTTGAGAAACATCGTCGTAGCATCATATATCTGCGGCGTAACCTTTATTTCTTCCTGATTTTGAGTATCAGCACGCCGTTGAATTGCGATCGCGACTGGTTTATCAATCTTGGCAAAAGATTGAATCGGTTGGAAAGGTTTGCCATTGACGCTAATAATGCGATCGCCGACTTTCAATTTGGCTTTCGCTGCCGGACTTCCTGCTAAAATGCCGCTAATAAAAGTTTTGCCTTGAATCTCTTTGGTAAAAATACCAATTCCAGGATATTCAATCTTACCTTGGGGCAAGAATTTTTTTAACTGTTTCTGCAAGTCAGGATTGCGTTTAGCAAAAATACCTAAAATTTGATAATAAGCTGGTTCATCTGCGGTGTAATAGCGCGTGTGAGATGTCCGCAACTCGGATAGCATTTGATTGACAACGGTAGCAAATTCTGGTGTCGATTTCGCTCGAACTGCTTGAGACTTATATTGCTCTCGCATCGCTTTCCAATCTACGCCATTAAATTTAGAATCGAAAAAGTTTTCATTAACCGTTTGCCAAACGCGATCGAATACCTGTGCTTGCGGTTTTGCTAGCAGTGATGGTATTGGTGAGACAAGCCAGATGAGAAACAGAGTCGAAATACTAATTAAACAGGCGATCGCCCAACGATTTGACTGAGACAGTTTGAATCTCTGCATTGTGGAAGGTTGAGAATTTCGAGCAGGATCTCTAGTCTAGTGCGAATTTGAGGTAGTACAAGCAATAAGTGAAGAATAAGACTTATTGTAGATTTATCCACTGATAAGGGGTGTAGAATGGCTACCTTAATGGCATGGTCTAAATTACTATCTCGTAAACGGCTGGGAGAAACTTTTGTAGAAACTAGCGACGCGGAAATTCCAGCACAAAATCGGACATCATTTCAAAGAGACTTCGATCGCATTGTTTTCTCTTCTTCTTTTAGAAGATTGAAGGATAAAACACAAGTCTTTCCTCTATTTAATAACGATTATGTTCGTAACCGCCTCATTCATAGTTTAGAAGCATCTTGTGTGGGACGTTCCCTCGGCACGATTGTCGGAGAAGAAATTATTAAAAGACATAGTAAAAGTTTACGTGACTATATTGCCTCTGATTTTGGTGATATTGTTGCTGCTGCTTGCCTATCGCACGATATCGGCAATCCTCCATTTGGACATACTGGTGAAGATGCGATTCAAGAGTGGTTTAAATCGGCTCGCGCTCAGCCAGTATTACAACAGTTAAATTTACAACAACAAGCCGATCTCACCGAATTTGAAGGTAATGCTCAAGGATTCAGAATTATTACTCAAAAAGAGAAACAAGCCGATCGCATTGGGATGCAACTTACCTATGCAACGTTGGGAACTTTCATGAAATATCCTAGAGAATCTTTGATTTCTAGCGAGACTTTTCAACAATATCAAGGCAAAAGTACAGCTAAGCACGGTTTTTTTCAAGCAGAAAAAAATTTAGTCGAACAAATTGCCGCTGAAGTTGGCTTGATTCGTCGCGATGTAAACTCTGCTTGGTGGTGTAGGCATCCACTCGTATTTTTGATCGAAGCGGCTGACGATATTTGCTATCACATTGTCGATCTAGAAGATGGGTTTCGCATGGGTTATATCACTTATGAAGAAGCAGAAACCTTATTCATGACTCTACTCAAAGAAGACAATTTAGAATATTTAGGCAGCGATTTACTAGATAATATTAAATATTTGCGTTCTAAAGCAATCCACCAATTACTTCTTGAAGCTAAACACGTTTTTCTAGATTTCGAGTCAGGCATTCTGTCAGGAGAATTTGACGCACCTTTAACATCAGTCATTCCTTCGGCAAATAGTCTTAAAGAAATTGTAGATATTACCCGTAGAAAAGTATACGAATCTTGCGAAGTGATTGAAGTCAAAGTAGCAGGTTATGAAGTTTTAGGAGGATTGTTAGAAGAATTTATTACTGCTATTAGTCAAGAGCAACTTTCTAAGAGCTATTTAATTAAAAAACTACTGCCTAATTTTAAAGCAGATGATGAAAGCTTGGATTTATACAAGAAAATCTTGAAAGTCACGGATTATATTTCTGGTATGACTGATTCTTATGCCGTATCAGTTTATAAAAAAATCAAAGGAATTTCTCTGCCTCGGGGCGGGAAGTAAGCCGCAACTTAGTCTTTGTTAGTAAAGTCTTGATGTATCCTCGGATAGTATGAGATCGCGCGTACTATTGAAAGAAAAATCCAGCCAACAGTAAAGGTATCAGCAACAAAGCAGAGATAATTAACAGTAAAGTACCTGGTTCGATTTTGATTTCGTTTTTATCGGGTTCGCGCATTTTGCACCTACAAGTAAACACTTATACTACTTCAGGATAAAAGATTTTTGACTGCTATTTAAAGCCCTTTTAAGTTGAGAAATGTAAACATAGCTTGCCTCAGATGAGCATGAATGAGGTTGAATTTGGTTTGGATGAGCTAACTTACAGGCAGAATATGAGGCGATCGCATGAGAAAACTGTATTTCTTAGTACCGGGAACGGGTGGAAAGTTTGCCTGTGGTGGGCTGTGGGCAGAGTTAAAAACTCTAAATCTGGCAAAACAGATTTGTGATGCAGCAGCCGTAACATATCGTCAGCGAGAAAAGGATACGCTGTTCTTACAAGATCTATTGCAAAGTGATTTGAATGCAGATGATGTCATATTTGTACTGAGTTGGGGATTTGATGTCGCCAAACTTGCTAACCAGCTCAAACAATATCATGCAATCTATCATGCCCATAGTACGAATTATGGATTTAGGCTTTCAGCCAATATTCCAATTATTACCGTCAGCCGTCATACGATGGGATATTGGGGACAGCGATCGCCACATTCACTAATTTATTATTTGCCCAACCAAATTAGCGATGAGTTTCAAAATTTTAATCGCCAACGCGATATAGACGTTTTAGTTCAAGCACGAAAATCCTCTCAATATCTCATCCAAGAATTAATTCCGGCTTTAGAACAAAGCTGTCGCGTCGTCGTCGTGAATTCTTATGTTGAAGATTTAGCAGAACTATTTAATCGGGCTAAAGTTTACCTATATGATTCAGCAGAATATTGGGCGCAACAGGGTGTAACTGAAGGTTTTGGACTACAACCTCTAGAAGCGATGGCATGTGGTTGTCCAGTTTTTTCCAGTGTAAATGGTGGTTTATCCGATTACTTAGATCCTGGTTTTAACTGCTATAAAATTGCTGGATATGCACGGGAATTTGACGTGCAGCGGATTCTCCAAGTTATAGAACGTCCTCAATTACCTTTTCTGTCTGAGACTATTTTGGCTGAATATCGGACTGAGAATATTTTGAAACGTCTACCAGTAATTTTGCAAGATATTAATATCTTTTTTGACCAGCGATCGTCTTACGTTCATCCAATTCGAGATTTGACACCGATGAGGATCGCCCAGTTAAATTTGCAAAGATTCATGAGTAAATTGAGCAAAAAATATTTGAAAGCGCGATCGCCGAATTAATACATTACGGTAGCGTCAGAGTAGAGATCTTGGAGATCCCCCCAACCCCCCTTGAAAAGGGGGGCTTTGTTCCCCCCTTATTAAGGGATTAATTCTAAGCTTACAGATATTCGCACGTATACTCTTGAAAAGGGGGCTTTGTTCCCCCCTTGTGAAGGGGGGCTAGGGGGGATCGGATCTTATTCACTTCTGCTTACTCTGCCAAACTTTGCACCGCTGCTAATAAGTGCTGGTGTACCGATTCTGATGCAGCGATTATGAGTCCTGGTAAGCTGTAGTCCTTACAGGTGTGCAAGGGAGGGGGAACAGAACCATTGTGAGTAGTCACAATACAACCAGCTTCTCTGGCAAGAAAAGCAAGTGCAGCACCATCGATAAATTTACCAGAGGCGATCGCTGCTCCAGCTATGTCACCAGTTAAAATACCATTGAGGTTGGGGACTTGAATTTCCCGCGAGTAGGCATTAGCTATATCTATAACTTCGTAGTCCTGTTGTTTCAATCTCGGTTGGAGCGCACTCATCCCCCATCCTAAGAGAATAGTTGGTTTTGGCTGTCCGACTCGTAATGGTTTACAGGCGGCTAAATTCTGGTTTAACGCCCCTTGGCCAGTACCTTCGCCACGTAGGGCGTAGTAGTAAGTATTTTGGGCGGGAGAGATGGCAATGACCGCTTCAAAGTCATCCCAATTGAGAATGCTGAGAATAATTTGATAATTTGCGTGTCCGTCGAGGTAGAACTGAGTCCCGTCTATGGGGTCTAGCGTTACGAGATAGTCACCGTCACCACCCAAATCGATCGCGCGAAAATATTTTGTATTGCGGGATTGTTCGTATTCTTCTCCGTAAAAGCGAATATGGGGAAAGTTTGCCAAAAGTGCCACTTCCACTAAATTCTGAATCGCCAGATCTGCATCGGTCAAAGCCGCAGCAAAGAAATTATCTCCTTCTCCTTTCGCAGGAAGTACGGCAATCTTAGATTGAATCCGATCCGCGTAGGCTGCTGCTACTTGAAGATGGGGAAATAAACTTTCGACGATCGCGCGTGGACTCGATGTCTCTGACATGAAATTCAACTGCTAGAGGACTGAGCAATATTAGCAAAACCTCAAACTCTTGGCAGCGTCTCTAGAACACAAATTTAATTTTTTTCCAGGCAACGAATAGCGACTAAAAGACCCCTAGCTTTATTGAGAGTTTCTTCATATTCTTTGTCTGGGTCAGAGTCGGCTACTATGCCAGCACCAGCTTGGACGCTAGCAGTGCAATTGCGGACGATTGTAGTACGGATGGCGATCGCGCTATTTAACTGCCCTTCAAAGTCGTAATAACCATAGACCCCAGAATAAACTCCACGACGGCACGTTTCTAGTTCGTGAATAATTTCCATTGCCCGAATTTTTGGCGCACCGCTGACCGTACCAGCCGGAAAACAAGCTTTGAGCAAATCCCATGCTTTCTTATCTGGCGCGAGTTCTCCTACAACATTGCTGACGATGTGCATGACGTGGGAATAGCGCTCGATGACCATTAATTCATCAACTTTCACCGTACCGCTTTTACACGCCCGTCCCAAATCGTTGCGTCCCAAGTCAACTAACATGACGTGTTCGGCAATTTCTTTCGGATCTTGCAATAAATCTGCGGCAAAGGCTGCATCTTCCTGGGGTGTTTTTCCCCTCGGACGAGTCCCGGCAATCGGGCGCAAAGTCGCCACCATTACCCCGTTTGGATCTCGTTCTGCTTTCACCATCACTTCAGGACTAGAACCGATAATTTGCCAGTCTTGGAAGTGGAAATAAGCCATATAAGGCGAGGGGTTAATCAGCCGCAGAGAACGATATAAAGCAAACGGATCTCCCTCGTAGGTTGTCGTGAGGCGTTGAGAGAGGACGACTTGAAAAATATCGCCAGCTTTAATGTATGCCTTTGCCTTATCGACGTTGGCACAGAATTGTTCCTTGGTAATGTTACTCGTGTAATTTAAGGGGAGTCGGGAGTCGGTAGGGGCGCACTGCTGTGCGCCCGTACTAGAGAGTCGGGAACGATTGTCTTTTTCTCTAACCTCTTCTGGCGATTGCCATTCTAAAACTGTATCCCGATGGGAAAGAGGGAGTTGGAGTTTCTCGACCATTTGACGCACGCGATCGCCTGCTTGTTGATATGCTTGCTGGAGATCGGCATTGTCACGCACGTCGGCATAGGCGATCGCCCAGATTTTGCGCTTGACTTGATCGAAAATGAGTAATTGGTCTATTTGCATCCACAAGCCATCCGGCAGGTCGCTGTCTGTTGCTGGATAAACTGGAACTCTGGGTTCGATCCAACGGATCAATTCGTATCCCCAGAACCCAAACAAACCGCCAATCCCAGGGGGAAGTTGAGGTAACTTCACCGGATGATAAGGTTCTAAACACGATGCTAGGGCAGCAAACGGATCGCCCTCAATCGTGACTTGCGTACCGTCGCGATAAGTTTGAATTGTGCGATCGCCTTTTGCTGCTAAAGTCCATAGCGGATCGCACCCCAAGAAGCTATAGCGCCCAATATTTTCGCCCCCTTCGACCGATTCCAACAAAAAGCTATAAGGCTGTCCCGCACACACCTTATACCAAGCAGATACAGGCGTATCTAAATCCGCTACCCATTCTTGGTAAACCGGAATGAAATTACCTTGTGTTGCTAACTGCTGGAATTGAGCAAAATCGGGAAAAATCATGATGAACAAGTCAAAAGTCAAAAGTTAGAAGTCAAAACACTAGATAACCAGAATGTATGGCGAGTATCGTCTACCTTCTGCACGGAAAACTGAAAAAAGTAAATGTAGGGTGGGCAATGCCCACCCCACTCAGAAAGTTTTATATTATTGCCTTGTTTATCAACAAAAAGCAGAGACTAGAAACTAAAAACTAGAAATCGTAATATTCCTAGCCCCTAGTCTCCAGTCCCTAGCCTCGATTAGGGTGCGTCGTATGGCTGTACGCCGCTGAACTTCAACTTGGCTGGGCTGGGGTTGCTGCCAATGTTGCGATCGACGTAACGTACTTTTGGACGACCTTGGTTGACTTTTTCTGGGAAGACACCATCAGCTGGATGGATCATCTGAGTTTCTCCATTAGGATAGACTCGATAGATTTTGTAGTCGTTAATTTTGAATTTTGCCCGCAGTTGTTGCCCGCCCAAAGCGATACCATATTCTTTGCGCGCAATTTCTAGCTTATTTTTGCCCTGCCGCATGATGGCTGAACCACCTGTAGGCATTTCAAAAACTTGCTCTTTGGGGCTAGTCCAAGTAATAACGTATTTTTCTTCTCTTTCTGCTTTGGTCAGCAAGCCACCAGTGCCGCCACCAAATATAGGTGTTTGTCCCTCAAGTGTTTCTGCCATAGATTTCTCTCTCAAGGTTTTTAGGGCATCCTATCACTGAGATAGCGCCTATTTAGCCAGTATGTAAGGAACTGTTACAGTTATCAGTGGCTAGTGACTAGTGGCTGGTGGCTAGCTACTCACTATTCACTAGTGACCAACTACCAACTACCAACTACCAACTACCCATTACCAATGACTACTCTACAGTCGGAACTGTGAAGTGAAACGTAGTCCCTTTGTCTTTCCCTGCCGATTCTGCCCAGATTTTCCCGTTCCAGCTATTGACAATTTGACGACAAATTGCCAGTCCTAAGCCCGTACCTCCTGCGGTGCGACGGAGCGCCCCTTCTTCTTGGTAGAAGCGATCGAAAACAATTTCGAGCCGATTGGGTTCAATCCCGCGTCCAGTATCGGAAACGGTGACTTCTAGCGTCGTGCCACCGTTGGTACGTGCGGCGATCGCGATCTGTCCTGTGGGAGGCGTAAATTTGCAGGCGTTATCCAACAGTTTAGCGATTAACTCTACCAACCAGTCTCCATCAACCCTAATTAGAGGAAGTTGGACTGGAATTGTGCTGACGATCTGCGGTAAATCTTCTGGGTTAGAACGGGTGCGGACGCGGCTGAGGGCAAGCTCGACGCACTCATCTAAGGGTAAAGTTTCAGGATGCCATTCTACCCGTCCGCTTTCTAAGTTGGAGAGGGTGAGGAAATCTTGGACTAATTTGCGCATTCGCTCGGAGTCGGTAAGAGCAGTGCTGAGCATGACTTGCCGCAATTCTAAAGGCATATCTGGCTCGGTGGCAAGGCTTTCCAAACAAACTTGGATCGTCGAGAGGGGGGTACGAAGTTCGTGTCCAGTAATCGCGATGAGGTTGCTGCGGGTGCGATCGAGCGCCTCTAATTGCTGGTTGAGGTCTTCTAGATTTGCATAAGCTTCGGCTTGAATCAATGCTGCGCCTACCTGAGTGGCGATCGCTTCGACTAAAGAAGTTTCGTCTGCCGTCCACTGGTGTGGTTGGGAACCACAATAATGAGATTCGACTATTCCCAATAACTTACCTTGGTACAATACTGGCATTAACAACCAAGAACGAATATCTAGCTGTTTTACGAGCTGTTGTAGCAGGGGTGAATCAGTCACGCGGGAGTCAGTTTGAGTATCGACAATACAGAGCGCTCCTTGCTGACAGGTCATTTCTTGAAACAAGGGATTTTTTTGTAAAGGCATGACTTTTCCTACCACTGAGGAAACGCCAGGTTGTAAATATTCGTGAGCGATCGCCACCTGGTCATCGTTAGCTTGAGCGCGGTAAATCAAACAACGGCAAGCACCCAGGGCAATTCCTAACTCGCGGACTGCGACTTTCAAAATTTCTTGAGGATGTAACGGTAGTCCGGTGGCGCTACCTTTGCGAATCGCAGCGGTAATCGAGTTAATCAGGCGTTCTTTCCGTTCTTGGGCAGCAATCGAGCGGTAGGCTTTGAGTAATTTGTACTGTCCGGCTTGCAGGTACGTTACTAATCTCTGGACGAAAGGATTGGTATCGATCGCCGCAGGATCTAGCGAGGGCAAAGCAATGGGGGCAGCAGTTTTAGACTTTTTCGCTGACGATCGCCTTTGTGGAAATATCCCGAAGCGATTGCGCGCGAGTTCGATTTTGGCGGCTAATTCTGGTCTGTAATGTAAAATGCGTTGAAGTAACAGCTCGGCTGCAATACAGCTAATTTGTCGCTCGGAAGTCCAGATGCCTTCAAACTGGCGGGTGGGGTCCATATCCACCGCTGGCAAATGAGGTGAGGGTTTAATCTGGACTATGCTTGGGCGTTCGCGGCAAATCAGGCAAGTGCTATAGCTTTGCCCGATCGCGACGAGATGCCATTCTTGACTTAATGATTCTGTTGGATCGAAGGCGATCGTTTCGTAGTATTCGGAAGCATTAGTAAAATCTGTCTCCGGTGCTGCTAGTACGTAGACTTGATTCGTTTGCCGAGCAAGGCGCTTGTAGCGGTGGGCTTCTTGACGATAGAAGCGTTCCCGCTGAAAGCTAGCAATCAGCAACGGTTGGTCTGAAGTCGAAGCAAGCACTTGGTCTTCCATCGCATGGGACAAAGCCGTTAAGGAAGCTTTGAAATAAACTTGGGTTCTCAGTTGGGGTACTGCTACTAGCAGATCGCTTAGCACAGAAGTCAAATTGCTCATGACTGTGTTTGTCGATCGCGTTACCTGCGTACCACCCTGCCAGGAGAACTAGGAAGCGCGATCGCTGCTTGCTTGCATCGAGGGTTCTCTATCCACCATCCTACCGATACTGGGGACTAGGAGCTAGTAGTCAGTTATCAGTTATTAGGGAGCAGGGAGCAGGGGAGAGGGGGACAAGGGAGAGAAGAGAGCTGAGGGAGCGATCGGGAGCTGAGGAGGCTGAGGGAGAAAAACAATCAACTACCAACTACCAAATACCAAATACCAACAATATCCTTAGATAGATAGATGTTGTAAAAGTCAAGTAAAAATAGTATAAGTTAATCTTTAGGACTAAAAATTTTAAGTATATAAACCTATAGAGGGGTGCATCTAGGCGAGTTTATGCCTTTTATTAAAACTTATTAAGCGATGAGAGAAATCTTCTGTCGTTTGGGAGTTAGAAGGCTGCTAATTTCCTTTGGCAGCATTCTTCGGATCGATTCGTAGTTACTGCTCAATTGCAAGAAAAAATGAAAATCGCTCAGATTGCTCCTCTGTGGGAACGAGTCCCACCCTTTCGCTACGGTGGTATTGAATTAATCGTTAGTTTACTGACTGACGAATTAGTTCGGCGCGGTCATGAAGTCACGCTGTTTGCTTCTGGTGACTCGATGACTACAGCTCAGCTCAAATCAGTCCACAATAAAGCATTACGTCTCGATCCCAGTGTCAAGGAACCAGGACTTTACGAGCAAATGATGCTGTTCGAGGTTTTTAGCAACGCCGATCGTTTTGATATTATTCATTCCCATGTTGGCTGCGCTGCCTTGCCTTACACTGGTTTTGCTAAAACGCCTACAGTACATACAACTCACGGGATTTTTACTCCTGATAATGAAAAGATGTTTCGGCGTTTTGCTTGGCAACCATACATCAGTATTAGCGAAGCGCAACGAGAACCTCGTCTGGGGTTAAATTACATTCAGACTATCTACAACGGTATTGATACCTCTATCTATCCGTTTCAGCCTCAACCTAGTCAACCAGCTTATCTGGCTTTCGTCGGTCGCATATCTCCTGAAAAAGGTCCGATTGAAGCGATGAAAATAGCCCGCGCTGCTGGTTTACCATTAAAAATGGCTGGCAAAGTCGATCCGGTGGATCGAGAATATTTTCGCGATCGCGTTGAGCCATTAATTGACGGTGAGCAAATCCAGTATCTTGGGGAAGTATCTCATGAAGAGAAGGCTCAGCTTTTGGGTGGAGCTACAGTAACTTTGTTTCCGATTACCTGGCGAGAACCGTTTGGTCTAGTCATGATTGAGTCAATGGCAACAGGCACGCCTGTAGTTGGCATGGGTTTGGGTTCCGTACCAGAAGTAGTTGCTCATGGTAAAACAGGCTTTGTTTGTCATTCTCTAGAACAAATGGTGGATGTGATTCCCGATGCCATGAAAATAGATCGCCAAACATGTCGCGACTATGCGATCGATCGCTTTAGCGTTCAAGCAATGACAAGCGCATATGAAAAGGCGTATCAAACTTGGAAGGGGTAGGGGAATCAAAATTGAGCAGACGGTTGACAGTTAACGGTTGACAGTTGACTGCTCCCTGCTCCCTGCTCCCTACTCCCTGCTCCCTGATAACTGTTTGCCTTTGTTACTTTATGAGTTGACCCCTGTATTGAAAGCTAAGATTTTTTAACTTTGATGCAGATGTCTTTCATTAGTCGTATCTCTATTTAAAATCTGTTTACAATAATTTATATTGTTCAAATTAGTGTAATTAATTATTGCTGATGCTTATAGAAATTACAGATATAAGCTGCAACTTTAAGCGCAAAAGTCATAGAGAAAAAGTTGTCGCTGAAGGTAGTAAAGCCAATAAAAAAATTGAGATCGCAGCCTCTACTAAGAAGGTTGATAATAATAAAACTGGATCGCACACCTCTGACAGCAAAAAGCCTTTGGTATGACACTGGATACGATAGCAACACAAGACAGATTAGAGATAAGTGGTAGAGTATTCGTTCCCGCAGAACAATTGCCAATTCCAGAATGGCCCTGCGTGTTGAGCGAAAGACCACAGCCAACTTTGACGATTAAAGACGACGATCTATTTTTGGTGACAGATACGCTAGGAAATATTGCTGGCGGCTGTTATAGCGATGATAGTGCAGCTAGCATGGGGTTATTTTGCTGCGATAGCCGCTTTCTGAGTCGCTTAGAATTACAGATTGAGGGGCGATCGCCTGTTTTACTCAGCAGTACTGCCGATAAAGGATTTTCCCTTTCCGTCTTATGTACGAATCCTACAGTAGATAATCGCTTAAAAGCTGACACCTTGGGCATTCGTCGCGAATTAGTTTTGAATGGAGCGCTATTTGAAGAAATAGAAATTTCCAACTACAGTACGAGTGCCGTCAGCGTTGCTATTAGCCTGAGCTTTGATGCCGATTTTGTCGATTTATTTGAAATTCGCGGCTTCAATCGAGAAAAGCGCGGTAAACTGCTACGGCTTGCTGCAGTAGATGGAAGAAGACAGAGGGACAACAGAGTTGATGGATTTGAGGAAGCAAGTCGCAAGTCGCAATTAGATCGCGCACCACTCTCATTCCCGACTCCCGACTCCCGACTCCCGACTCCCGACTCCCAACTACCAGAAACACTCACCCTTGCTTATCAGGGTTTAGATAATTCCATCATGGAATCGCGGTTGCAGTTCCAACACACTCAGCCAGATTCATTCAAAGGCTATACGGCAATTTGGCAGCTAGACTTGGCTTCGCACGAAACCAAAAAGCTCGGTTATCGATTGTCAATGACAATCAACGATCGCTCGGCTTCTACCGTTAACGCTCCCAATACATTAGTCCAAGCAAGAGCAGCAGAAGACTCAGAGGAACTGCACTGGTGTCAACAAAGCACGCGAATTCGCTCTGATAAGGCTGATTTCAACCATATCGTCGAGCGAGCCGAGCAAGACATGTATTTGCTACGGCAATCTTTTGGTAAGTATAAAACTGTTTCCGCTGGCGTACCTTGGTTTTCTACTCTATTCGGACGAGATTCGCTGATTGCGGCAGCTCAAACTTTAATGTTAAATCCGTCGATCGCCCGCGAAACTCTAATTTTACTCGCAGCTTATCAAGGCAAAACTGAGGACGAATGGCGGGAAGAAGAACCAGGCAAAATTCTACATGAAATTCGCATGGGAGAAATGGCGCGCTGCCAGGAAATCCCCCATACGCCTTATTACGGTACGATCGATGCTACTCCTTTGTGGTTAATGCTCTATGCCGAATACTTTGCCTGGACTCACGACTTAGAAACCCTAGATCGTTTGTGGTCAAATGCTTTAGCCGCAATGGATTGGATCGATCGCCGCCTCAAGCCAACGGGATATTTATCCTACTTTCGCAAGTCACGCGGAGGTTTAGCCAATCAAGGTTGGAAGGATTCTGGCGATTGTATCGTTAATCGTCAAGGAGAACTCGCAACGGGGGCGATCGCTCTATGCGAAGTGCAGGCTTATGTCTACGCCGCAAAAGTGCGACTGGCAGAAATTGCTCAGATGAAGAAGCGGCTCGATCTTGCCGAAAAGTGGCAGGATGAAGCCAGAGAGCTGAAAGTTCGATTTAATCGCGATTTTTGGCTGTCTGACCAAGATTTCTGCGCATTGGCGTTGGATGGGGAAGGCAAACCAGTAGATAGTATTACCTCTAATCCCGGGCATTGTTTGCATCTAGGCATTTTTACACCTGAAAAAGCTTACAGCGTTGCCGAACGGCTCCGAGCGCCAGATATGTTTAACGGTTGGGGAATTCGCACTTTAAGCAGTTTATCCCCTGCCTATAATCCGATGGGCTACCATCTCGGTTCGGTCTGGCCTCACGATAATTCTCTGATCGTGCTGGGACTGCGATCGCTCGGGCTAGTGGATCAAGCTTTGGACGTATTTCAAGGGTTATTCGATATGACACTTCAGCAACCCTACCAGCGCCCACCAGAGCTTTTCTGCGGCTACGAGCGCAATGGCGATCGCGCTCCCGTCCAGTATCCCGTGGCTTGTTCTCCTCAAGCATGGGCAACGGGAACCATTTTTCAGTTATTGCAAACAATTATCAATCTCGTACCTGATGCCCCAAATAATTGCTTGCGGGTCATCGATCCGGCTTTACCAGACTCCATCAATCGTCTATCCATACACAATCTACGTGTCGGTCCTACCTTACTCGATCTAGAATTCGAGCGTGCTGGCAATACGACTGCCTGTCGCGTGGTCAAAAAACGCGGTAACCTGCGCGTAGTCATCGAAGCGTAAGAGAGTGGTGCGTGACTAGTGACTGGTGACTGGTGCCTAGTGGATAGAGAAACATCTAGCCACTAGCCACTAGCCACTGATAACTGATAACTGACAACTGATTCCTAGTATGATTAACACTAGAGTTGTTTTGTGAATTTGTTGTAACAGATTGTTATGGACGCTATTTTGACACTGGGTTGGGTTGGATTGCTGGTAACTTTTACTTGGTCTATTGCTATGGTCGTTTGGGGTCGTAACGGACTGTAATAAATCCCGTGGATACACTACCAGTTTTCAACATTCTGGCGATCGCTGCGTTTGGTCTTTTACTAGCTGTCACTGGTGGGATCGGCTACCTGACACTGGTAGAATGGCGCGATCGCCGTCGTCGCGATCGGGAAAACAAAGAACTTCGTCGTTCTAGCAAGGCAAAGAAAAGAGGGGCGAGGAGTTAGGGGTTAGGAGTTAGAGGAAGAGAGTCGATGGAGAAAAGTCAATTCGCAATTCGCAATTGATAGCGGTTTTCAGTTGGGTAAAATACGCGAACTGTAGGGGCGCACAGCTGTGCGCCCCTACAAATGTCACGCTCACTCCTAGCTCCTCACTCCTAATTCACCGTTCTCCACGACGAATGAAGCGAGTGTTCTCACACTGGCTTCGGGTTGGCGGATGGTTGAAACAATTCGGTAGTTGGTGACGAGGCGATCGCGTGTCAAGTGGCATCGAACGTACCCCCGATAAGTTCCGTTAAAAAACTTGGTGTGGGGGTTTCTACTCATTGCGATCGTCGCCGTCGGAATAAACTGCTTGGGAAAATTGGAAGAAATAGAAGTGCCGACAAACTCAGTGCCAACGGTGGGAGAATTAGGATTTTTAAAGTCAAGTTTGAGGTCGTGTACCCAACTGGAATGCACGTCGCCTGTAATCACGATGGGGTTAGCAGGTTGGCGTTGTGCTAGAAATTTCAGCAATCGCTGACGCGCTGCAACGTAACCGTCCCACTGATCGAGGTTGAATAACTCCGAACGAGAGCGCGGATCGACATCGAATTGAGCCATTACGGTTTGTTGGGCAAGAATATTCCACCGTGCTGGGGAGCGAGTTAAGCCTCGAAATAACCATTGTTCTTGCTGGTGTCCCATCATCGTCGTATTTGCAGCGAAAGCTTCCTGGCAGCGAGATTTAAATCCGCCGCCACAGGGCTGCTGAGTCCGGTACTGGCGCGTATCTAAAATGTTGAATTCAGCTAAGTCACCAAAAGTAAACCGACGATAGAGCTGCAACCGAGAGCCTTGGGGTACGCGATCGCGTCGTAAGGGCATATGCTCGTAATAAGCTTGGTAAGCAGCCGCCCGCCGCCGCAGAAAAGCAGATGGCGAGTCGCCGAAGCTAGAGCGATCGCCTGCATAGTTATTTTGCACCTCGTGGTCGTCCCAAGTCACGATCCACGGAAAGGCAGCATGAGCCGCTTGGAGATTGGGATCGGTTTTATATAAAGCGTAGCGGTTGCGGTAATCGGCAAGGCTAACAGCAGCGGGAGTACGGTGCGATCGCACGCTATCGGTGCGGGAGCCGCCATCATAGATGTAGTCACCTAGAAAGACAACTAGCTCCACATCTTCCTTGGCTAAGTTTTGATGCGCCGTATAATAACCGTTCTGCCAATCTTGACAGGAAGCAAAAGCAAAAGTTAGTTGTCCGAGTGCCTCATTCAGTGCGGCAGTGGTGCGCGTGCGTCCAATTGGACTTTCGGCATCCCCTGCTTGAAATCGATACCAATACCAACGTCCGGGTTGCAACCCTTCTACCTCAACGTGGATGGCATGGGCAAGTTCTGGAGTGGCGATCGCTTCTCCCTGCTGGACGATTTGCCGCATATTTTCATCATCTGCCACTTGCCAGCGTACGACAACCGATTCGGCAGGCATCCCGCCACCTGCAAGCGGATCGGGTGCGAGGCGGGTCCAAATGACGACACTCTCTGGCAGTGGATCGCCGGAAGCTACGCCTAACTTAAACGGATACTGGGAGAATTTCGGTTTCGCGATCGCCGTTTTTGTCTGCCATTGACTCGCGATCGTTCCAGCCGCCAAAGCCGCTGTACCAAGCAGCAACTCCCGCCGCTGCAATTTGTTATTCGTCATTTGTTATTCATCATTTGTAACAAGTGATGCGTGTTGATAGGGTGTGGAAAGTGTGGGAGGACACTCGAAGAATTTGCTCTCTCAGCTCTCTTTCTCTCCCTCAGCAACCTTGCGCTCCCTCAGCTTTCTTTTCTCCCTTGTCTTCTTTCCCTCACTCCTCACTCCTCACTCCTCACTCCTCACTCCTCACTCCTACCGCGACAGCAATTGTACGATTGTTAACCCAAGGGCGATCGCCACTGTCAAGCCAGTGATTGTGGTAAAGTTGCGGATCATTTGCAACTGGCGCTCGGTATCGCGCAAACAGGATTGCGTCAGACGCAATTCTGTTTCAAGGTTTTGTTGTTTTTCAAAATATTGGGGACTAAAGCCTGCTTGCTCTAATTTTTGAATAAAATCTTCTAGTTCTGCATTTAATTTAGTATCGACAATTTCGCTAATTGCCGCGTGCGTTGCCTCGTCAGCCGTCCATTCTTGCCAAAAATGCTTCAGTCGCTTCGATACCTCTTCGCGTAATTCGCTGACTTGCTTGGCGAGTTCGGCATTGTAGTTACTTAAATGAATATCCGCGCTACCGAGTTCGTCTTGTAAGTGTGTTAATTCTCCTTTAAATTCTCGCCAACGGACATCAATTGCAGTTTCGATCGCCGCTAGACGTAAGTTAACATCTGTTTCTAAGTTGATGAGGTCTGCTTTATTTGCTTTGACCTGTTCTAGATTTGCTTGTAATTGT
Source organism: Scytonema millei VB511283 (assembly GCF_000817735.3). NCBI lineage: Bacteria > Bacillati > Cyanobacteriota > Cyanophyceae > Nostocales > Scytonemataceae > Scytonema > Scytonema millei. Next base: position 322,690 of record NZ_JTJC03000017.1, on the reverse strand, counting down.
TGGTATGATTGCCCTAGAGCGGCAAATTGAGCTGGAATTTGTGTGAGTGAATCTAAGACAGCAAATGATTGTTTGAGGCGATCGCGCAGCTCTGTTAGTTCTTGTTCCACTGATAATAGTTCGGTCAAATTATTTTTCATAAGATTTTTTTGACTCAGGCTTTAATTCGGACTTTAAATAAATTATCCAAAATTCTTCAGTTGTGCCAAACTTTGACGAAGAGCAATGATTTTCTCGTTCAAAGCATTGCAGTTTTCACTGACGGCACGAAGATCCCTGATTTGTTTTAGGACTAACAAAGTGCGATAAGGTTGGGAGCTATTACCAAATAAGCGCAAAGCTTCTGTAAGTAAAAAAGATAAATCCTGGTTCTGGTTCCAAGGAGCATTGATATGGGTCAACCAGTTAAAGGCAGTAGCTGGATCGACATCTACGCCCGCTTGGTAAAATAACAGTAAATCATCAGACGACAATTTCTGGTCAATTCCTGCTTGAAAGCCGACACCGAGATGTCTTAAGGCTGCATGGCGGTCTGGTGAGTGGCTCTGAGACGATAAAACGCCAGCTAGGTAAAGGGCAGATAAATTGAGCGGTTTTTCCCATAGCTGTTGCTTAACGTAAGCTAGCAATTCTTCTACCCAATTTTGACTGATGGCAAGGTGAATCGTTTCTGATAGAGACTCGGGATCGAAACGATCTAATTGTTGTTCTACCTGACGCTGCCATAGCGACAGCACCTTAGTCTCCGCAGCTACAGTCGTTTTGGTAATTGGCATCGCTTGGATGCGCTCGCTATTCCGCCCTGTAATTTTGCCGCTAATTTTTTCCAGCAATCCAGGACCAATTTGAGTGTATCCTTTGTGTACGGCGCGAATCACGTTGACCAGTTCTTCGGCAGGGGTATCTTTCAACAGATAACCCTTGGCTCCAGAACGCAACGCTTCAGCTAAATATTCCTCATCGTCGTAACCGCTGAGAACGATCGTTTTGGTGGCTGGAAAGCGTTCGGAAATGATCCGCGTTGCTGTCACTCCGTCCATTCCAGGCATCCGAATATCGATCAGCGCGATATCGGGTTTGAGCATGTCTACTTGTTCGATCGCCGCTTGACCGTCGCTAGCACTGCCGATAATATCCATCTCAGGATCGAGTTCTAGCAATGCTTTCAGCCCTTGGCGAATCAGTTTTTGATCGTCTACCAGCAATATCCGAATCATGCAGCAAACATTGACAAGTTAAAGGGTGGTGACTGGCAAGAGGTTGGCAATCGCTTGCAGTAAGTCGTCCGTGCAAAAGGGCTTGGTAAAATACTCCGTCGCACCCAGACCGAACGCTGTTTGTCGATGCCACTGATTTTCCCGCGAGGTCAATACGATGACTGGGAGTTTTTGCCATTGGGAGGAAGCACGGATTTCCCGTAGTAAGGATAACCCATCTACGCGGGGCATCTCCAGATCGGAGATGGCTAGGTCGAAGCGTTCCTCTGAGGAAGAGAGCTTTTCTAGAGCCTCTTGCCCATCACGACACTGTACTACTTTATATCCTGCTGCCGTGAGAATCCGCTCTAAAATTCGCCGAAATGCGATCGCATCATCTACGATCAAAATTTTGGGAATATCTTCAGTTGTAGCTGAAAATGTCTCCTGTCGGCTGCTTTCTTGACGAATTGTTGCTGGTGCGACCGAAAACTGAGATAGCAGTTCTTGAAATCGATCGGGTGAGAGAACGGGAACGATTTCCCCCGTACCCAGCACCGTACAACCAAGTAGGTAATTCGGAACTTTAACTGTAGCGTCAAAAGGCTTGAGAACTAATTCTCGCTCTCCCAACATCTGATCTACAGCCAGCACGACTGTCTCTGCTTCAATTTCCAACACGAGTCCCAAACGTTGGTCTAGTTCGGTAGCGTTAGCGAAGCTTGACGAAGTTATCGCCCCGCGCCGCCATTGGTAAGGTAAAAACTGTGGCAGATAGTACAGGCGAGCTGGGAGATTGCGCCAAGCGATCGTGCTGCCATGCTGCAATCCCGTCTCGTACTCCGACAAAACGATAACCTCTTTAACCTGAGAGGCAGGAACTGCCAAGGTTTGCTGCTGGCATTTGCATAATAGCAGCGGCAAAATATTCAAAGACATGGGAATGCTAATACTAAACTTAGTCCCTTGCCCTGCCGTAGTTTCCACGCCAATCGTGCCGCGCAAGCGCTCGACTTGCAGGCGGACGATATCTAGTCCTAAACCGCGCCCTGATAAAGTCGTAACTGTGGTGGAGGTGGAAAAACCGGAACGAAACAAAAATTCCAAAATTTGCTCTGAAGAGAGTACAGCATTTGAGTCGCACAGTCCGAGTGCTTCAGCTCGTTGTCGCACTGCGGTCAAGTCAATACCGCGCCCGTCATCGGCAAGAGTAATAATCAGTTGATTGCCTTCAGTGACAGCAATCAGACTCATCCGCGCTATGGGAGATTTACCGCTTCCCTGCCGCTCTGAAGCAGATTCGATCCCGTGGTCGAAAGCATTGCGAAATAGATGCAACAGGGGAATTTTCAACTGTTCCAGGATCGCCCGATCGATCGTGGTTTCCCGTCCTTCGATCGTCAACTGAACGGATTTGCCGTAGCGTTGGCTAAATGATTGTTGGGCAGCGGCAAACTGATTTGCCAAGCTACCAAACTTGACTAGGCGCGACTCGGTTAAGTCTCCGCGTAAATCGTCGAGTTGCTGGCGTAGCTCTACCAAAGCTTCCCGCATTTCTAGAGAAATAAATTCCACATCCGCCCTAGCTTCTTGCACCTGGACGATCAGCTCTTGCAATTCTTGTAAAGAATTAGATGTGGGTATTTGGTAAGTCGTAAGTCGTAAGTCGTAAGTCGTAAGTTGGGAGTGGCTAGTGGCTAGTGGCTGGTGGCTAGTAGTAGATAGGGTGTGGGGTGTGGGGTGTAGGGTGTGGGGTGTGGGGTGTGGGGTGTGGGGTGTGGGGTGTAGTGGATTGTTAACTGCTCCCTGCTCCCTGCTCCCTGCTCCCTGCTCCCTGCTCTTTCTGCCAAGTGCAGCAAGTTGGTTGTAAAGAGCTTGCATATCTTCACTAAGGGGGTTGAGCTGGGCAGCCCGCTGTTTTAATGTCAGATCGACCTGATGCAGCTGTTCTTGGTACAAAGATAACCGTTCGTAACTGATAAACAACTCGCCGATGGTGTTATCGATCCGCTCCAGTCGCGATACGGGTATTTTTAAATTTAAACTGCGGATGCCGGAGGCGATCGCCAGGGAATCGTTCAGGAGTTGGGAATCAGTAGGAGGATGCGGTGCGCTCGGATTGAAGCTTTGGGAGTTGGAGAGCAAAAATTCTTCTCCAGTTACCTCAGCTCTAGGACTCGGGGGCAGCGATTGCAAAAAATTTTCAATTGCTGTTGTTGTAGGTAGTAAGGTCGTTGCTTCTAGGCGATCGACTCCTTCGGGATTGCCGATCGCAGTGACAATCAAGCTACCGATCTGTTCGATGCTCAGGGAGATCAACTCATAGGCTAACTCCTGCTGTTCCACCCGTTCGTGCTGTAAGGCTTGTAATAGGTCTTCTAGGTGATGGGATAGGCGGCTCAGGGTGGTAAATTGAGCGATTCCCGCTCCACCTTTAAGGGAATGAGCTGCCCGCAGCATGGTGGAATATAACCCGCTCAAATTCACCTCGGGATCTGTTGCTTGCAACTGGCGAATTCCCTGTTCCAAGACTGACAATTGGTCTGGGGCATCTTCGTACAGGAAGCAAGTGCGTATTTCTTGAGTAATTGCCTCTAAGCTTGCAGCATCCAGCACCATAGTTAATCTTCTACTCGAAATCGGGACACGGAAAGTTGGAGTTCGCGGGCGACCTCAAGGAGTTCTTGTAGAGTAGATAGCACGGCAGCAGATTCGGTCGAAGTTGTTTGGGCGATCGCTGCTACTGTCTGCATGGTTTGATTGACCATACAGGAGTTATCTGCTTGAGAAACTGTCCGCACGGAAATTGATTGCAACAATTGGTCGATTTCTTGACCGATCTGTGCCATATCTTGCAAGTTAGTTTTCGTTTTTGCCACCAGCTGAGTTCCTATTGCTACAGAGGCGTTGCTAACTTCCATCGTTTTTAGCACATCGCTGGTTCCTTGCTGGATAGTTCGTACCAGTCGGTCAATTTCTTTAGTTGCGTCTGTGACTCTTTCTGCTAAGCGCCTGACTTCGTTAGCTACGAGGCGAAAGCCTTTCCCATTTTCTCCAGCTCTCGTTGCTTCGATCGCGGCGTTGAAGGCGAGGACGTTGGTTTTTTCAGAGATTGTCGAGATAATGCTGACGATTTTAGAAATTTCTTGGGAAGATTCCGCTAGCCGTTTGGCTTTTACCGTTGTCTCCCAAACATTAGCGCGGAGTGTTTCCATGCTATTGACGGTTTCATCCATCGTCCGATCGCTATCTTGGGCTGCACCTAGTGCCTGACGAGCGATGGTGGCGGCGGTTTGGGCAGAACTGGCGATCGCTTGAATCGATTGTTCCATTTCTTCTACCGAAGTCAATGCTTCTGCCACTGTTTCGGCTTGGGTGTTGGCTTCACAGGCAAGTTTTTCTACAGAAGCTTCGCTATCTACTGCTGAAATTTGCACCTGTTCGGCGGCTGATTTAACTTGCAAGACTATCTCGCGCAAGCTGGCAATAACTGTATTAAATGCATCAGAAATTGCGCCTGTTTCCCCCTGCGAGACTTTAGCTCTGACAGTTAAGTCGCCGTGTTTAACTGTTTCCGTCTCTAATAGCAAGTTGATCATGCCCCGCTGTAGCCTTTCTTTTTCCTGACGCTGGCGGGTTTCTGAGGTGCGCATTGCCTCTAGGTTCGCTTCAATGTTTGCCGTCATCGCATTTAATTGCCGCGCTAGAATGCCTATTTCGTCGCCGCGCTGAGAATTTTCTAATCTCTCTCCCTGCTTGCCCTCACCTACTGCCTGAGCGAATTCTGCTAGTCGTCTGAGCGGGCGGGCAAAGGTACTGGCAATTGGAATTGCCATCAATGCTGCTATTAATAGCATTCCCACTCCAATTCCATAGGCTGTTTTTTGCTGTTGGGCAAGCAGCTCGTCTAATTCTGACATTGGGCGAGCTACAAAGGTCATGCCTACAGGCTTGGCTTTGGTCGGATTGAGTTCTTGCTGGTGGTCGTACAATGGTAGGTATATGCCCAGATATTCTGCACCAGCAATTGTTGTTTTAGTAATGAATTCTTGTCCTTTACCGAGAACGGTGGCGGCTATAGCTTGAGGCGATCGCGTGCCGATATCTCGGGTTTTGCCGTCGCCAGCCGGAATATTAGAGGAAATTCGCCAGTCTTGGGCATAGACTGCCGAGATGGGAATGCCCACCCGTTGTTTTATACTATCGTTATTTAAAAAGTTCCGGTTTTCCACTGAGCCGACAATGACAGTGCCTACGACTCGATTGTTGATTTCGATCGGGTGGACGACGACACCCACTAAAGCAGCTTTCCCACCATCGATGCTGGCTTGACTTGCAGTTGAAGGCTGTGCTGCTTGAGCTGGCGACCGTAACCTGATATTTGCTTGTTTGTCTTGCCCCAAACGTTTGAGAAAATCTCCCTTCCATAACTCCATGCCTTGCAGCGTTTTGCCCGTGCGCAAGGCATTTTGAATGATGGGAATATCTGCCACATTTATCCCCAAGGGCAAGGACACGGGCTGATATTGTGGTGAGAGTTGAAGTTGTTCGGCGGAGGGGTTGAACGATCCTGGGGATAAGGTTTGAATGTATTGGGCTACCGTTCTACCCCGAGCATCGGTGACAATTCTCAAGTTTTTTTCTACTGAGTCGCTTTCATCGGAAACTTTCAAACTTTCCATGTAGGTTTGCAATTGCTGTCGATACGCACTGACTTGCCTTTGACTGTTCAAATCGATCTTCAAAGTTTCGATCAGCCGAGCGATCGTATCTGCCTCTGTCTGTGCCTCGTCCACACTCCACATCACGTAGTCTTCAGTGAAGTACGACCCGTCCCTTTGTAATGACTGCTTGGCTTTTTGCAGTAGGGTGTCTCGGGTGACTGTGACAATTCCTTGTGTGATGACGACGATTGGCAGGGCGGTGCTAATTATTAAAGCAATGGCGAGTTTGGTGCGGAAGTTGAAGTGTTGCCAGACGTTGGTAATTCTGCTACCAGCTACTCTCATTTTGAGCAAGAGTGGCTGTGGACTAACAGGACTTTCTAGCGCCTCCCCCAGACTTGATTTTGATTCTGACAGTGGTTTGCCCGTTCCCCAGCTATTCGCCTCTTGCCACCTATCAGATTTTTCCAGAGTTTCCAGCGCCTTTCTTGCCACAGAGCCGTAAATTCCATCGGGATCTTGCGCGATCGCTTCTCGGTAAAATGCGGCAGCTTTGATAACATCTCCCGTCTGCTCTAAGGCATTCGCGAGCGTAATTTTATTCACCAAATCTTTTGGTTCGCGTTCGACTTCTGCTGCTAGCGCCGCAATGTGCTGTGGCGTGGGCAGATTTGGATAACTTTTGCTAGATGCTGTCATGGATGTACTGAGGTGCGATCGCAGGTGGATAGAGCCGTAAAAATAGCATTCACATTCAGAGCAGTTACGGGGCGTTCGATCTGGGCAACACCAATGCCATAGAGCTTTAAAGCTGGCGGAAATTCTGTCGGTACGGGCTGTAACTGCTCTGAATCAAGCGATACAATTCCCTTGAGCAGCGACACCACACAGCCGACTTGCCGCGAATCTTGCTCTCTTGCCACGTGACCGCTCCCGTTCAGCACGACAAGAGTTAAGTTGGTCTTGGCATGAGCGTTTTTGACCGAACTAACTAGCCCCAACAACCCGCTTAAATCTAGTACCCACAACAACTTACCACGCTGATTTGCTACCCCTAACAATGTTGATGCTACGCCAGGGATGGGGCAAATTTGCTCTAGCGTTAAGGTTACTACACCTACCGTCTGTTCCAACGGTAATAACAGTTCGATTACCGGCGATAGCTGAATGTGAAAGTATTCGGTGAGCATTAGAGCCAACTAGGCAGTGGAATGCGGTGACTAACTGAGATGACTACATACTGTCTGGACTAGATCGAGTGGTGCAAAAGGTTTAGCAATATAAGCATCTCCTCCTTGACGTAAAGCCCAAAACCGATCGAATTCCTGATCTTTCGAGGAACAAAAAATAATTGATATATCTTCAAATGTCGGACTAGCACGCAGTTGGCGACATAAATCGAGTCCGCTTATCCCAGGCATAACAATATCTAATACGATCAGATCTGGTCGGTGGTTGACTGACAACCAGTGCAAAGCAGATTCTGCCGAGTCAACACAAACCACATTCAAGCCAACTTGTTGCAACAAAGCCACTATCAACCGTCGATCGGTCGGGCTGTCTTCAACAACTAAAACGGTTTTCATCTATAAATTTCAGCTAAAGTAAAAAATATCTGGTTGTAGTTGTTGATAGTTGACTTTTTCTAGTTTTCCGCCGTAGAAGTAAAATTGGGTTTTGTATTTACTAGGTTATATTTGTTCGGGCGTTAACTTAACTCCTAAAACAGGAACTTATCAAAATTTTGTAAACTTGTCTAGAGATAGCAGCAGATCTTAACCGTAAAATTGTATACAGGCAAGTAGCGAATAGGTCGGCTCCGGGTAGGGGGCAGGAAAGAATTTATACTAAATGACTCACCGCTCGCCAACTGTCACTGACTACTCGCTAAACTACCGACTTGCTTATTTACGGGTTATCGATAATAACTTGAATCCCTCGGTCAATTGTTGCGTCTGCTTCTGCTGGCGTGACTGGTCTAGGGGTAAATAAATCTCTTTGTAATGGCTTAATTTGGATGGTTCTAGTGGCTGGCAGTCTGGCGGGAGCAGGCGATCGCTTTGTTGAGGTTTCTAGTTCTATCGTGCCTAAAATTTCTGCATTTCCTCGGGCGATCGTTTGCTTCTGTAAACTTTCAACTGTTGAGATTTTATTTATACCAGAGTTAACCTCTGTTTGAGCTAAAACTGGTTGACCCAAGGCGGCTGTTACTAGCAATATAGCAGTTGCAATAAGAGAAAATCGTAGGTAGAGCATAGCTTTAGCTTGTCAAAACAAGCGCGAGGTTCGAGTAAACTTCTACACTCCATAGGTCGGCAAATAAGTACGTATATTGCAAACACGCACCAACCTAATTCGCACCACTGCTAATTTCAATTTTAGTTGTGCTTGATTAGATCGGAGTTTTAATTTATTTAATGGTACTAAAACCGCTTAGTAAAAATCTGTATCGAGACTAACTTAGTTTTTCTCTTATCTGCGAGGAGAGCCGGGAGTTGGCGAGTGGCTGGCGGCTAGTGGCTGGATTCTTTATCTATTCACTAGCCGCCGGTCATTGATAACTGATAACTGATAACTGATAACTGATAACTGATAACTGGTCACTAGTCACTAGTCACTGATAACTGTTGCCAACAAAGATATAGCGCCCGTGGAACGTGGAAACAACCTTTCCATTTGCCACCTTTAAGGTTTAATAATACTTGTCCCTGGCGATCTAAGTAACCGAACCATTCGCCATATTCAGGATCGGCAAAATGCGACCAAGTGTAGTCGTGCATTTTTTGATACCACTCCCAACACGCTTCGCGTCCCGTCAGGCGATATCCCATTGCCAGCGCTACCAATGATTCTAAATGCACCCACCACAGTTTTTGACTCCATTCCAGTTGCTGAGGCGGATGTCCATCAGCATCCATAAAATAGTACAAGCCACCGTATTCATTATCCCAGGCAAAGTTGAGAATGTTGAGGATTACGTCAACCGCTTGGTTAATCGTTTTCGGATCGTTGTGGCGGCGTGCAATATCGATGATGAACCACATAGCTTCAATCCCATGACCGGGATTAATCAGCCTGCCATCAAAACAGTCAATATGGGAACCATCGGGAGTCACGTTTTCATACATTAACCCGCGATCGCCATCTAAAAAATCGGTCATAACTTCGCGCACGGTGGCGGCTAAAATTTCCTCTAGGCGATCGCTGGGTAACAGCCAGTCCATTTCTAGAGACAAGTTGGCTAAGATCATCGGTACTGCGAGCGATTTGAGCGATCGCGTCCCAGGATATGCTTTGTTATATTTACCTTTGGGGTTATTCTGGCGGCGCAAGACGTTGTTGTAAGCTTGCAAGGCGATATCTTTTGCCCAATCTTCTCCCGATGCTAAGGCATACTTACTAAATGCCATTGCTGCGAAGCAATCAGAAAAGATATTGTATGGTTGTACCAAAGGATTGCCAGCGCGATCGAGTGCAAAGAACCAATTACCTTCAGGATCTCGTCCGTGTTTTGCTAGAAAATTTGCGCCATTTGCCGCAATTTTAAGCCATTCTGGACGTTTTTCTAGTCGCTCGTACAGCATGGAGAAGATCCAGACTTGGCGATTTTGCAACCAGATAAACTTGTCGGTATCGTAAACTTTCCCCGCGCGATCGAGACAAGTAAAGTAGCCGCCTTGTTGCCAGTCGATGGAATGCCGTTCCCAAAACGGAATCACATCGTTGAGCAGAGCATTCTTGTACAGTTCAGCCAGTGCTGGAAAATCTTGCTGCATAACTTATGGATAGCACGAGTGGATAGCACGAGGGAGCGATCGCCACAATTATCACCTTGCTATAGGTAATTCACAAGGGTTGTATCGCACGTCTTCAAGAGCGATCGTAGACGACAATGTTAAACTGCTCATCCTCGGAGGGAGGCTGAAAGTACTTGGTGATTTCCTCAAAAACTGTATCGCTGGCAAAAGCTGATTCCGATTGATTTTTACTTCGCTCTTTTAATTGACGTTTGCAAAGGTCATCAGTTGCGTTAATGAAATATAGCCTATGAGCTGCATTAGCTTTCTCAAACAGTCCGCGAAACCACTTGCGTTGGTTGATTGTGTTGGCTGAAAAATCTAGAACGACCGATATTCCTCTAGAGAGGAGATCGCTGACATGGGATGAAATCGCAGTCCGAAGGCGTGGCGAGTATTTAATATAGCTTGGAATATCGACAATTTCGTCAGGGTAAAGTTGGACAAGTAGCTCGTCTTCAACGACAAGAATCGCGTTGTATTCTTTGGCTATTTGTCTGGCTAACGTAGATTTTCCCGCAGCCATTTTTCCACAGAAGAAAAATAGAGTTGATTTGGTATTCACTTTAAATTTTTCTTAGGTTTGGCGATCGTGCTTCACAGTTATGACAACACTTCCTTGTTTGTGTCCTTGTTCGACATACCTGTGAGCCTCGGCAGTTTGTTCCAATGGATAACGCCGATCGATAACTGATTTTATCTTCCCCGCCTCAATCAGCTCTTTGAGAAAAATTAAATCTGCTTTACGCTCGATTGCTATCCCGCCTATGACTTTCTTGCTGCTTGTCATTGAAGTCCATAGTCCTCGAAGTATCGGGGACAAATCTATGTGGACAGCTCTGAGATAAATTCCTTTTTGCTTGAGCGATCGCAGACAACCTGAAAACGAACTCTTGCCTACCGTATCAAAAATAATATCGTAGGTCTTACCGCTTTTCGTAAAATCTTCTTGAGTGCGATCGATTACCGCGTCGGCTCCCAGAGATTTCACTAATTCTAAATTTGCCGTACTACATACCCCAGTCACTTCTGTTTCAAAGTACTTGGCAAGCTGCACGGCAGCCGTACCTAACGCTCCAGAAGCCCCATAGATCAGAACTTTTTGTCCGCTCTGAATCTTGCCCTTATCTCTAAGGAAAATCAGTGAAGTTGTTGCCCCAAAAGGAATGGCGGCGGCTTCTTCATAGGTCATGTTAGTGGGCTTTATGGCAATCGCTCCTGCTTCAGGCAGACATATGTACTCAGCATTAGCGCCAAGACCGATTCCTGCTCCAGCAAACACCCGATCGCCTGCTTGGAATTGCGTTACATTTTTGCCAACCGCTTCAATTTCTCCAGCTAGCTCGCTCCCCAGGATCGCACTCTTTTTAGGTTTTATGAAACCATAGAAAAATCGTACGGCGAATGGGTCAGCCTTTCGTAGGCGCAAATCCGCCGACGTTACTGTTGTCGCATGTATTCTTATCAATACTTCATTATCCTTGGGAGTAGGTTTTTCTACCTCCTTTAACTGCATAACCTGCGGCGATCCGTATTCCGTGCAGACAATCGCTTTCATGAATGCTCCTCAAAGATAGCTTTAGTGTAGTTCACCACAATCTACACCAATGAGTATGCAAAAGTGGCGGTAGATAACCTCTTGAACTCAGCACCAAAGGCTTTCGTTCGTTCGCTGCCGTGACGTGTTAGCCATCAACAAGCACCTTAGCGCTTAATACGTTCAAGTTCTTCGCGAACCACTCTGCGTAAGATTTCCTCTAAAGGTTCGTGACTCTGCTGAATATGCTGGCGCAGAGCTTCGTTAATCATAGTTTGATAATTTCCTCCGCCTGCACTGTGAGCTTGTTCGCGAAACCATGCTAAAACTTCGTCATCTAACCGAATTGTGATACGAGTTTTTCCGGGTGGTGTTGGATCGATCGCCCCTCGTTTACCCCGACTAAAATCATATTCTGTTTTCATTGGTAAGCCATCTCAATTATAGTATGCACATCTGTACATACTACCAATAGAACAGCGCCCCAAGAAGTTATTCGATCGCATTTATCATACTTGTTAAATAAAGCATCATTTTAAGCCATAAAAAAGTAGGGTGGGCATTGCCCACCCTACTAACAAGTCAAAACTAAACAACGGATAATTTTTGCTCTTTTTCTTGCATGTATTCGGTGACAATTTGCCGGAATTGTTCGCCTTCAATTGTCTCGTTATCGACTAACAAATCTACTAAGCGATCGACTAAATCGCGATTTTCGCGGATAATCGTCCGCGCTTTTGTAAATGCTTCAGTTGCGATCGCCCTAACTTGATTGTCGATTTTTCTTGCCATTTCTTCGGAATATTCCGATCGCTCCATCCACCCTCCCCCTAAAAATACCTCGTTATCGGGGCTTTCTAAAGCGACTGGACCTAAATCTGACATTCCATATAATGTCACCATTTCTCGTGCTAGGTTAGCCACCATTTTCAAGTCTCCAGAAGCGCCCGTAGTGACTTCTGAATCGCCAAATACCTCGGCTTCAGTGGCTAATCCTCCCAGGGCGATCGCAATTCGGTCTAAAATCCAAGCGCGACTCCGCAAGTAGCTACTATCTACATTTTCTTCGTCGGGTACGCTCTGAGCAAAACCACCAATTCCGCCCGAACGGGGAATAATTGTCACCTTATTTAGAGGATCGGAATTTTTCAGCAACGTAATTAATAAAGCGTGTCCGATTTCGTGGTAAGCCAACAACCGCTTTTTCTTACTATCTAATAAAGGTGTGAGCGACAACCCAATCGTAATTCGGTCGATCGCATCCATAATTTCCAACGGTGTAATCGCCTCTTTGCGCCGCCTTGCCGTCAGAATCGCCGCTTCGTTGAGTAAATTCGCTAGATCTGCACCAGAAAAACCAGGCGTGCGTTGGGCGATCGCTTCTAAAGAAACGGAATCATCCACTTTCTTATTACGGGCGTGGACTTGTAAAATTCCCAATCGTCCTTTGTATGCTGGCAGATCGACTGTGACTTGGCGATCGAATCGACCGGGACGTAATAATGCCGCATCAAGTACGTCAGGACGGTTAGTCGCAGCAATGATGATAATTCCCGTATTGCCTTCAAACCCGTCCATTTCTGTGAGGAGTTGGTTGAGAGTTTGCTCTCTCTCGTCGTTTCCACCACCAATTCCCGCACCTCTTTGTCTGCCTACCGCGTCAATTTCATCGATAAATATTAAGCAAGGGGCATTTTCTTTCGCTTTCTTAAATAAGTCCCGTACTCGCGATGCGCCAACACCAACGAACATTTCCACGAATTCGCTACCGGAGATACTGAAAAATGGGACTGCTGCTTCACCCGCGATCGCCTTCGCTAGTAATGTTTTTCCCGTTCCAGGGGGTCCAATTAACAAGACTCCCTTGGGAATTTTTGCCCCAACTGCGGTAAATTTTTCTGGCTGTTTGAGGAAGGTAACGACTTCTTGCAATTCCTCTTTGGCTTCGTCAATCCCCGCTACGTCATCAAATTTTACGCCTGTTTTGGCTTCCATTTGGAATCGAGCGCGAGACTTGCCAAAACTCAGGGCTTGATTAGAAGAATTAGCTGAACGACGTAACAATAGCAACATCAACGCCATCAGAGGCACGATCCAGAGTAAATTCGCTAGCAGACCCATTGCAGCTCTACTATCGGCAGAAGAATTCACTTCCAATGGAACTTGTCGATCTCTAGCTTTGTTAATTAATTCTGGATTTTGTTGTAATAACAATACTTCTTTAGGTGGTTCGTCCGCTTTTTGTCCCTTGAGCTGAACTTTAGCAATATTCTGCGCTGGGTCAAGCTCTATCCTGGTGACATCTCCGCGATCGATGCTGCGTAACAATTCACCGTAATTCAGCGTATTGGAATTTTCTCTTTGCGCCAGTACCGGAGTACCTACAAGCATTGACTGCAATATCATTCCGCTTGCTGCCAAATGCCATAGACTTCGCTTCGCCATATTCATAGCTTTACTGCCAGCTGGCGATCGCCGATCTAATGACTGTTTGCGCGAACCTCTCATATTAGAATGCCCTCTGTCGCTGCCTTGACCCATAAACTGTTTTGCTAAGAACGGTAGGTACAATCCACCGTTCTATTTCATACTTAACAGATTGAAGAGATTTTGCCTTAGCTCCAGCTATAAACTCAATTCTTCCAATCTCTAGTGTAACTTCCTGAATCAGTTGTCAGTTATCAGTTATCAGTTATCAGTTAGTGTTGACTGGTGACTCGTGACTTGCGATCGGCGATCTATTGCCAATTCCTGATTCCCACTCTCCGAAATTTGACATAGCAAGGTAGAAATCGCTATATTTAATTTAAGCATACTCGTAATGACTATGAATAGCAATAGTAAAATGAAAGCGAAGTCTGCAATGTGCTGACAAATCTGAAACTCTTTGATTTACTTTTGCAATATTCAATAAATATCGTCAACAAGGATTGAGATATGGTTAAGATTGTGGGTATCGGTGGCAGCTTGCGGAAAGATTCCTACAGCCAACTCGCATTAGAAATTGCAGCAAGGCGAGTCGAAGCACTAGGAGCAGAGGTAGAGATTTTAGATTTAAGGCAGATGCAGTTACCGTTTTGTCACGGGGGCGATGAGTATCCAGGCTACCCAGATGTAGAACGGTTACAGAATACCGTCCAGCAGGCTGATGGCTTAATTTTGGCTACACCGGAGTACCACGGTAGCATTAGCGGCGTACTGAAGAATGCTTTAGATTTGATGAGTTTCGACCAGCTAGATAGTAAAGTTGCAGGACTAATCAGCGTGTTAGGCGGTCAACCAAATAGCAACGCTCTCAACGATCTGCGGTTAATTATGAGATGGGTTCACGCTTGGGTTATACCGGAACAAATTGCGATCGGACAAGCGTGGAAAGCTTTTGGAGCTGATGGCAAGCTATTGGATGAAAAATTATCGCAACGCTTCGACCAATTTGCTCAAAGTTTAGTTGAGAATACGCGCAAATTGCGTGGTGTTTCCTAAAAATATAGAGACGTTGTATACAACGTCTCTATTTTATTTAATGATGGTGGTGATGTCCGTCGTGGTGATGATGCCCATCGTGGTGATGGTGATGGTGGTGAGCGGACACAACCGCTAAGTGAGGATTAACTGAGAGTGCCTGCTCTGATAGAAGGGCAGCGATTTGAGGATTCGCCCATTCTGCTGCCATTTGCAGAAAGCGGGGATGGGCATTTACACAAGGCATTTGCACGTAGCTAATTGTGGAATGCTTGCGACGTAAGTTGTGAATGATGTGGTCTACGTCTAGTAGAGTTTCATGATTTTCTGTGGCAAAACCAATTGGCATGAAGACGATCGCGGTTGCGCCCAAATCGATCAAATTTTTCGCTGCTTGGAATGCATTTGGCTGCGTCCATTCAATTAAAGGCGTATCGTGGTTGAGCCAGCCTACAGAGATCAGTGGATAGCGGTGGATGAGTTGTTCTCTAACTAATTCGTATAGAGCTTCACTTTCTGCAATCCCCGACGTGAAACCCTTAGCTTTGTGGGGACAACCATGATTCATTAACACGATGCCGATTTGCGAAGGTAGGTAGGCAGACGCAAGCTCGGCGGCGATTTTTTCTTCTACCAACTGCGCCATCAAATTGATGTAGGTAGGTTCGTTGTAGAAAGAAGGAATATAGCGCTGACCTTTCAGCCAGTGTTCTTCACCATCAGCCAACTTTGCTAAGGCATTGTTAACTTGTTCGACAGCAATGCCACTGGTAAAAATAGAATCGACAACCAGTAGAGGATAAATCAGTAGTTTGTCAAATCCTTGTGCCTTAATTTCTGTGAGAACTTGCTCTGGAAGGTAGGGAGCGCAGAAGTTAAAGGCTTTAAAAACTTGGACGCGATCGCCCCATTTAGCTTGTAACTCTTGCTCGATCCCCGCCCGTTGCTGCTCGAAAATCGCATTATGGGGGGAAACAAAGTGGTTGTGTTGATGCTGCCACTCGTGCAAGTCAAACATTGCCAATAGCTTTGCTAAAGGAGGATAGATCCACGTTGGCACGGGGGCAAATTTAGCTGTAAGTAGATTTAAAGCTTGTTCGTTATAGTTGGCGAAATCTGCATAGCTTTCAACTTCACCATAACCCATTAGTAAAACGGCAACTCTGTCTTGGTTAGAATTTGGAGCTGGCGCTTGAGGTTGTTGTTTCTCTGGAGTTGCTACCAATTTCCTTGCCTCGCCTGAATAAATGTTCTGCCAGTTTTTGATGCTCGTAGCAGGGAGAGTATAAATTCTCATACCCCGCGATCGCTGGTACTACTCTTACTCAAACTAGGTTAGCATCCCCTATGGGGGGATTGGTCTATCTATAGGAGAAATACATATGTTTTAAGAATCGAGTAGAGACGTTGCACGTAACGTCTCTACTCGGGATTAGGCAACGATCGCCCGGTCGCGTCCTTCTTGCTTAGCGCGATAGAGCGCGGTATCGGCAGCTTTGAGAATGGCTTCTCCCTCTAGTCCGTGCTTGGGAAAGCTAGCGACTCCTAAAGATAGGGTAATTGCTCCTATAGGTTGACCGAAAGATTCGACATGCAGTTGTTTGACAGCGGCGCGGATTTGTTCGGCACGCAATTGCGTTACTCCAAGGGAAGCTTCGGGAAGAATCAGGATAAATTCCTCTCCTCCGTAACGACAAGCAATATCCGAACCTCGGACGTAACTTTGCAAGCAGCGTCCCAATTCCCGTAATACGGCATCGCCAGCATCGTGTCCGAGGGTGTCGTTGATTCGCTTGAAGTAATCGACATCGAGCATAATTATGGAAAGTGGCTGTTGCTTGCGATCGCAACGTAGCATTTCCCGCTCTAAAGCTTCTTCCATATAACGTCGATTGAATAAACCAGTCAGCGAGTCGCGAATGCTCTGGTTCTTCAAAGTCTCGCGGAGTTTTAAATTCGCTAAAGTCGGAGCGATATGTTCTGCGACTCCAATCGCCAGTTGCCTTTTGGCAGGGGAAAGCACGCCCTTTTCTAGCGAACCGAGATAAAGCACGCCGAAGGTTTCTCGATGCGCCATCAAAGGCACGCACAAGGACTCAGCGGGTAAGCTGTGGTGTACGTGTTTGCAGAGCAAACCATCGTCGGCATCATCAACCCAGTGAGGTTTACCCAAGCGTAGCGCCCAACAATCATCGGGATTAAAAGCTTGCTGATTTGCTAAAAGGGGGACTCCCCAGGTAGCGACTGGTTCTAGTAAACTTTTCGTGTTGCGGTTGAGGAAAATTCCCCCCGACGCTTGCGGGAACAGAGACTGCACGAGTTGAGCTAGGGTGGTGCAAGCCTCTTCCAGGGTAAGACAAGCTTGTAGTACATCAACGGTATAGCTGAGGTAAGTAATTTCGTGGTTGCGCTGTTTGAGTTCGTTGACCCAATTACTGAGTTGCTCGTTAGCTTGCACTCTTTCTGCTTCCGCTTGCTTGCGTTCGGTTACATCAGTACCAGAAGCGATGATGTAACTAATTTTACCGCTGGCATCGTACATCGGCGTGAAAGCAAAGTCAATCGTGATGAATCGATCGTCGCCTACTTTTGCTTCGCCTTCATAACGCACCCTTTCACCCTGACTGACGCGATCGATCGCCGATCGCAACTCGGCTTGTACGGTAGGAGAGTAAGACCACCAGTAAGTTTGAATCAGGGATTTACCCAAAACATCTTTGGGCTGAAGATCGGCTGCATCTAATAAAGCTTGATTGGCTTCGATCAGCGTGCCATCAGCCGAGAGAACGGCAACAAAGGAGAATAAGCTATTGATAATGTTACGTAAATGCTGTTCGCTGTGACGCAGGCTTTCTTCAGCAGTAGAATGAGCCGTAACATCTATCCCACAGGCGATCGCGTACTCTACTAACCCTTGGCGATCGCGCATAATCGTATTCGTCCAAGCAATGCGGCGAGTATTACCATCGCGGTTGAGACAGTAACCTTCGTATTGGCTTGCCGATTGGCTGGCAAGTAAATTTTCCCAGTGGGTTTTGGGCAATTCAGCTTCACCAGGGAGCGAAAATAATTCCCAGAAAAACTTTCCTGTCACTTCTGTTGCCGTGCGAGCAGTCATTTCTTCGCAGGTACGGTTACAGCGGAGAATCTTCCCTTGAGGATCGAGAACCACCACTAAAGCGCCTGCGGTATTGAGGACTGCTTCCGAAAAATCTCGTTCCTGGGCGATCGCCTCAGTCACCTGCTGGCGCTCTCTCATTTCGCGATCGGTAAAACCGTAAACTCCAGTCAAGAGCAACATATTCAGGCAAATAGCAGCGGCAAAGGCAAACATGGATTGACGAGTGCGCGTGAATTCCACTTGCGACTGCTTCTGTAACAAAGCGTACTCCGTGCTTTCCATCTCTTGGACGATCGCTTCAATTTTATCCGTGAGATGCTTCGATTGCTCTAACAGGGTAGTTTGGGAAGCGGCTGTGGCTCCTTTAGTTTTTCTTAAAAAAGTTGCTTGTTCGATTTCAGTAATTTTTTGCTCGATTAGGGGTTGCAGAGTTGACAAACGGCGCTGTTGGTGAGGATTGTTTCTCGTTTCCTGCTGGAGATGGATGACTTTGATTTGAATGTCTCTTGCCGCATCGTAGTAGGGTTCTAAATAACTAGGTTGTCCAGTGGCGATGTAGCGATGTTTGGCGATCGTCGCCTTCTGCATAGAGGTATGGATGTCTTTCAAGTCTTCGAGGACGCGATAGTGCTGGATTTGCTTGTCGTTATTGCGTCCTAGACTAGTCAGAGTGTGATGAGACACTGCTCCTACCCCAATTAACGTTGCTGAAGCTAAACCCAAGCCAAGCGCCATGCGGGTAAAAAAGCGCTTGTTACTGGAATGTTGGCGATTGACTGTTGGTGTCGATGAAAAGCGATCGCTTCTCTGTTCCAACAACTTCACAACTTGACGACCTAAAGACTGCAATGCTTCTATTTGCTGTAAATCGAGTTCTCGCGCCGTGCGGTCGATCGCGCACAAACTCCCGATCGCGTATCCTTCCGCAACAACCAGGGGGACGCTAGCATGAAAGCGAATGTAGGGCTGGGAACAAACTAAGGGATGGGTAGCCAACTGAGAATCTGTGGAAGCATCGCTGACAATGAAAACTTCTTTTTGTTGTAGCGCTCGTTTGCATAACGCCAGATCGCGCGAGAGGGACTCGATCTGCCAACCAAAACAGGCTTTAAACCACTGGCGATCGAGATCGATAAAACTGATGCTAGCAATGGGAACGCCGCAAATTAACGCTGCCAATTGCACAATTTCATCAAATTCTGGTTCTGGCGGTGTATCGAGGATTTGACACTGGTAGAGAGCTGTTAGTCTGGCGGCTTCATCTTCTAACAGCGTTGAATTTCCAATAAAAGATTTTGTTTTTGATAACTTTTCTGCTGAGGCATTCAGCCGTTGGTGGGCGGCGGTAATCATCTAAACTCTAGATACTTAAAAACAAGGTTTGTATTCTTCAAAGTTTCGTTTCGAGAAGCCAGGAGTAACTACAGTAAGAACACTGAAAGACTTCTTAAAACTTTCTAAATTCAACTCATGAAAGTCGTTATTTGTGCGGGAATCCACGATTTGCATCTGACTCAAGCATTAATCACAACCTTCGAGTCAAGTTTTACCCCTCTATCGCAGCTAAAAGAAACGGGAAATTTACTGGTTTATTCTCCGCCATATCCGTATTTATCCCTATCTGCCGTAGGGATTTTACAGTTTCTTCACGATCGCCTCGGCAGTCCAAAAACAGCGCCGTCGTTGATTTTCCTCGGTTTCAGCGCCGGAGTCGTAGGCGCACTTGGTGCAGCCTGGGGATGGCAGCTCATGGGAGGCAAAGTACGCGCTGCGATCGCGGTAGACGGCTGGGGAGTGCCGTTATTTACCAACTTTCCTTGCTATCGCCTCAGCCACGACTACTTCACTCACTGGAGTTCCGCCCTCTTAGGTAGTGGAAACGACAGCTTCTATGCCGATCCGCCAGTAGAGCATTTGGTACTATGGCGATCGCTGCCCACAATTACAGGTTGGTGGGTACACTCAGATGAGAGTCAATGGCAACACCGCACTTACCTGACGGCAGCTGAATTTTTGTCTATGCTTTTAAAACGACACGGAGACGAGGGAGTGGCTGGTGGCTAGTGGCTAGTGACTAGAATTCTTCCCTTGTCTCCCTTGTCCCCGACTCCCAACTCCCGACTCCCTGCTCCCTGCTCCCTGCTCCCTAATCTCAATGTTTCCCACCGAACCGCCTGCTAACTCGAATGGGTTTCGCGCCCTGTTGCACAACCGAAATTTTATGCTGCTGTGGATCGGGCAACTACTGTCCCAGCTAGCAGATAAAGTTTTTCTCGTCCTGACGATCGCCCTGTTGGAAAACTATCCCCTTGCCGCAGGTATAGAGGATACTAGGCGTTCTGACCTATTTATGGCGTTTACTCTACCAGCGATTCTATTTGGTTCTGCTGGCGGTATTTTGGTCGATCGCGTCCCAAAAAAGCCGATTATGGTTGGTTCTGATGTGGTACGAGGGCTATTGACGCTGATGATTCCGCTTCTACCACGGCAATTTCTGATTCTGCTATTGCTGACTTTTGCTATTTCTACGGTGACGCAATTTTTTGCCCCCGCCGAGCAAACGGCGATCCCCTTGCTAGTTAAGCGAGAACAACTCATGTCTGCTAATGCCCTGTTCAGTAGCACGATGATGGGCGCGTTAATTGTTGGTTTTGCTGTGGGGGAACCGCTGTTAAGCTGGGCGAAATCTTCTTTAGGTGATTCAGGACAAGAGTTAGTCGTGGGTGGATTATATCTACTATCGGCGGGGATCATGCAGCCGATACGCTTTCAAGAACACCAGTCCCCAAGAGCAGAACGACAGAAAAAAAATGCTTGGACTGAATTTAAAGAGAGTTTGAGCTATTTGCGGCGAAATCGGCTCGTGTTGAATGCAATGTTGCAAATGACAACTTTGTATTGCGTGTTTGCTGCTTTAACCGTGCTAGCAATTCGCCTAGCAGCAGAGTTTGGCTTGAAAGAAAAGCAATTCGGCTTTTTTCTAGCGGCGGCTGGGGTAGGTATGGTATTCGGTGCAGCGATTCTAGGTCATTGGGGCGATCGCTTGCACCACAAGCCTCTACCTTTGTACGGATTTTTGATGATGGCGTTTGTCTTGGGCATATTTACATTTACCCACAGTCTATTCCTTGCCTTGGGATTGTCTGTGTTGCTGGGTGTTGGGGCTGGTTTTATCGGCGTACCGATGCAAACTCTCATTCAACAGCAAACTCCACCGGAAATGCACGGTAAGGTATTCGGCTTTCAAAACCACGCGATTAATATTGCCCTCTCCGCTCCTCTATTAATTACCGAAAGGCTAACCATTGCCTTTGGCTTACGCAGCGTTCTGATTGGAATGAGTGTCGCTGTCACCGCGATCGGGATCTGGGCATGGCAAAATACTCGTAGAGTTTTGAAAGATGCGATTTAGGCAGGGAGCAGGGAGCAGGGAAAGAAGTTATGAAAGTTTTTACTGCGATCGTCGAGAGAGATACCGATACTCAACTGTATGTGGGCTACGTCCCTGGTTTTCCTGGAGCGCATTCCCAAGGCGAAACCCTGGATGAGTTACAAGAGAATCTACGTGAGGTCATTGAAATGCTTCTGGAGGATGAAAAACCATTTGACTGTTGAAGAATTCTTAAAGTTTCGATAGTGTGAGAGCAGTAACCAGTGACTCCCGACCAGTTAGTTATTTTATCTCCTCTATCCCTGAAGCCCCTGAAGCTCTTTTCCCCCGACTCTCGACTCCCGCTGATTCAGCGCTTTTTATCTATGTCATGAGATCCTGAATATTAGATAGTAGAGTAAATTTAATAATTAATCAGCAATTTAAAATACAAAATATAAATACAGGTATCCCCCTAGTTAACTAAGTACTGCGTGAGGTTTCCCGTGCGAGCATCTCGTACCCACAGTGTTTCCATCAAAAACGGTCATCTAAACTCATCGGCAATTTCTACTACGCCTCTAGTCACGCCCAAACGCGCGACTGGGGCTTATGCTCTGATTGACAGCCTCAAGCGTCACGGAGTCGAACATATTTTTGGCTATCCTGGCGGAGCAATTTTACCAATTTACGATGAGCTATATCGGGCGGAGGCTGCTGGTGGGATTCAACATATTTTGGTCAGACACGAACAAGGCGCAGCTCATGCGGCTGATGGCTATGCCCGTGCTACTGGTAAGGTAGGCGTGTGTTTTGGCACTTCTGGACCTGGGGCAACAAACCTAGTGACAGGAATTGCTACAGCCCATATGGACTCGATTCCGATGGTAGTTGTAACGGGACAAGTCCCTCGGGCGGCGATTGGAACGGATGCGTTTCAGGAAACCGATATTTATGGCATTACCTTGCCAATCGTGAAACATTCCTACGTAGTGCGCGATCCCGCAGATATGGCGCGGATTGTGGCGGAAGCTTTCTACATTGCCAGCACGGGTAGACCAGGACCAGTTTTGGTTGACGTGCCGAAAGATGTGGGGCTAGAAGAATTTGACTACGTACCTGTAGAACCAGGAACGGTGAGGTTGACTGGGTATCGCCCTACTGTCAAGGGAAATCCCCGCCAGATCGTGCAAGCAGTGCAGTTGATCCGGGAGAGCCAGCGCCCATTACTATATGTGGGAGGAGGCGCGATCGCCTCTGGCGCACATGCAGAAGTTCAGCAACTAGCAGAAATGTTCCAAATTCCCGTCACCACAACTTTGATGGGCAAAGGGATTTTTGACGAACACAACTCCTTGGCTGTGGGAATGTTGGGAATGCACGGTACGGCATATGCCAATTTTGCCGTGAGTGAGTGCGATTTATTAATTGCTGTTGGGGCAAGATTTGACGATCGCGTGACTGGTAAATTAGATGAGTTTGCTTCCCGCGCTAAAGTCATCCACATCGATATCGATCCGGCGGAAGTTGGGAAAAACCGCGC
>NZ_JTJC03000016.1 GCF_000817735.3 Scytonema millei VB511283 | reverse complement strand
ATTAGAAATTCAAGAGCACCCTTTTAACCGGGATTGTTTTCAATATATAGAACACGACCGCACTTATTCGCTAAATCCTGGTACTCATCGCGTTTATGGGCGGACAGCAAGAAAACCCGTTCGTAGACGGCGCGTAGACGTGAAGTTTCAATTCGCCCAATTATACATTTGGGGAAAACCTCACCCAGTTAACCTTGTAGCCACCGGGAATAGTCGAAAATCACAAGTAATTGAACGCGTCTAAAACAACTTATTACAAAAAATTATTCGACTACTTAAAGTTATCTCGTTGAAAATTATGCCCGAAAACGCGTGCTAGAACTAAATCGACGTTTATCCATATTCTCAAATGGCAAACAGAAAAAGCGTTGAACAATTAAAAAGACAGCTTCAATACGCTCAAAACAAAGCCGCGTATAAACCGCCAGCAAGAGAAGAAGGTGCCCCCACTCGGCGCTCTCCCAGAACTCCTTATGCTTACAAACCAATGCAAATTGCTGCTGGTGAGGCTGCTAAAAGATATCTTGTACAAGCGTCTAAAGAAGCGGTAGAGTTTTTCGGAGTAGCTAATCTACGATTGCAAGATGCAGGCGCACAGGAACCATTGCCAAGAGGCGCTCAACCCGCAAAGGTTAAAGCAGTTGTCGCCGATGGGACTCCAAATTTAGTTAAAGCGGTCGCCAGCAAACGTCCTTATATTCGCTATGTCAGGGGTGAGCGCGGTAGCCGAGTTCAAAGCACTTTTACTGCTCCGATTTCCATTCAATCAGTTGCGGCTTTAGATGATGAAGTCAGAGCAGTGTTTACAGCAGTTAAAGGAAAACTTGGTGGGGCGTACGGGCGTGTCTCTTTTGAACCAGAGAGATTTGTGCTGACAGGTAGTGGTTGATGAGTGGTTTTTTTGAGCGATTAGAGCGAGAGAATGAAATTATCATCCATCCCGGTCAATCCCAGGGAGAATTTCTTGAAGAATTCATTCGCATGTGGGCAGTTGTTAGGATGCAGGAAGATTTCTTGTCAGGAAAGCTAGAAGCTGATACCTTTCTTGATTTTTTGGATCAGCAAGAATTTGATGTTTATCAGCTTGCTGATAATTGTTGGAATCCATGCTAAATGCTAACTTCACTCAGTTGGGGGCGTGGGAGTTGACTTACTTTCAAAGGCTGATGACAAGCCGCGCTGAAGAGTATAGATACGGGACTACTTACATCGACCCTATAGAACTCCCCTACCTCACCCACTGTCGCATTTTTTTGGTAGGCGCAACTTCCTTTAAAGCAAAGCCTAGCTGGTATCGTGCCGGCTACCTTCATCAACAGATTGATGGGGTAGCGGTTGATGATTCAGTAGTTTTCGAGGGGCTGCAAAGCACACCGACAACTGCTATAGATGGCAGTCAGCGAATGATTCCCCTCAATTCTATGCAGTTAGTGGTGTTTCCCAAACTTGCTGATTCTTATCGCTTGCGATTTCAGCCTATGCGGTGGTTAAAGGAGCTAACTTTAGGAATTTGGGAATACCGAGGGATTGAGAGCGATTCTACGGAAGACCTCATACAAGTTGTACGAGCGAAATTAGAAACAATTGAATTTAAGGTTGACCAGCTATGACGCTAACTTTTACTGAATTAGGGAATTATCTTCCCGCTGGAGCAATTGAGTTTGTCGGCAATAATCAGGTGAAGTTGAATTTCTCCCAAATTTCCAACAACCCGCTCACCCTAGACTCTTCTTTAGTAGAAGTGGTGACTCGGTTACTCCAGGGATTGGCGATCTACACCGAACGCATCAACGAACAACGAGCTAGCCTTAGTCCTCCGTTACCTCCTATTGATTTTGCTTCGATGGCACTGACCGGAACTCCTCAACAGCCAAAATACCAATTTATTGTAGAAGTGGCGGTGGATACGGCTACTTTTGCAAGTAATTTAGCTTAATCGGGCAGAAGCCCCACGTCTCACCCGTAGGGGAGCGTGGGATGAATGCCCGGACAAAAAGAGTGCATTCCCCGACCAATGTCAAC
>NZ_JTJC03000015.1 GCF_000817735.3 Scytonema millei VB511283 | reverse complement strand
TTAGTTTTTGTACAAGGGTTGCAATTTTATCAGCTAGTGGATTCAGTAAATTTGGCGGAATGTTCAGGCGCTTTTGAATCCATTTCCTGATAGTTGGTGCTAATTCTTGCCTACCTGTTACCACTTTGTTACTCACTTCCAATTCACGAAGTTGCAACTGGCAGGCGATCGCTGAAACATTCATTTGCCTAAAGTAGCGTAAGTGCAGTATATTTCGGCGTTGGTAATCAAGCTGCTGCCATGTAGCCCGAAACACTGACTGGAAAATCAAACCTTCGTAATACTTTTTCAGGCACTCCTTGAGTGCGGTGTGCATTTCATTAAGACTTTCCGAGTCAGGAATAACATTTAGCCTTTCTTGCGCCCATTCAGCCACTTGCGTGAGCAATTGTTGCGTCGCTTTGTTGTCGTGGTAACGAACCGTCGTATAATAAATTCCAAAGATGGGGGCAATCGAGCGATAGTCTAGGTCAAAACCGTACCTCAGTAGCAGGCAGTTATCAGTGTCTGAGTCTATCCGTGTCAGCAATTCTGTCAAAATAGCCATTAGTGCAATGGCATGTTCCTGATTTTCAATTTGCTCCCACCCAGATTCATATGTACCATCGGGAATCATCTCAGATAAGGAATCAGAATTTTCGTTCCCCCCTGTAGGAGAATCGAGGGAGACAACGCGTCTGGTTTGATACCTTCTTAACACCTGAATGCATTTTTCCAGCCCTGCTTTAATCGTCACCTGGTTAGCTTTGCTGAGATCAGCTACTTGAGGAGACGACTGTACTAGCTGCTTATACAAATTTGTCATTATATGCAACTGTTCATCCGTCGGTGCTGGGAGAGAACGGCTATCAGTTGCTCCTTGGGGAGCGTAAATTTCTTTAAAACTGTCCCAGGCTAACAGATAGCAGTTTAGGTGCGGTTGCCTATACCCTTGATTTTGCAGAGCTTCAAGTAGATATGCCCGAGTACTATACCTTAATAACCCCCAGTCCGAACGCCTCTTCTCCATCCCTAAATTGCGAACAATTTCATCCTTGATTTTGCCCTCCATTTTTGTGACGGCATAGTTTTGTAAGGGAAGCTGAGAGTTAAAGTTGCTAAAAAAAATGTCTGGAGTGCTAGAGAATGACCAGGCTATCTGCCAGATATCATGCCGATCATAATTGAATTGCGGGAAATTTCTCAACTTTCCATAAACTTTATTAGCAGCTTGATAGCCGAGTTTTTCCAGGTAAGCCGACATATGCCTGAGCGCTAGTGGCTCACAGTCAAAAGTTTTTAGAAACAACCGCGCCCAAAATTCTGCATCGGTGTTAGGTTCTGACTGACACAGAGTTCTAATGTTTGTTTCTAATTCACGGTTAGATACCCAATAGACATCCAAACGCCCATTGCTGTCTTTGAGCCTTGGATGTGTGGAAAACTTCCAGATAATCGTCATGCACTCCTCTTCTCTGAATTTCCAACAGCTATGGTCAGTCGTTAACTTATTCTATTTTTATATCGGTTTAACGCGCGAGGTTTGTTGCAAACTTTTGGATAGTTTACATGAATATTGCTGATGGCGATACGCATGATTGCGTCTGCGCTCTGCGCAATCGCCAGCTTATGACCAGGATGCGGATTTGACCCATTCAACCAGTTGCTAGTTAGCTATGGCTTTTTCCTTGTGCTGCTTAAAGCCTTTATACTTTAAGCTCCGCTTATCACCTGTGACTCATGACTATAATGTAAAGAAATGTAACAAGGTGTGCCACAAGTGATTGGGTCTAACCAGATACACAGATAGAAGTTCACGAGCTCATCCTTTCTCTTATGAAGAAAATAACTCATGTAAGCAATACCTTAGCCAAAACAAGAGGATGAAGAGAGAGGACGCTTTATCGATTATTACAAACTACGTTTCCAAATCGAATTTGATTTTCGTGATGCCAAACAATTTTGGGGATTAGAAGATTTTATGAACCTGGGTCAAACTGCGGTGACTAACGCTGCTAATCTTTCTTTTTTCATGGTCAATTTGTCCCATTATCTTCTAGCTCAGTTCCGTCAAGAT
>NZ_JTJC03000014.1 GCF_000817735.3 Scytonema millei VB511283 | reverse complement strand
CCAATACGGTTGCCGATAAGACAATTTGCAAAAAACAACGATAATCTTTGTAGAGACGTTGCATGCAACGTCTCTACACGTGTGAAATGTTGACAAAAAAATCCTTATACGCCGTTAGCGTATCTCCTGCGCGGACGCCGCGGTGTACTAGTTACAATCCCAAAAGACACTGCCTTTTGCTAGTCATGAAAAACAGGAGGACTGGTTAAACCAGCCCTCCAACATGAGATGAGACTAACTTTAATAACGGGATTTTTTACGCTTTAGTTTTTGCTTTTTGCGTCGCCGTTGGGCAGCAATAACTGCCCCTTCCACTGGATATCCAATTAGGGGAATGACCTGATATTTGCGCTCTTCTTCTAAATTTTTCAGTTCGGTGTAATCAACCCAGTGGATGCAATCAACAGGACAAGTGTCAATTGCTTCTTGAATAACCTCTTCTGGATCGCCATCTTGACGAATCACACGCGATCGCCCGTAATCTGGTTCAATGTAAAACGTATTACGCGCAACATGAGCACAGTGCAAGCAGCCGATACAGGTAATTTCGTCAACATAGACACCCTTTTGCCGCAATATACCGCCCAATTCCGGCTCTAAACCAGAGCGTTCTGGCGCGTCTCGTAAAAAACCGCCCAATTCTGGCTCAAAACCTGAGCGGTTGTCTTCCTCTTGTTCCGGCGACGGCAAAAAATCAGACATTACGCACTCCAGCGCTGTACAAGTAGACGGATGGAACCATCTTCATTTTTTTGTTGTTCAGCAATTTGAAATCCAGCACGAGCAGTTTCTTTAACTACTGTATGATATGCATATCGCTGTGTGACTTGCCGCAAGAAACCTTCAACCGACAGGTTTTGCTGCCAATATTGTAAGTCAGCAACCAGTTCGTATTCTTTGCCATTCCATTTAAAGCCGATATCGTAACCATTTTGCTGCTCAATGGTGACTTCGGCATCATGAGTTTGACCGCGATAACCACGTACTTCGCGTGGACCTTGTTTCCAGTCTATACCTAATTCTGTCAGAGCATCTTTCAAGGAATCAATGTTACGAATTTGAGTCTTGATTTGGCTAAAGTGTGACATGGTGGTTGTAAATCAATGTAACTAAACTATGCTTGAAAACTTACCAATCGCTGAAAGTGGTTTGCGTATTCACCACACCAGATTGCTGCACCTTGCTAGCAAAGTATTCTGAGGTTGGCTCGTGAGTTAGTACTTGTCCTAGCTGTGCCTCTATCGCTGCTGTGACTTCAGCGCACGAAGCACCCACAATGCCAGTGACTTTTTCTTGTACCCGACCATCTGGATAAATTATGAACTCTAAAGTCTCCATGCTCTTCGCCAACCAAAATACTAAGCTTGGACAGTACTGCCATAGCAAATGACTACAAAAATAGCCCTTGGCTACAGCGTTTTCTCTTAGCTACAAATTTGCCATTTGTTAACTAATGTTCCATCTCTCAAAATATATATCTCATAAAGTTTACAAAACTTATTATTTGTATAGGTCACTACTTCTGATATTTGTTAGTGTCCCTTAACCTTATCAATTTAGTCAAGCTAAAAATTCAACTGACAATTTAAATGGCATAACGCCTAGAAACGAGCAGCAGCGCTAGCAAGAGGCGGAGAAATCGTGAGAATTATTGAAAAACTTTATCATTATTCTCAAATTTAAGCGATAAAACTATCAGTAAAACATTGCTGAGTAGAAAGAAATCGGAACTCAGAACTCAGGACTGCTGACCGTTTAAGGGTAGGATAAGCTGTTATTTAACGTGAGTTCGATGTATCCTGATTTGACCCCTCTCCAAACCTCTCCCCTACAAAGGGAGAGGCTTAAAACTCTGATTTTTACTTGTGCTCCTCCCTCTCCTTGTACGAGAGGGAGGTTGGGTGGGAGAGGTTCACCAGAACTTACGTTTATTTAAGTCTACAAAGTTGACCATGAATGCAGAGCAAGTGACAGGTTCTACTCATCTCCCCAAAGCGATGCGCGTAGGAGTACTGGGCTTTGGCGGACTGGGGCAAGCTGCTGCCAAGGTACTCGCCCCAAAACGTGAAATGATTTTAGTGACAGCGGCAGACAAACAAGGCTACGCCTACGCCGCTGATGGTTTAAATGCTCAAGAATGCATTGCAACTTACCAATCTCAAGGTTCGGTGGGTTATTTAGAACCCTTCGGGACTTTAACAAATCGTAGTGTTGAGGATTTAATAGAAAAATCTTATCCAGTAGATGGGTATTTTCTGGCTTTACCTAATCTACCCAATAATTTCATTCCCTCTGTAGCTAAGCAGTTTATCAAATCTGGATGGCGTGGGGTACTAGTGGATGCTATTAAGCGCACCAGTGCCGTGGAACAACTGCTGGCGATGAAAGAGGAACTGCAAGCAGCAGGAATTACCTACATGACAGGATGTGGGGCGACACCAGGACTGTTAACAGCAGCAGCAGCAATAGCCGCCCAAAGCTACGCCGAAATTCATCGAGTGGAAATTACCTTTGGGGTAGGAATTGCCAATTGGGAAGCTTACCGCGCCACCATCCGCGAAGATATTGCCCATATGCCAGGGTTTAGTGTAGAAACTGCTAGGGCAATGACGGATGAGGAAGTAGAAGCACTTCTGGATAAATGGCGTGCTGACTTTAGAGAACATGGAACACGCCGATGATGTGATGCTGGAGTTAGCAGGAATTGTAGGACGCGATCGCGTTACTGTTGGCGGCATAGTCGATACCCGCAATCCTAAAAAGCCCATCAGCACCAATGTTAAAGTTACTGGTCGCACCTTTGAAGGTAAAATTTCCACCCATACCTTCACTTTAGGTGATGAAACTAGCATGGCAGCCAACGTCTGTGGACCTGCCTTTGGCTATCTCAAAGCTGGCATTGCATTGCACCAGCGGGGTATTTATGGATTATTCACCGCTGC
>NZ_JTJC03000013.1 GCF_000817735.3 Scytonema millei VB511283 | reverse complement strand
GGGCGGGTTTACCAAAAAACTATGACTTCGACAAAGATTGCGGGTGAACCCGCCCCGACGATTTTTGACTTTTGACTTTTGACTTTTAACTTTTGACTTGCTCATGCTTAATTCTTCAGATAATTCACGGTTTGATAAAGTCGTTTCATCGCTCAAAGAGATTTTGAGCGGTTGGCTGGGTATAGAATCTCAGGCAATAGATATTCATAGCAATTTCCTTGAATTGGGTTTGGAATCTCTGTTATTGACTCAATTCAGTCGTTCTGTTCGAGATCGTTTTGGAATTGAGATTCCTTTTCGCTTATTGATGGGAGAGTTGTCAACACTTGAGGCATTAGCTGCATATATAGTTCAACAGATGCCATTGGAGGAGCAAAAATTAGCAACTTCTCCTCTTCCCGAAGCGATGCCTGTAGAAGCGATGTCTGTACCAGTGCGAGAAATAGCTGCTGCACAAAGTTCTAACAACTCTCCGGCGATCGCCAAACTGATTGCACGGCAGTTGCAAATCATGTCTAAACAGCTAGAAGTCCTGCGTAGATCAACTGAGACTGCCAGCGATCGCGCTTTATCCGATCTGAGTCAGGCTAAGCAGGCGATCGCGCCAACAAGTAAACGCAAACCAGTTATGAGTTCCCAACCGGGGGATACGGGTTTAAGCTCTCACCAGCAACGGCATTTAGATACATTAATTGCGCGAGTTGTCAAGCGTACCCCAGAATCGAAAAGACTGACGCAAGCTGCTCGTCCTTACTTGGCTAATCCCAGAGCGATTACAGGGTTTCGTCTCCCCGTAAAAGAGATGTTGTACCCAATTCACGTCCAGCGTGCTGCTGGAGCGAGAATTTGGGATGTTGATGGTAACGAATACATCGACTTGTCAATGGGGTTTGGTCCGTTGCTATTCGGTCATTCACCACCTTTTGTCATGGAGGCGATTCAAGCACAGATCCAGCAAGGGATGCAAAATGGTCCGCAGTCACGTCTTACGGGTGAGGTGACTCAGTTATTTTGCCAGTTGACGAGTCAAGAAAGAGCAACTTTTTGTAACGACGGTACAGAAGCGGTGATGGCAGCAATTCGGATCGCCCGTACCGCGACAGGACGCTCTAAAATTGCGGTGTTTGCGGGTTCGTATCACGGCAATTTAGATGAGGTTTTGGTCACGGGAGTCCCAACGGCAAACGGTTTGCGTACCGTGCCGATTGCTCCAGGCATTCCGCAGCACATGACGGATAAGGTGATGGTACTCGAATATGGCAGTCCCGAATCTCTCCAACTGTTGAAAACCCACGCTCAAGACTTGGCGGCTGTGCTAGTCGAACCCGTACAAAGCCGCAACCCCGATTTTCAACCTCAAGAATATCTTTACGAATTAAGGCAGCTGACTCAAGAAACGGGAACCGTACTCATTTTTGATGAGGTGATTACTGGCTTCCGAATGCATCCTGGTGGTATTCAAGCATTATGGGGAATTCAAGCAGACCTGTCCACGTATGGAAAGGCGCTTGGTTCTGGATTACCAGTTGGGGTAGTTGCTGGCAAAGCTGCATTGATGGATGTCTTGGATGGCGGCTTTTGGAATTATGGAGATGCCTCCTATCCGCAAGTGGAAACGACTTATTTCGCCGGAACCTTTTTCAAAAATCCTTTAGTCGTGGCTGGTGTCTGGGCAGTCCTTAATCACATCAAGCAAAGTGGAGCGCAACTACAGGCAGAATTAGGGACAAAAACTGCAAAGTTAGCGGCAACGCTCAATGATTTCTTCGATCAAAAGCAATTACCAATTCAGGTTGTCCATTTCGGTTCCCTGTTTCGGTTTATTTATCCGCCCAACCTCACTTGGATGAATTTGTTTTTCTATCACCTCTTAGAAAAAGGAATTTACATCTGGGAAGGACGCACTTGTTTTTTATCGACTGCTCACACCGATGCAGAGATCGAGCAAGCGATCGCTGCCGTGAAGGAAAGCATAGTAGAAATGCAAGCAGGAGGCTTTTTACCCTGCGATCGCCAGATCGTACCTGTTTCTCGCCACGAGCATTTACCGCTATCGTTTGCCCAGCAAAGATTGTGGTTCCTCGATCGCCTCGACCCAAACAACTTTGGTTACAACGAACCAATCGCCCTCCGCATTGCCGGAGAACTGAACGTAGCCGCACTGGAACAGAGTTTCAATGAAATTATTCGACGACACGAAGTTTTACGTACCACCTTTACTACAGTTGCAGGGCAACCAGTCCAGGTCATAGCCCCTCACCTCCACTTGACGATCCCAGTTGTGGATTTGCAACATTTGCCAAAAGTCGAACGAGAAACAACTGCCCTGCAACTGGCAACCGAGCAAGCCCAGCAGCCTTTTGACTTGACGCAAAACCCCCTACTACGATGCACGCTGCTACAGCTAGATGAGACAGAATATGTATTGCTCTGCACGATGCATCACATTGTCACCGATGCTTGGTCAACGGGTATATTTTTTAGCGAACTGGCAGCGTTGTATGCAGCCTTCATTGCTGGTAAACCTTCACCCTTACCAGAACTACCGATCCAGTATGCCGACTTTGCTGCTTGGCAGCGCCAGCAATTGCAAGGGGAGGTACTAGAAACTCAGTTATCGTACTGGCGACAGCAGCTAGGTGGTAATTTATCCGTGTTGCAGCTACCGACAGATAGACCGCGATCGCAGTTCCAAACTTTTCGCGGTGCTAACCAATCTTTTGAGCTGCCAGCCAACCTGCATCAAGCACTGCGAAATTTAAGCCATCAGGCAAATTGCACTTTATTCATTGCTTTACTAGCAGCCTTTGTGACGCTGCTGCATCGCTACACCCAGCAAGATGACATCGTTGTGGGTACGGATGTCGCGAACCGCAACCAACCGGAAACAGAAGGGTTAATTGGTTTTTTTGTCAACCTCCTTGCCTTACGTATCGATTTATCTGGTAATCCTGGTTTTCAAGAATTGCTGTGGCGAGTGCGCGAGGTAGCTTTAGGGGCTTATGCCCACCAAGACTTACCCTTTGAACGACTGGTGGATGCATTGCGATGTCGCGATCGCAGCCGTCCGCCTCTCTGCCAGGTGTTGCTAGTGATGGACAACGTGCCGACAATGCCAGCTTTGGAGTTGCCAGGACTAACTCTGAGTCCGATCGACATTGACAACGGCACGGCTAAATTCGATTTAGTGCTATTTGTGGAGGAAAAAGAACGGGGAATCGTTGGGAAATGGCAGTACAACACCGATCTTTTCGATGCCACGACGATCGACCGGATGTCAAAGCATTTTGAAACGCTACTTCAGAGCATTGTGGCACAGCCGGAAGCTCGGATCGACAGTTTAGAAATGCAGACTCAGGCTGAAATCGCACGACAAGCTGAGAAAAAGAGCCAGCAGAAAGCAGCCAAGCGGCAAAAGTTTATGGCAGTCCAACCGAAAATTGTGGATTTGTCAGAAAATAGAGCGATCGCCACCGATTTTTTACAACCTGGGGCAACATTACCTTTAGTTATTACTCCAACCGTGGATGATTTCGATCGCCTTGATTGGGCAAAGAGCGATCGGCAATTTATCGAAACTAAGTTATTGCATCACGGTGCGATCCTCTTCCGTAATTTCAAGATTGCCTCTGCCTCTGAATTTGAAAGTTTTGCTGAAGCCATCTGTCCGGGGTTATTCGGCGAGTATGGCGATTTACCGCGTGAAGGCGTTTCCGGCAAAGTTTACGGCTCTACCCCCTATCCATCCGAGCAAGCAATCTTGTTTCACAATGAAAGTTCTCACCTACACTGTTATCCCCAAAAAATCTGGTTTTTCTGTATGCAGCCAGCCGCGCAAGGGGGAGAAACACCGATCGTTGATTCCAGAAAAATTTATCAGCTGCTCGATCCAAAACTACGCCAAAAATTTGCTCAAAAGCAGTTAATGTACGTTCGCAACTTCACTGACAACTTGGATGTGAGTTGGCAAGATTTCTTTCACACAAACGATCGCGCAGCAGTAGAAGCATACTGCCGTAAAGCAGGGATGAGCGTGGAGTGGAAGCCCGATGGTAGTTTGAGAACTTGTCAGGTACGTCCGGCAGTCATCAACCATCCCCAAACGGGTGAGACGGTGTTTTTCAACCAAATCCAGTTGCACCATCCATCTTACTTACAAGCGGATGTGAGGGAATCGTTAATGTCTGTATTTGGAGCGGAAAACTTTCCCCGTCAGGTTTACTATGGCGATCGCTCTCCAATTGAAGCATCGGTCATAGAAGAAATTTTGGCAGTTTACAAAGCGGCTGAAATTAGTTTCCCCTGGCAGCAAGGAGATGTATTGATGCTAGATAACATTTTGGCTGCTCACGGACGCAATCCCTATATAGGTTCGCGCAAAATTGTGGTGGCAATGGGAGAAATGATTCATCGCGCTGATATCGACAATAAGGAGACAGCTTATGCAAACTGAAACTATTAGCGGCTTTGAGCTTTCTCCCCAGCAAAAACGCCTGTGGTTGTTGCAGCAAGATAGTCCTGCTTACATAACTGAGTGTGCTATTTCCATAGAAGGGGCGCTTCAACCAGAGGTTTTAAAAGCAGCTTTACAACACATTATCTATCGAAATGAAATTTTCCGCACGATTTTTAGGCGGCTACCCGGTCGGAAGTTACCAGTTATGGCTGTGGTAGATGATTGCTTACCTGAATGGCAAGCGATCGATCCTCAAAGATCCCCCCTAGCCCCCCTTCACAAGGGGGGAAACATAGTTCCTCTTCACCAGGAGGATTGGGAAAGATCCCCCCTAGCCCCCCTTCAAAAGGAGGGAAACATAGCCCCCCTTATTAAGGGGGGTTGGGGGGGATCGTCCGATCTGAACCACGATGCACAAGCGATCGCAATTGAGGCATTATTTCAAGAAGCAAGTCGCCATAGTTTTGATTTCGAGTCAGGTTCGCTGTTGCGGTTGTCTTTACTGAAATTGTCGGCAAATCTCCATGTTTTGCACGTATGTTTACCTTCCCTGTGTGCCGATTCTCGGACAATTGCAAATTTAATCGCTGAAATCGGCAATTCCTATTCTGCTTGTCTCCAAAGTCGGGAATTGGAGGCAGAAGTTGTACAATACTGCCAATTCTCGACATGGCAAAATCAGTTACTTGCAGACACGGACGCAGAGGAAGCTAATGCATATTGGCGCGAACGAGTTGCTTCCCTAGAATTAAAACTCCCTTTTGAAAATAAGCCTTTAAAACAAACAAAATTTCAACCTGAGTGTTTTGAATTGGCAATTGCTCTTACTCGTATCACCCAGATTGAAAACTTAGCGCGTAAATTTGATACTACTATCGCGATTGTCTTGCTGGCGTGTTGGCAAACACTTTTATGGCGACTCACCCAACAGGAAATTACAATCGGAGTGGCTAGCGATCGCCGAGAATATGAAGAACTGGATCGAGTCATGGGATTACTTGCTACCTGGCTACCGATCGAAACCAATTTAGTCCCAGATTTACGCTTTCAAGAAGTTGTAGAATTAGCCGCAAAAACTCTCAGTCAAGCCGAGGAATGGCAAGATTATTTTACGCCAAAAACGACAGAAAACAACAATACTTTAGCGTTCCCGATCGGTTTTGAATTCGAGCAATTACCGGAGAAAATTTCTACTGCTGGTGTAACGTTTTCGCTTGACAAGCAGTATAGTTGCATCGAGCAGTTTAAAGTTAAACTGACTTGTACTCAACGCGATAATTCTCTGAGTACGGCCTTTTATTACGATATTAATTACTTCTCGGTAGATACTATCCAACGCTTAGCTGCCCAGTTTCAAACTCTATTAACCCATGCAATCGAAAATCCAGAAATCGCGATCGCTCAGTTACAAATTCTCAGCCAGGGCGAACGGCAACAACTACTGCTATTAAACCAAACACAGACAGATTACTCGCTTGACAAATGCATCCACCAATTATTTGAAGCTCAGGTAGAGCGATCGCCTGACAAAATCGCTGTTGTTTTTGAAGATCGGCAGTTGACTTATGCTCAATTAAATGCTGAAGCTAATCAACTCGCTCGTTACTTACAGCAGTTGGGAGTCAAACCAGAGGTGCTGGTGGGACTTTACCTAGAGCGATCGCTCTTAACGTTGGTAGGACTTTTAGGCATCCTCAAAGCTGGCGGCGCATATCTACCGCTAGATCCAGCATTACCAGCAGAGAATTTGACTTTCCGCTTGCAAGATGCGCAAGCAGCAATCGTTTTGACACAACAACACCTAGTCGAAACATTACCACCCCACTCAGCACGGGCAATTTGTCTAGACGCGGATTGGGATGAAATTGCGCGATATAGCGATGAGAATCTCACGAGTGAGGTAACAGTTGAAAATCTCGTCTACGTACTATACACCTCTGGCTCGACTGGCAAACCCAAGGGTGTTGCGATCGAGCATCGGCAACTCCTGAATTATTTTTATGCGATCGCCCCCCAACTCAACTTATCAACTGATGCTAGCTTTGCCACCGTATCTACCTTTGCTGCTGACTTAGGTAATACATGCATATTTCCCGCTTTGTGTCAAGGTGGCTGTCTGCATATTGTCTCTCAACAACGGGCATCCGATCCCGTAGCCTTAGCGGATTACTGCGATCGCCATGCGATCGACTGTCTCAAAATTGTCCCTTCACACTTAGCAGCGCTTTTAGCATCGCCTTCCCCAGCCAAAATTCTGCCGCGTCAATGCCTGGTGTTAGGTGGTGAGGCTGCGAGTTGGAATCTCATCGAGCAAATTCAGCAGTACGCGCCAACCTGCCGGATTATCAACCATTATGGACCCACAGAAACAACTGTTGGCGTGCTGACCTATCCCTTAGAGACAAGGCAAAAAGAGACAAGGCAACAAGATTCTGCAACAGTTCCGCTAGGTCGTCCCTTGGCGAATATGCAAGTCTACGTCTTAGATCGGCAATTGCAGCCAGTACCGATTGGCGTACCAGGGGAATTATATATTGCTGGTGCTGGCGTAGCCCGAGGCTACCTCAACCGTCCAGATTTGACACAAGAACGATTTATTCCCAACCCTTGGGAAAATTCAAAAGTCAAAATAGACGCTAACGCTACACTTCGTGAACAAAATTCAAAATTTCTTTCTTCCCCAGCTCCCTCAGCTCCCTCAGCTCTCTTCCCCGACTCCCCTGTACGGGCGGGTTTTGAGCAAAGATTTATTGACGTAAGCCGTGAATCTTTTGCTAAACCCGCCCCTACGACTCCCGACTCTCGACTTTACAAAACTGGCGATCTAGTGCGCTTCCTACCAGATGGCGACCTGGAATTTCTAGGACGGCTGGACGATCAGGTCAAGGTGCGCGGCTTCCGCATCGAGTTAGGAGAAGTTGAGGCAGCACTGAGACAACACCCGCAGGTCAGGGAAGCGATTGTCATCGTTCGAGAAGATAAGCTGGGCGATCGCCGTTTGGTTGCTTACGTCGTTCCCAGTCAAAGCACTGCAAGTACTAACGATTTGCGCTTGTTTTTGAAAGATAAACTACCCGAGTACATGATGCCATCTGCTTTTGTGCTGTTGAAGCAACTACCTTTGACTCCCAATGGCAAGGTGGATCGGCAAGTGCTACCTGCACCGGACGCATCTAGACCCGATTTAGCAGATACTTTTGTTGCACCTCGGACTCCTGTAGAAAAATCTCTGGTGGAAATTTGGGCAGAAGTGTTGCGGCTAGAGCGAATTGGGATTAACGACAATTTCTTTGACCTCGGCGGACACTCTTTGCTTGTAACTCAAGTTGTGTCTCGCGTGCGCGACGCTTTCGAGATCGAGTTACCCCTGCGCGATTTTTTCGCCGCCCCTACTGTAGCCGATCTCGCCGTGAAAATTGCCCAAAAACTAGCCCAAGAGACTGACAGCGAATTGCTTGCCCAAACGTTAGCAGAACTAGAGCAGCTTTCGGAAGCAGAAATTCAAACATTACTTGCCAGCGAAACAGAGTCGAACGATCGGGAAGGAAGCAGAAAATGAGTGACGCGATCGCCAATATTGCTAATCTATCTCCACAGCAACGCGATTTACTACTGCAACGGCTGAGGCAGAAACGCGGTAATGTCTCGTCTGTCAAAATTCAGCCCCAAAGTCGCGATACCAATACTTTTCCCTTGTCCTTTGCTCAACAGCGGTTGTGGTTTCTCGATCGCCTCGATCCAGGCAATCCCTTATACAACCAAGCTGTTGCTCTGCGAATCGTAGGAGCGCTGAATTTACCAGTCTTGGAGCAAAGCTTTAACGAAATCGTGCGCCGTCACGAAGTTTTACGCACGACTTTCCATCAGGTAGATGGGCAACCAGTCCAGGTCATTGCTCCTAGTTTAATTTTGAAACTGCCAGTCATCGACTTAGAAAAACTCCCCGCCGCAGAACGGGAGGTTGAAGTGCAACGCCTTGCGACAGTAGAGGCAACGCGATCGTTTAACCTAGCAGAAGCTCCACTGTTACGGTTTACTCTCCTGCGGCTGAACCAGTCCGAGCATATACTGCTATCTACAATCCATCACATTATCTCTGATGGTTGGTCTAACGGCATACTGATTCGCGAACTCGCTGCTCTATACGCAGCTTTTGCTAGCGGCAAACCCTCACCCTTACCAGAATTATCGATTCAATATGCAGACTTTGCTGTTTGGCAGCGGCAATGGTTACAAGGAGAAGTACTAGCAACCCAAATCGCTTACTGGCAACAGCAACTAGAGGGCAGCGCCCCGATTTTGGAATTGCCTACAGACCGTCCTCGACCTGCAATTCAGACTTTTAAAGGAGCAGTGCAATCTTTTACCTTGCCTCTAGCTTTAACTGAAGCATTGAAAGATTTGAGCAGGCGGGAAGATGTCACCCTGTACGTGACATTATTAGCGGCATTCAAAACCCTGCTTTATCGCTACACGGGGCAGGAAGATTTACTCGTAGGTTCGCCCATTGCCAACCGCAATCGGAGCGAAATCGAAGCAGCGATCGGATTCTTTGCGAATACCTTGGTTATGCGTACCAATATGGCAGGTACTCCCAATTTTCGGGAGCTGTTGAGCCGAGTGCGTCAAGTGGCTTTAGGAGCATATGCCCATCAAGACCTACCCTTCGAGCAGTTGGTAGAGCAATTGCAACCGGAGCGTTCCTTGAGCCACACGCCTTTATTTCAAGTGATGTTTGCGCTCAACGTGCCGATGTCAGCTTTGGAACTCCCAGGTTTGACCCTAGACCTGTTGGAAACGGATAGTACTACGGCAAGATTTGATTTGACCTTGTGGATGACGGAAACCGATCGCGGGTTGACGGGCAGTCTAGAATACAATACCGATCTATTCGATCGCGGCACGATCGCCAGGATGCTAGGGCATTTCCAAACCTTGCTAGCAGGCGTTATTGAAAATCCCGATCGCAGCATCGGGGATTTACCGCTCTTAACACCAGCAGAGCGACAGCAAATCCTGGTGGAATGGAACAATACCTGTACGGGCGGGTTTGGAAACCCGCCCGTACCAACTCCCGACTCCTCTGTACGGGCAGGTTTTGAACCAAGATTTATTGACGTAAGCCATGAATCTGTTGCTAAACCTGCCCCTACGACTCCCAACTCCTCTGTACGGGCGCACAGCTGTGCGCCCCTACCGACTTGCCTGCATCATTTATTTGAAACGCAAGTTGAGCAAACCCCTGATGCCATTGCTGTAGTCTTTGAAAACGAGCATCTAACCTACCGAGAGTTGAACCAGCGAGCAAATGCAGTCGCCCACTATCTACAGCAACTCGGAGTCAAACCAGAGGTACTGGTGGGAATTTGCATGGAGCGATCGCTAGAAATGGTAGTCGGACTCTGGGGAATTCTCAAAGCTGGAGGGGCTTACGTGCCGCTTGACCCAGAGTATCCCCCAGAACGATTAGCTTTTATGCTGCAAGATTCCCAAGTCGCAGTGCTGTTAACTCAAGAAAAGCAGATCGCTGGGCTACCCGATCGTCAAACGCAGGTTATTTGTTTGGATACTGAGTGGGAAAAAATTTCTAGAGAGCAAACAACGAATCCGGTCAGCGATCTCCGGTCGGAAAACCTAGCATATGTTATTTATACTTCTGGTTCTACGGGAAAACCAAAAGGGGCAATGAATACCCATCGGGGCATTTGCAATCGCCTGCTGTGGATGCAACGGGCATACCAACTGACAAGTCAAGATCGGGTACTGCAAAAAACTCCGTTTAGCTTTGATGTCTCCGTTTGGGAATTTTTCTGGACTTTGTTAACTGGCGCGTGTCTGGTTATCGCCAAACCAGGGGGACATCGCGATCGCGATTATTTAGTTAACATCATCGCCCAAGAACAAATTACCACCGTGCATTTTGTCCCCTCCATGCTGCAAGTATTTCTCGATCGCGATTTAGATCGATGCGATCGCTTGCGGAGAGTTTTCTGTAGCGGCGAAGCCCTCAGCCTTGGATTGCAAGAAAAATTCTTTCAACATCTAGATTGCGAATTGCATAATTTGTACGGTCCCACAGAAGCGGCGATCGACGTGACATTCTGGCAGTGCCAAAAAAATAGCCATTTAAGAACTGTACCTATCGGTCGTCCGATTGCCAACACACAGATTTACATCCTCGATCCCCATTTACAACCAGTACCCATCGGCGTACCTGGCGAACTCTACATTGGTGGTGTTGGCGTAGCCCGAGGCTATCTCAACCGCCCAGATTTGACGCAAGAACGATTTATTCCCAATCCTTTTTGGGAGAGTCGGGAGTCAGAAAGCAGGGAGCAGGGAGTGCAGGGAGAAAGAAATTTAAAATCCCTACACCCTACACCCCACACCCCACACCCCACACCCCTCTATAAAACTGGAGATTTGGCTCGCTATCTACCAGATGGAAATATTGAGTTTCTGGGGCGGATCGACCACCAAGTCAAGATTAGGGGTTTTCGGATCGAATTAGGAGAAGTTGAGGCAGTTCTCAGCCAACACCCAGAGGTAAAAGATACTGTTGTTATGGCACGGGAGGACGAACCAGGCGATCGCCGTTTGGTTGCTTATGTCGTGTTGCACTCGCAGCAGGCGATCGCGTCTCAACTGCGCGGCTTTTTAGAAAAGAAACTGCCCCAGTACGCGATCCCCAACCACTTTGTCATTTTAGAAGCACTACCGCTCTTGCCCAATGGTAAGGTTAACAGGCAAATCCTACCCGCACCCGATCCGGCTAGCGCTGAGTTAAAGCCTGATACTGCTGCTCGTACCCCCGTCCAACAGCTGCTAGCTGCCATTTGGGTTGATGTCTTGAAGTTAGAACGAGTGGGTATTCACGACAACTTCTTTCAGTTAGGCGGACATTCCCTGCTAGCAACTCAAGTCATGGCACGGGTGCGTTCTGCTTTTGAGATCGAGTTACCCTTGCGTTATTTGTTTGAGTCGCCAACGATCGCTAAATTTTCCGAGCGAGTGGAAATAGCAATGAAGCTCGGACGAGGACGGGAAGCAACACCAATTGAGCCTGTTTCGCAGCAGGGATATTTACCCTTGTCCTTCGGGCAACAACGGCTATGGCTGCTCAGCCAACTGGAACCCAACAATCCGTATTACAACCTGCCCGCAGCCGTACGTTTGACAGGCTTGCTCGATGTTGCGGCGCTGGAACAAAGTTTAAATCGAATTGTACAGCGTCACGCCGCCTTGCGGACTAAATTTGTCACACTTGACGGACAAGGATTCCAAGTTATCGATCCAGTTTTAAATTTATCTCTGCCAGTCGTAGATTTGCGATCGCATCCCACACGGGAAGCCCAAGTGCAAAAACTAGCTCGCCAGGAAGCTAACCGTCCCTTCGACTTGGCTCAAGATCTGTTACTGCGAGTGATGCTGCTGCAAGTAGACGATACAGAACACGTATTACTACTAACAATGCATCATATTGTCTCCGATGCTTGGTCTATGGGCATACTCGTTCGAGAACTGGCGGCGCTCTATCAAACCTTTACCACTGGGGAATCCTCGCCTCTACCCGACTTAACAATCCAATATACAGACTTTGCTATTTGGCAGCGCCATTGGTTGCAAGGGGAAGTGTTGGAAACTCAGTTGAATTACTGGAAGCAGCAACTTAGCGGCGCTCCTCCCTTGACACAACTACCTCTAGATAAACCGCGATCGCCAGTCCGCACTTTTAGGGGTGCAAAACAATCTTTTCTCCTACCCAAAGCCTTAACCGCAGAAATTCAAAATCTCTGTCAGCGCGAAGGAGTCACCTTATTCATGACTCTGCTAGCGGCATTCAAGACATTGCTGTATTCCTACACGGGACAGGAAGATATTTCAGTCGGATCGCCGATCGCCAACCGCACCCAGCCAGAAGTTGAAAAGCTAATTGGATTTTTTATTAACACTTTGGTACTGCGTACCGATTTATCCGACGATCCCAGTTTCCGAGAGTTGCTGGGTCGCGTGCGTCAGCGTACCTTAGAAGCCTATACTTACCAAGACGTGCCTTTCGAGAAACTACTGGAAGAATTGCAGCCCGACCGTCACTCAAGTTACAATCCGCTATTTCAAGTGTGGTTCGTTCTCCAAAATGCTCCCATGCCAACCCCAGAGTTATCGGGACTGCATTTGACTCCATTAGAGATTGACAATCAGACGACTAAGTATGACTTGCGGCTGGAATTGGAAGAAAGTCCAACAGGTTTACACGGTTCATTTGGCTACCGAGTCGATTTATTTGAGTCAAATACTATTACCCAAATGGCAGAGCGTTTAGAAATACTTTTGCACCAGATTGTCACTCAACCCGATCTGAAGTTAAGCGCGATCGCCCAAATCTTAGCTAACCGCGATCGCGAACGACAGATCGCCAAAGCTAAGGAACTAGAAAAAGCGAGTTTGCAAAAATTCAAAAAGCATCAACGCCATCCAAGGCGCGGCACGCAATAAGTAGTCAACTTAACTATGAAAGACATCTCCAAGCCCAGCCTAAAAAACTTAAGCAACCTGCGGCGAAAAGCGATTAGCCTCTCCCAAGCAGGAGCGATCGCGATCGATAATTTACTGCCAAATCGCCCTTTACCTTTGCTAATTCAACCGACTAACGAGCGACTAGATTTGTGTGCTTGGGCAAAACACAATCGCGAGGCGATCGCCACACATTTACTGAAGCATGGAGGCATACTTTTTCGCAACTTTCAATTAAATGGAGTTACCGATTTCGAGCAGTTCATTCAAGTGACTTCAGGAGAATTATTACCTTACACTTATCGTTCTACACCGCGCAGTCACGTTAGCGGCAACATCTACACTTCAACTGAATATCCTGCCAGTCAATCTATTCCACTGCACAATGAAATGTCATACTCCCGTCATTGGTGCATGAAAATTTATTTTTATTGCTTTGAGAACGCTCAACAGGGAGGAGAAACCCCAATTGCTGACAGTCGCCGAGTTTTGGATCGAATCGATTCAAAAATTAGAGAAAAGTTTCAGCAAAAACAAGTCATGTACGTGCGAAATTATCGTAAAG
This sequence comes from Scytonema millei VB511283, assembly GCF_000817735.3. Lineage (NCBI taxonomy): Bacteria > Bacillati > Cyanobacteriota > Cyanophyceae > Nostocales > Scytonemataceae > Scytonema > Scytonema millei. The sequence goes on along the minus strand of NZ_JTJC03000013.1, from coordinate 45,797 downwards.
AATTCGATCTTTCTTGGGAAAATGTATTTCAAACTACAAACAAATCTGAAGTAGAAAATTACTGCCGCAATGCAGGTATTGAGATAGAATGGTTGGATAAAGATCGGCTCAAAACTAAACAAATTTGTCAGGCGATCGCCACCCATCCAAAAACAGGCGAAACTGTTTGGTTTAATCAAGCACATTTATTTCACGTATCAAACTTAAATCCATCTGTTCGAGTCGGTCTTTTAGCTGGGTTTAAAGAAGAAGAATTACCGCGTAACGCCTATTATGGCGACGGTTCTCCAATTGAAGATTCTGTTTTGGAGGAGATTCGGGGAATCTATCAACAAGAAGCAATTATTTTCCCCTGGCAGACAGGAGATGTATTGTTATTAGACAATATGTTGTCATGTCACGGACGAATGCCATTTGTTGGTTCTCGCAAAGTTTTAGTTGGGATGTCCGAACCATTTAGTAGCAGTATTTAACCACAGAGGCATGAAAATGCAACCAGAAATCATCGAAGGTTATCGACTTTCCCCGCAACAAAAGCATTTATGGCTGTTACAGCAAAGCGATCGCCAAACTTATCGCACTCAATTTGCTCTCTTAATCGAGGGAAATTTAGATATAAAAGTTTTAGAGATAGCTTTACAAAAAGTCGTTGCCCGACATGAAATTTTACGGACAAATTTTTGTTGTTTACCTGGAATGACAATTCCGCTTCAGGTTATCGGCGATCGCAGTACAGTATCTATTCAATACGAAATTTGTAAAGATGCCAATATTCAAAAGGTTTTTATTGAACGACTCAAAACGTCCTTGGATTTAACACAAAGCTCGCTTTTAGATATATCTTTAATCAACTTGTCTTCACGGCAAGATATATTGCTCATTAGCCTTCCATCTCTCTGTGCAGATCGTGCAACTATTGATAATTTTGTGCGCGAACTTAGCCATTTGTATATAGCTTGTTTGGACGACAAAGAATTATCTGACGAACTCACGCAATATGTAGATATCTCTGAATGGCAAAACGAGCTGTTTGAAGCAGAAGATACTAAAGTAGGAGTAGAATATTGGTGCAAGCAAGACTTATTTAATGCTTTAAGCTTAAAGTTACCCATTGAAAATAGATTAAAACAGAAAGCAGAATTTAAACCGCAGTACCTGAGTTTCAAAATTGATTCAGATTTATTAGGTCAACTTGAAGCAATCGCACAAAAATACGATTGTTCTATTTCTGATTTCTTATTGACTTGTTGGCTGGTTATATTATGGCGTTTTACTAGGCAAGAGAAGATTACGCTCGGTCGAGCTTTTGACGGTCGTAAATACGAAGAATTAGAGCGATCGCTAGGATTGCTAGAAAAGTATTTACCGCTATCTTGTCATTTAAACGATCGCTCTCAATTTCAGGAAATCTTAAAACAAGTCGAACAAGCGACAGTAGAAATCGAGCAATGGCAAGAATATTTTAGCTGGGAAAATGTAAAGCTAGAACAAAACGATCCCAGCTTGGCATTTTTTCCAATTTGTTTTGATTTTTGGCAACAGCCGCAGAAATATTACACTGATGAAATTGCATTTGCTGTCATTCAGCAATACGTCTGTTGCGATCGCTTCAATCTTAAACTATCTTGCTTGCTTCAAGATGCCTCTTTGACCGCAGAATTTCATTACGATTCAACTTTATTTGACACAGCAGCGATCGAACGCTTATCCAGCCATTTTCAAACATTGTTAGCGAGTGCTGTCAATTGTCCAGAAGCAGAAATTGGTCAGCTAGAAATCTTGAGTCCAAGCGATCGCAACACATTATTAGTTGAATTCAACCAAACCCTAACCGACTATTCACAAGAGCGATGCATTCACCAACTTTTCGAGGCACAAGCAACGCAAACACCAAATAATATTGCTGTTGTCTTTGAAGATCGACAACTCACCTACGCCGAACTCAACAAGCAAGCTAACCAACTCGCGCATCGCCTCCAGCGATTGGGAGTAACGTCAGAGGTACTAGTAGGACTATTTGTCGAGCGATCGCTAGAATTCATCGTAGGACTTTTAGGCATCCTCAAAGCTGGTGGCGCATATCTGCCTCTAGATCCTGGCTTACCGCAAGATGGCGTAGCCTTCCGGTTGCAAGACGCTCAAGTCAAGGTGCTGTTAACTCAACAACATCTCGTCGAATCGCTGCCTCAATCCACGGCGCAAATCGTCTATTTGGACACTGATTGGCACGACATTGCGACTGAAAGCGATAAAAATCTCACCAGTGAGGTGAAACCAGAGAATTTAGTCTACGTGCTATTTACTTCTGGCTCGACAGGCAAACCCAAGGGAGTTGCAGTTGAGCATCGGCAACTACTTAACTATATAAACGCGATCGCCCAAAGACTAGACTTTTCTACCTGTAATAGCTTTGCTGCTGTTTCCACCTTTGCCGCCGACTTAGGCAACACGACAATCTTCCCTTGTCTGTGTAGTGGTGGCTGTCTCCACGTAATTTCCTCCGAACGTGCTGCCAACCCAGAGGCACTAGCAGACTATTTCCATCGCCATCCTATTGACTGTCTCAAGATCGTTCCTTCTCACCTCAGCGCCTTACTCACAGCTTCTCGCCCAGAACAAATCTTACCGCGACAGCGACTCATTTTAGGTGGCGAAGCTTGTAGCTGGCAACTCATCGAGCAGATTCAGCAATTATCAACGTGCCAAATCTTTAACCACTATGGTCCAACAGAAGCTACTGTAGGTGCAACCACCTTTGCGATCGCAGCAGAACAAACCAAACAAGTTTCTCAGACTGTGCCTCTGGGTCGTCCGCTTGCCAACACGCAGATCTATCTACTCGATCCGAATCTGCAACCAGTACCCATTGGCGTACCTGGTGAACTCTACATCGGTGGCGCTGGCGTAGCGAGGGGCTACCTCAACCGCCCAGATTTGACGCAAGAACGATTTATTCCCAATCCTTTTTGGGAGAGTCGGGAGTCAGAAAGCAGGGAGCAGGGAGTGCAGGGAGAAAGAAATTTAAAATCCCTACACCCTACACCCCACACCCCACACCCCACACCCCTCTATAAAACTGGGGACTTGGCTCGTTACCTACCTGATGGAAATATTGAATTTCTGGGACGGATTGATCGCCAGGTCAAAATTCATGGTTTCCGTATTGAGTTAGGGGAAATTGAGGCGGCGCTGAGGCAACATCCTGCGATACGGGAGACTGTAGTTGTAGCGCGAGAAGATCGACCGGACATCAAGCATTTGGTTGCCTGTATCGTACCGGAAAAACAGTCTGCTCCCACAACTAGCGAATTACGAGAATTTTTACAGCAGCAATTGCCCGAGTACATGGTTCCGTCAGCTTTCGTCAAACTGAAAGCAATGCCGCTTTTACCCAATGGTAAAGTGGATCTTCAAGCACTGCCAGCAGCAGAGGCGATCGCACCGGAAACAGACACGTTTGCCGCACCCCGCACCACTGTCGAGAAAATGCTGGCTGAGATTTGGCAGCAGATTCTCGGATTGGAGCAGGTAGGAATCTACAATAACTTTTTTGAGCTGGGTGGAGATTCTATCTTGAATATGCAGGTGGTTGCCAAAGCTAACCAAGCGGGTTTGCAACTGACCCCAAAACAACTGTTTGAAAATCAAACAATTGCCGAATTAGCAGCAGCAGTTGGCAAACACCAAGCGATCTCAGCCGAACAGGGAATCGTGACGGGTCGAGTTCCCCTAACTCCGATTCAACAGCGATTTTTTGCGCAAAATCTACCTGACTCGCACCACTGGAATCAATCCGTTTTGCTGGAAGTGCGAATCGACCCAGCACTGATGAGACAGACAGTGCAGAAAATAGTTGAGTATCACGACGCTCTCCGCTTGCGCTTCGTTCGCCAAGAGTCTGTCTGGCAGCAGTTTAATGCTGACTTTGACGGAATAGAGACGTTTACCCAAATCGATTTGTCGGCATTGTCACCCGCAGAGCAAAGGGAAGCGATCGCCTCTGCTGCTAACGAAATCCAAGCTAGCCTAGATCTATCATCGGGTTCCCTAATACGGGTAGCTTTTTTCGATCTGGGTGCTAGTCAGCCTAGCCGCTTGCTGATAGTCATTCACCATTTAGCCGTTGATGGTGTGTCGTGGCGCATATTACTCTCAGACCTCCAGACTGTTTACCAACAGCTTAGCCAAGGTGAAACAATCCAGTTACCACCCAAAACCACTGCATTCAAACATTGGGCAGAGCGATTGACAGATTACGCGCGATCGCCAGCACTGCAACAAGAACTAGAATACTGGCTCGCAGTAACTCGGCAACAAATAACTCGCCTACCGCTCGATTTTCCTGACGGCGAGAACACGGTAGCTCAGGCTCGTACTGTCGCGATCGCCTTGAGTCGAGAAGAAACCCAAGCTTTATTGCAGGAAGTACCAGCAGCCGCTCAAACCCAAATGGGTGATGTGTTGCTGGCAGCACTAGCGCCAGCTTTGAAACAGTGGACGGGCGCAAACTCACACATCATCGATTTAGAGGGACACGGTAGGGAAGCAATTTTTGACGATATCGATCTATCGCGCACTGTGGGCTGGTTTACTACCATCTTTCCGGTATTGCTGGACTTAGGCACAGCGAACGATCTAGGTGATACCTTAAAAACAGTCAAACAACAACTGCGAGCTATTCCCAATCGCGGGATTGGTTATGGCGTGCTGCGCTACCTCAGTGGCTCGCAACTAGGATCTCAAGCGGAGATCCAATTTAACTATCTGGGACAGTCCGATCGAGTCTTCCAATCGTCTCTGTTTGCCCCAGCTTACGAGTCTTGCGGTTCGGGACGCAGCCCCCAGGGAAGCAGAGCCTACTTACTAGATATTAACGGTATTGTGGCTGAAGGTCAGTTACAACTGGATTGGACTTACAGCGAAGCAATTCATCGCCGAGCCACAATTGAAAATTTGGCAAACAGTTTTTTGGGAATATTGCGCCAGCTCATCGCCTATTGTCAGTCCCTCAAAGCTATAGGATCCAAATCTGCTAACTTACCGGAAGTAGTACCTGCTGCTAGTAAAATAACTGCTGCCGTTTTAAAAGCTGAGGCTGTACTCGATGCCGCAATTCGTCCTGATACATCTTTTCAGCCTACAGATGATATTAGTTCACAAGAACTAGAACCTGGAAGATCCCCCCTAGCCCCCCTTAACAAGGGGGGTTCTTCCCCTCTAGCCCCCCTTGTTAAGGGGGGTTCTTCCCCTCTAGCCCCCCTTAACAAGGGGGGTTGGGGGGATCTCATTAGCCACAGTCAAAAAACACATCGAATCTTTTTAACTGGAGCGACAGGATTTCTAGGAGCTTTTTTACTCTACGAGTTACTACAGCAGACCGATGCTGAGATTTATTGCTTGGTACGTGCCGCCAATCTTGAATCGGGCAAACAGAAGATTCAAAACAATTTGGCATCCTATTTGCTTTGGCATGAGTCTTTGAGCGATCGCATCATCCCTGTTATCGGAGATCTATCGCAACCACTTTTAGGTCTTGCTGACAAGCAGTTTCAATTGCTGGCAAGTGCGATCGATGTCATTTACCACAATGGCGCGGCGATTAATTTGGTTTATCCCTACTCTGCCCTTAAAGCAACTAACGTGCTGGGAACTCAGGAAGTTTTGCGACTGGCAAGCCTAACCAAAGTTAAGCCAGTACACTACATTTCAACTCTCAGCGTGTTGTCCGCCAACGATCGCACTGAAACTAGAAATATGCGAGAACTGTACGAGTGCGATCGCCACCACATACCATCTTTTGGCTACGCTCAAACGAAATGGGTAGCAGAAAAGTTAGTTGCAACTGCCCACCACCGAGGTATTCCTGCTTGCATTTACCGCTTAGGACGAATTTCGGGGGATAGCAAAACGGGTGTCTGTAATACCAACGATCGCCTCTACAGAACGATCAAAGGCATTATCCAACTGGGATACGCGCCCGCTCTCGATACAACCGTAGACATGACTCCTGTAGATTATCTCAGCAAAGCGATCGTTCATTTATCGCAGCAGGAAAAATCTCGCGATCGCGTATTTCACCTCTGTCATCCCCATCCCTGGCGCTGGTTCGAGCTAACGAACTGGATGCGATCGTTTGGCTATCCACTTCAACCAATTGATTACAACCAGTTTCAAGCAGAGCTACTTAACGAAAAAATGTCCCCAGACAATCCCCTGTATCCACTCATACCTTTTTTTAGCGATCGCGACGAAACAGAATCTTCTAGCTCAACTCCAGCATCCGAGCGAAACATGGTGGAAGAACTTGCAGAAATCCCGATTGCGTGTCCGCCCATAGATCCCCAGTTACTCAATAATTACTTTTCCTACCTGATTCAAAGCGGTTTTCTCGATGCTCCTCATAGCAATTCTCGACTGCGTGCGTGACATGTGTAGGGGCGCACAGCTGTGCGCCCCTACAGATCGCGTGTTTTACCCAATTGGAAACCGTTATCAAGTTAATGTGGGATGCGTTGGTGTAACGCACCCTACCTGACAAATGACTTTTCAAACATTTTCTGCTCGAAAAACTTCATTAAAACTATGAAAACAACAGCCCTAGAGAACCAGTCCCGCCAGCAAACGTATTTGGAGCAATTCATCATGCGTTACACCGAGCGCACAAAAACATCAAAACAACTGGCGCAGACCTATCGCCCCTTTTTAGCTGACGAGCGAGGAACGGAAGATTTCAGTTTTCCCTTTAAAGAAATGACCTATCCAATCGCTAGCAAACGTGCTGCGGGTTCCAGAATGTGGGATGTCGATGGGAATGAATATATAGATCTCGTCATGGGATTAGGAGTCAATCTCTTTGGCTACAATCCTCCCTTTATTCAAGCAGCTCTGACAGAGCAGCTAGAGCAAGGCATACAACTCGGTTCCCAACTAGAGTTTGTGGGTGAGGTGGCAGAGCTATTTTGCGAACTAACGCGGATGGAACGAGTCGCCTTTAGTAATACAGGCACAGAAGCAATCATGACTGCAATCCGTTTAGCACGAACAGTCACAGGTCGCAACAAAGTTGCAATATTTTCACATTCCTATCACGGTCATAGCGATCAAACGCTGGTTCAAGCAGAAACGGTAGATGACAATCTGCATTCAGTGCCAATTTATCCAGGTATACCACCCAGTGCTGCCGAGGATATTTTAGTTTTAGATTTTATGCATCCGCGATCGCTCGATGAGATCGCAGCTCGTCGCCAAGAATTAGCAGCTGTGTTAGTGAGTCCGATCCAAAGACAAAGACCAGATCGAGATCCCCGCATGTTTCTCCACCAACTAAGGCAATTAACCGCAGAATCGGGAATAGCGTTAATCTTTGATGAAGTCGTGACTGGCTTTCGCCTGCATCCAGGTGGCGCTCAGGCTTTTTTTGATGTGGCAGCAGATTTAGCCGTATATGGAAAAATCGTTGGTGGCGGGATGCCAATTGGAGCCGTCGCTGGTAAGGCTACTTACATGGATCGCATCGATGGTGGGATGTGGAATTATGGAGATGCTTCCTATCCTCAAGCGAATCAGACATTATTTGCAGGGACTTTTCGCAAACATCCACTGGCGATCGCGGCTGCACGAGCTGTTCTTCAATATCTCAAGTCGCAAGGATCGACTCTGCAAGAGCAATTAGCTCACCGCACGTCACAATTTATTGCTGAATTGAATGCTTACTTTGCCACCAAAGCAGTACCGCTCCGCATGGCAAATTTCAGCTCGATTATCGGTCCTGCGACTTCGGGAATTTCTGCATCGTTTGAGAGTCTGATGTTGTTGAATTATAACTTAATCGACAGAGGGGTTCTGCTTCTACCTGGAGGAGGAGGATACTTATCCGCAGCCCATACTGATGAAGATATAGTTCGCATTGTGCAGGTTTTTAAGGATAGTGTAGAGGAACTCCAAAATCTAGGTCTGTTGCTTCAGTAGAGTTTTAGATTATGTTGTCTCTCTAATGAGTTGCAAACACCAGTAGAATCTTTTATCAGAATTCAAAACTGCTGTATGCTGTCCTAGTTTACTACTATCTGCTCCGCCCCATTCACTAAAATTTGAGGCATCAGCTTCAGCTTTCCGCCAGCTTTTAGCATTCATCAAAGCTGTGAAGACGACTCAATTTTGGTCAGTCAGCGTAATTTCTACTTTTTTATTTTCAAAATGTTTTGTCGTAGGAACGAACATATCCGACATCCATTCCCAGTACCAAAGGTAAATCAGGTCGGGGCAATTCCTGCCAATCTCTTGGACAACCTTCGATGTCTCCTCCTTTTTCTTCACTCAATTCGTCCTCTAAACGTTGACCAATTGAGTGTAAGTTATTCCGTACCGATGTAGTGTTGATTTCTTCTTCTGTTGCTAGTACTTCCTGCAATAGTTTCACACAGAGTCCGTAAGACATCAAAGAGCCAAACTTGGACTCTAGGTACAATAGTTCTGTTGAAGTGCGTTCTGGTAGTAAGTCGGCTAATGGGTTAAAGCTACGAGTTGGCTGTTCTTGGCACGGGCAGTGAAATAGTCGATGGCATTTAAGATGTAACTTACCAAATAACGTGCGGTATACAATCCCATTGCTATCTGGATAATGTAACGCAAATCGGCGATTGTGCTGTCACTGCGGATCTTTACCCTACGCCAAATCATGGGACTGATGCCCAGGATAACAATCTGAAGTTGGTAGATGGCAAGTTGCTCAGAATCTGACATTGGGTCATCTTACCGCATTGCCAGTCCATCTCCCCCGAAAAAAATCGCTCTCCTCATAGAAGGATTAAAAAGGTTAGGATCTCATCTGAGATTAAGCCAAAGGATTTAAAACTCTACTGAAACCGTTCCCAAGACAGTAAAAGGCGCACCAGAACGTATCCAGTCACCTTGGGATTCATAATATTTTTTGTCAAATAGATTTTTGAAGTTCAGTCCTACCCGCCAGTTGTCATGGCGGTAGAAAATGGATGCATCTGCTCTATGGGTGTGCCGCTGGCTGTCCGAGCGTTATTTGGCGCAAAAGAACGACTGTAGCTAGCATAAAGCGAAATCGGTTCGATGGGTTGATAAACTATGCCGATACGGGGTGAAAATGCTTCATCATAAAATGATTCATCAGTGATGTCGTCGGTGGAAAGGATATTTTCGCCTCTATAAGATTGAGTAATTGTGCGGTTATCAACAAAATCATATCTGCCACCGACTAAGAGTTTCAGATTTGGTAGTAAAGTTAATTGGTCTTGTAGATAAATAGCATGGGTTTCTATTCTACTTTCAAACTCAGCGTCAGTGCCATTGAGTTGAGTTGGAATTGGCGTACCATAAATAGGATCGAATAAATCGAGCGATGCAACTTCTCCGTCATCAAGAAACAAATTCACATTTTCTTGGGTATCCTCTGACCAATCAAAGCCTAGTAAAAGCTGAGGCGCGATCGCTCCTGTATTGAATTTTGCAATTAGGTTATTTTGCAAAGTGTAGATGTCATTGTCATTAAAAAGATTGCGCTCGTAAGACCGAATTACAGTACGACCATCATCCTCAAGTCCCCTCGGTCGAAAAATAGAGTTGTTAGAGCGATCGATTGAGACAGCGAAATTACTGCGAAACTCTAAATTGTCGTTAAAGCGATGTAAGAATGTTAAATTAATTTCGTGTCTTTCTGTCTCATCGTCATTACCATCAGGTTCCCCTGTGAATCGATTGATAGGAGCCTGAAAAAATCGCGGATCGGGGGCGAAACCATCATAATGAACACCATCCGATTGAATATAATCATAGCTTAATGCTAGTGTCGTGGCATCGCTAAATCTGTAGGTCAAAGTGGGGGAAATCGAAAATACATCTCGCTCCACAAAGTCAACAAAACTGTCAGAACTAGTGTAAGCAGTATTTAAGCGATATAGAAGCTTTCGATCCCCCGTTAATGAACCAGAAAAATCGATTGAAGGGCTGTAATAGTCATAACTGCCAGCAGTAAATTCAGCTGCATAGTAGGGTTCGCTCAGGGGTTGTTTGGTAATGTAGTGAACTACTCCACCTGGTTCAAACTGACCGTACAAGATGGAAGCTGGTCCCTTTAATACTTCGACTCGTTCGATATTGTTAGATGGAACGATAGTAGAAAATCCTTGAAACCCATTTCTGAGGGTGTCATAAGTCGTAAATCCGCGAATGTTATAGGCATCTGAATAATCACCATACTCTCTTTGGACGGTGACACCTGACACATTTCGTACTGCATCTGAAATTCTGGTAATTTGCCGATCTTCAATCACCTGACGCGGTACAACCTGAGTCGATTGGGGAATGTCGCGCAAGGGGGTATCGGTTCTAGTCGCAGTCGAAGCATCTGGAACGCTATATCCTTCTTGTTCGCCTGTCACCACGATTTCTTGTTCTTCATCTCCTGGTGACGTTACCACTGGTTGTTCGGGTTGTCCTTGTGTAGGGGGAAATTTGTCTTCTTGCAGTGTTGATTCTGGTGCTGTTTCTGTTTCAGTTGTAGGTGGTGTAAGTGCGGGTTGTTGTGCTGTAGGTGCGATCGCAGGTGTTAGAGTTAGGGTAACAGAGCATTGGCGAAGCCCGCCGCATCGCCTCTTCCCACGTCCACCTTGGGTAAATCTCTGGTTCCCGTCACCGTGACTCGAATACTATTCGTCCCCTGCTGAGTCACGGCAATAGATGCAATTCCCGAGCTGGGATTTTCCTGGCGAAAAGTTTTACCTTCTGCTAGTTGAGCGTTGGGAATATTGGCGACAAAGGTTTTGCCAAAGCTACTAGGAAAGACTTGCAATGACTTTCCATCTGGTGTTTCTAAAATAACTTCCAGTCCTTTATCTGTTTGTTGCAGTTGCACCGCAGTCACTTGGGAGCTAGTTTGTTGTGCCATCAAAGCACCCCCCTGTAGGGACAGCGAAGCTGGAGGGTAATCATCTCTAGATTCGACGACGTTAACCGCTTCTGCCAAAGCTGGCGGTGCAACAAGTAATACCAGAGTTGTTGCCAAAACTCTTAAATTAAGTAGTTGAAAACCCAATAAACAGGAACACAGTGCCTTCATCTCACTCACACCAATAAAAAATGATTCTCAGTAATGTCGTAGCATTAGCCTACGGAATCTCGAATCCCATGTCCATATCAGTAGAACGGCAATTTTTTATCCCAAAAGCGGCACTTAGCTGAAGTTCCTCAAAGCATCCGACGAATAGAATTCGCAACTACTTTTTTCCCATCTGGCATTCTTTAGGGGTAATACCAAACTTGCGCTTGAACGAGGCAATGAAGTGTTCTCAATGAGAATATCCGACCGTCTGCGCTGCATCTGCTACCCGCATTTTATTGACACACAGTAGCAATCGTGCCTGTTCCATGCGATAGTCGTGCAGGTAGCCGAATACGGTAATGCCAAAGATTTCTCGGAAGCCGCGTCTGAGCTTGCGATCGCCCAACCCTACCATTCTTGCTAAGTCTAGTAGGGATGGGGGATTGTCGAGGTGTCCGATCAAAATATCTCGTGCTTGATAAACGCGATCGATTTCGACGGGTTTGAGACTACTGAGAGGATGGATAGCTCGTTCGTTTTCTGCCAACTGATTGAATTGCAACGCTAGCAATTCTAAAACTTTGCTTTCAAGATAGATTCGTTCGATCGCACCCGAATATGGAGCATCGTCAATTTGTTTTAATACCCGTAACATGGTAGGTGTTATACCTCCACCCGATCGATGAAATCGCGGTGGATTAGGTCGATCGAGGAGCGATCGCAGTGGTATTGGTAATGAATCTAGCTCTTTGCAATAGACTTGCAACCAATCAAGCGGAAATTGTATGCGGATCTGTTTAACGCGATCGCCTGCCGACCACTGTTCGATTTCATTGATGTCAGGTAAATACAATAGATAATGCTGTCCGCCGCTTTCAACATAATCGTCTGAAATCTCTTTAATTCCTGGGGTAAGAACGTGATGATTGCCCGACAGATAAAACTTCGACACCAAAGGCATCAACTCATCATGTTGCCCCAATACGCTCTCATCGTGGTAAAAGTTGCCTTCCCAAATTTCTAGTTCCAGTCCAGAGTGGAATTCCACCAATCGAGTGTAATGTTCGCCAAAGCCATGTTGTCGCCTGGAAATGACATCGAATCCATGGCGATCGCAGTAAGTTTCCTCTTTTACCAGAGTTTCATGACACCATTCGTCAAATTCTACTTCAGTCAGTGACTCCATTATCCCCATGCCCGAATATCTCAATACCCAGATGTTTCAGTGTTGCTCGAAATGCCACAGACATTTCTCACGCTCGGTATCTAACAAATAAGAAAAATTCTTAATAGGACATTGTAGTATTATGCATTTCGCCGATCGCTTAAGCAAATCCGAAGAAGGGGCTAAAGAAAGACAAGGCAGACAAGAGAACTGAGGGAGCGATCGGGAGCGATCGGGAGCTGAGGGAGCGATCGGGAGCTGAGGGAGAGAAGAGGGCTGAGGGAGCTGAGGGAGCTGAGGGAGCAAAACAATTCACGCATTCAAAATTCACGCATTCAAAATTCACGCATTCAAAATTCAAAACTTCCCTACACCCCACACCCCACACCCCACACCCTTTCTTCACTACTCCCTACTCCCGCCTTCAGGAGAAACTTGCACTAAAACCTATCTCAATCAGAGAATAAGAAAAGCAACAAGCACGAGGAGACTTCAGTGAGTCAGGGATTCGATTACGATTTAGTCATTATTGGCGCTGGGGTAGGCGGACATGGAGCTGCCTTACATGCCGTCAGCTGTGGCTTAAAGACAGCGATTATTGAAGCAGCTGATATGGGCGGAACCTGTGTCAATCGCGGTTGCATTCCCTCTAAAGCACTGTTGGCAGCATCGGGACGAGTGCGGGAATTGCGCGATGCACACCATTTGAAAGCACTAGGTATTCAGGTAGAAAATGTTGGGTTCGACCGTCAGGCGATCGCCAATCATGCTTTAAATTTGGTCAGTAAGCTGCAAGGTGACTTGACAAATAGCCTCAAGCGTGTAGGAGTTGACACGATTCGCGGTAGGGGAAAAGTTGCGGGACAGCAGAAAGTCACGGTGACTAGCGATAGCGGCGACAAAACGATTACCGCTAAAGATATTATCCTCGCTCCTGGTTCCGTACCTTTCGTTCCCCCAGGAATTGAAATTGACGGCAAGACTGTATTTACCAGCGACCAAGCAGTTAAATTAGAATCCTTACCTCAATGGGTAGCCATCATTGGTAGCGGCTACATCGGCTTAGAATTCTCCGATGTTTACTCAGCTTTAGGCTGCGAAATTACCATGATTGAAGCCCTAGACCAATTAATGCCAGGGTTCGATCGCGATATTGCTAAAATTGCCGAACGAGTTTTAATTACTCCCCGCGACATTGAAACTTATGTCGGCATTTACGCCAAGAAAGTTATTCCTGGTTCTCCAGTTGTCATCGAACTGGCAAATTTTAAAACGAAAGAATATGTCGATACGCTGGAAGTAGACGGCTGCTTAGTTGCCACCGGACGCATTCCCGCTACAAAGGATTTGGGTTTAGAATCTGTAGGCGCAGAACTCGATCGTCGTGGTTATATTCCCGTCAATGACAGCATGGCTGTGTTATCTGGCGGCGAACCCGTACCTCACCTGTGGGCAATTGGCGACGCTACAGGGAAAATGATGTTAGCTCATGCAGCATCCGCGCAAGGAATTGTCGCAGTCGAAAATATTTGCGATCGCCAGCGTCAAATTGATTATCGCAGCATTCCCGCCGCTGCCTTCACCCACCCCGAAATTAGCTATGTTGGGTTGACAGAAACGGCTGCGAAGGAATTAGGAGAAGCGGAAGGATTTACCATCAAAACCGCCAGAACTTACTTTAAAGGCAACTCCAAGGCGCTAGCAGACGGCGATGCAGACGGAATTGCCAAAGTCGTCTACCGTCAAGATACAGGGGAAGTCTTGGGAGTCCACATCATCGGTTCCCACGCCTCCGACTTAATCCACGAAGCCTCAGCTGCGATCGCCAATCGTCAATCAGTTCATTCCCTCGCCTTCCTCGTTCACGCCCATCCTACCCTTTCTGAAGTCTTGGATGAAGCATATAAACGGGCAGTTCATGCTTAGTTATTCGTCATTTGTCATTTGTCATTTGTGAGGGCTAGCCACCAGCCACTAGCCACTAGTCACCACTCCCTACTCCCTACTCCCTACTAATGCAAATCCGCCGTCGTCCGCCAAATCCGTCTATTGATATCAGTTATTTGAGTTATCAGGTATCAGTGCCTGGTGCAAAGCCGCAGCATATTTTAGAAGAAATTGTGTGGCATAAAGAGATTGAAGTCGATCGAATGCGGGAGAAACTACCGCTAGTAGAGTTACAAAAACAAGCTCTTTCGTTACCTGCTAGCCGCGATTTTGTCGCTGCTTTGCGTCAAGGCAAGACTTCTCCATCTGTGATTGCTGAGGTGAAAAAAGCTTCTCCGAGTAAAGGCGTATTGCGCGAAGATTTCGATCCAGTTGCGATCGCGCTTTCTTATCAAGCAGGTGGCGCAAGTTGTATTTCGGTACTTACAGATAGCAAGTTCTTTCAAGGCAGTTTTGATTACTTAGAACAGATTCGCGCTGCGGTGGATGTGCCTTTGTTGTGTAAGGATTTTATTATCTATCCTTACCAAATGTATCTAGCACGGCTACGGGGTGCTGATGCGGTGTTGTTGATTGCTGCAATTCTGAGCGATCGCGATTTACAATATTTCATCAAAATTGCTAAAGCTTTGAAGTTAGCCGCTTTAATTGAAGTCCATACTCTAGAAGAACTCGATCGCGTTTTGGCTTTGGATGGCGTAACTTTAGTAGGGATTAACAATCGCAATCTAGAAAACTTTTCTGTCGATTTGCAAACAACTAGTCACCTATTAACCGCACGTCAGCCACAATTGAAACAACGAGATATTTTAGTTGTCAGCGAGTCGGGAATTCACGCGCCAGCCGATGTAGCTGTAGTCACCCAAGCAGGTGCAGCAGCAGTGCTAGTTGGCGAGTCTTTAGTCAAGCAGCCAGAACCAGGAACCGCGATCGCTTCTTTAATAGAGTGAGTAGTGCAGAAAGGGTGTGGGGTGTGGGGTGTAGTGAGCGATCGGTCATAAATTCTGACTCCTCAGTTTTGACTTTTAACTTTTAACTTTTAACCTTTGATTAGTGAGGAGAAAATGGGAAAGATAAGGCAAGTAAGAGAAGAACTTTTCCTTTCCTTGCTCTTCCCAATTACGACTTACGACTTACGACTTACAAGTTAACTTATGATTCCCCTCCCTTCTCCAATTCACTACGAAGCCGTATTGCAGTTATTAGAGCAACAAACATTACCTATTGTTAGGCAAGATCCTCTGTTGTCAGAGCAAGTGCAACAATTGATTATTTCTTTACGTAAAGCTGCGGCTCAACAAAAGCAACTGGAAGCTAGTTGTCAGCAAGCTCATGTAGATTATGAATTTCGTTGGTCTTTAAATCAAAGCGAATCCGAATTAGCTGCTACAGAGCATTCTACAGTTTTATGATTTTACAGATGTAGAATTCTACTTCATAAAAGTCAGCTCAATACCTCTAAAGTGCTTGCCAAACTTTGACAAAATAACCGCCATATCCGCCGCGAAATTTATTATAGGCGATCGTTTGATTGTTAGCACTGATAATTAGAGACTCTACCTCATCTTTTGGGAGAAAGTTTAGTTTCTTTCCACTAGATAAATCCCTGATAATAATTCCATCTTTGCTGGAAGTAATCATTATTGTGCTGTCGGTGCTTATAGCCTTCAGTAGATTACAGCGCCATTCAAAAGTATGAGTTTCTTTTCTCGTTTTGATGTCCCAATGCGTAATTGTATCGTTAGAATTAATAGTAATAAGAGTCTGCTTATCAGAACTAAGTGTTAGGAATTTAACTGGCTTTGTGAGAGCTTTAAAACTCCGAAGTTCTTTGCCTGTTTTTAAATCTCGCAGTGTAATTGTGAAATGGCAAATTTGCTGACCCGATCGCAAATCCCACAAGGCGATCGCATTATCTAACTGACTGATAATAATTTTTCCATCTGAGCTAGTAGTAATAAACTTTTCTGCTTCTGAAGGAGATGTAATAACAGATATTGTTTATCCCGTCTCTACATCGAACATCTTAGCAATTTCGGGTGAAAAACAAATAATACTTTTTCCGTCAGGACTAACGGCGATCGAACCAGCGCTGTCTTGAAATGTGCGAATTCCCTTTCCTATCGTCAAATCTCCCACTGTAATTGTATTACCGCTTCTCCAAACAATTTTTCTTCCGTTTGGGCTAAGGGCAAAACTTCTACCATAACCACGAATTCTACCAGTATCGAAGTAGCAAACTTGCTGTCCTATTGTCAAATCAAATACATCAAAACCTGAATCTTTAAAAGTCCAATCATCAAATTCGCTATAAACTAAAATTGTTCCATCAGGACTGAGAGCCATTGAAGCGATACACCATGTTGTCTCCCAAGTATGAGAAAGAGTAAATTTTTTGAAGTGTTGAAAATTTCCTGCCATTCAACTTTTTACATGAATATTTGAAAATCCCAATTCTACTTATTTTCTTATAGATTCGCTCCCTCTTAGCCCCCCTTAATAAGGGGGGTTGGGGGGATCTTCTCCGGCGTAGTCACAAAGAATGAACCTAAAGGTAAATTCAACCTAATTACTTATCAATTTCACCGCGCACCAAAATCACCGTACTATCGACGCGATTGGCAATTTGAGCCGGAATATTACCTTTAATCGCATTCTGCAACATCCCTTCTCGACTGGCACCCAAAACCACAACATCAAAATCTTCAGTCTTGACCAAATTAATTAAACCATCTGCAACAGAACTTGATACAACTGGTACTGCGGTGACTTTGCCTGATAATTGTCGGTATTTAACTAAATAACGAATTGCTTGTTGTAATACGCTTAAATCGGGTTTTGCCTCTTTAGATTCAAACACCTGACACAGTTGGATCTCTGGTTCTTCTCCTAGAGAAGCTAGCGCAGGTAACAATTTAATTGCTGCTTTCGCATTGGGACCACCTGCCATCGGGACTAGCCAACGGTTAAATGAGGGAGTCGGTAGGGGCGCACTGCTGTGCGCCCGTACTAGGGAGTCGGGAGTCGGGGAAGGGAGTTGGGAAAAAGCCTCTTGCTTTTCACCTCTTGCCTCTTGCCTATCTTCCGGTAATTTCACCAATACGACATCGCAGGGTGCTTGGCGGATCAGGGTGTCTACAACGTTGCCAAAAATTCGCCCAGGGGTGATGGTGTTACCTTTCCATCCCATCAACAAAATATCGATGTGCTGTTCTTTAATTGTCTCTAATATTGCTTGAGCAGTGTCGTGAGCTACCCGAATTTGAGTATGGACGGGGATTTTTTGCTTTTTCGCTATCACCTCGGCTTGACGAAGTAACTTGCGGCTTTTCCCAGTCTGCACGGAAGTTTCAGCGGGGGAACTACGGCGAGAGACGAGGATAACTTGAATGCACTCTAGTTCGTAATCGCGATCGCGGGCAATTGCCGCAGCCATTTGCAACAACGATTCCGCAGTTTGAGGGTTAGCGATCGGCACTAAAATTCTGCCGCGTCCAGTACTGGGCGATCGCGTTTGATAGACTATGTAAGATGGTTCTGGCTGCGGTCCCGTCTGTTCTGTCTCGCCGTTGAGTTTGTCGGCTTCAACGCGGATAATATCGGCGCGGGTAATAATTCCCACCATTCGCCGATTTTCCACTACGGGTAAGCGGCTGAGTTGGTAGCGATCGAGTAAATACAATACATGGGCGAGAGTCGCGTGAGGACTGACGGTGACGGGTTGGGGAGTCATCACCTCGCTAATTGGAGCATTCCCGGGTAAGGAGCGATCGCGAGTTTTTGCCAAATCGGTTTGGGTGATAATTCCAACTAGCTTACTATTATCAACTACGGGAAAGCCGCGATGGTGGGAGCGAGAAAACGCCTGTACAGCCTCATCCAGCGTCATCTGCGCCCCTAAAGTTTCTACTCGGCGTTGCATCACGTCTTCTGCTGTCAACTCAGCAAGAAAGCCCTTGGGTGTAGCTGCTGATTCTAAGTTAATCCCGTTGAGTTGCAAGATTTTATCGTAGATCGATCCAGGTGCTAACCGTTCGGCAATTAGGTACGCCGTTACCGAGCCGATCATTAACGGTAAGACTAAGTTAAAATCGGTGGTCATCTCAAACACGATCGCGATCGCCGTAATCGGGACTTTAGAAACGACGCTAAAAAATGCCCCCATCCCTGCTAAGGCATAGGTAGCCGGGGAACCAATCCCTAAAACATAAAACTCGGTCAAACCAACCACATAACCCAAAGCTGAACCAATAATCAGACTCGGGGCGAATAATCCTCCTGGCGCTCCCGAACCAAAAGCGACTAAAGTGAGGCTAAACTGCGCGACAAAGGCGATCGCAGCTAATTCTAAACTGGCATCTCCAGTAATCAGAAATTCCCTCAAACCACTATTATCGCGAAAGGTAGGAGGTAAAAGGGCGATCGCCATACCGGAAATTAAGCCAGCTAAGGCAATCCGTAGGGATAAGCTAATGTGTAACTGGCGATAAAATTTTAAACTAGCAATAATGCCACGATGAAAGAGAGAACCTAGCAACCCTGCCAAGATCCCCAGTAACAAGAAAAATGGCAGTTCAATTAACGAGAATGAGGTTGAGTGAGCAGTCAATACCAAACTCAAATCTAGGCTGCGACCACCTAAAATCCGCGACACGACGGCACCGATGAACGAAGCGAGGATCGCCGTCCCCAAAGTCAAACTCGACAAATCGCGGAGTAATTCTTCAACCACAAACAAAACCCCCGTAATGGGGGCATTAAAAGCAGCAGCTAATCCCGCACCTGCACCTGCGGCAATCATCTGGCGGCGGTGGTCGGGAGATGTGGGAACCCAGCGGCTAAATTGGGCGGCTAAGGCTGCACCTATATGTACGGTTGGTCCTTGCCTACCTACGGTCAACCCCGAACCAATTGCTAAGGTTGAAGCGAGTAACTTGACACCAGCAGTCCGCCATGATATGTCTGTCGCAGCGTTGGCAAGTACTGCCTTAACGTGAGGAATACCGCTACCGCTTGCTTCTGGGGCTAATCGTTCCACCAGCAAACCAGACAAATATCCAAAAGTCAGACCAAAAGATGGCAGCAAAATCCAGGCTGGAAATAGGTTAGATTGATGGACTCGCATTGCCCCAAACCAGCCAGAACCAGCTTTCAGCAATACCGCAGACAAAGCGGCAACTAATCCAATTAAACAAGCTTCGGCGATCGCGCTGGTGCGGCGGGGACGCATCCAGTGGCGCAAGTATTGGCGGAGGACAGGCATCAGGGGCTAGAGTCTAGAGGCAGGAGGTTAGGAAAATTGTAACTGTAGGGTAAGTATTGCTCGCTATCTATTACCCACACATCATTTGCTACAGGATGCCACAATTCGTCATAATTTGAGACAAAATCTTGAAGGGCTACCTAAATAGTTTCGCGATCGGCAATCCATCAAGTCAACCAAGACTGCCATCCCGACCAATTTTGAACTAAGTTAGCAATTTCTTGATAACCAGCAGCACGGGGATGAGCGCCGTCATAATCTGCTACTTCTTGTAACCAAGTATCTGATTTTTGTAAAGTGGCGAAAATATCTAAATAAGGAATATCTATTGTCAAGCAAATTTGCTCGAATTGTTTCAACAAACAAACAGTTCTAGAATTTTGTTCTGTATCCAGCATGGGAGGCGCTCCTACCATCAAGACCGGAAATCTTTGTTTAGCTACCTGTAAAATTTGGCGTGCATTTTCTATAGATTCAACAAATTTTATCCGAGTTTTATCAGTTTCTATAGTCGTATCATTTGTCCCAAAAGAAAACACGATTCTACCATCGTAGTCTTTGCTTAAGCGGCAAGAAACTTCCTGCAACCACCGCGCTTTAATATCAGCGCTAGTTTCTCTTCTAACCCCTAAATTGTAATAAGTTACATCATACCCTTGTTTCTGGGCAGCAACACAAATTCTCCCCGTCCAACCGAGACACTCAGGATCTCCCGTACCATTGACAAAAGAATCGCCAACAAAACAGATACGCATAAGCGGTCATTTGTGAATATTAGCCGATCTGCTCCCTGATAACTGATAACTGATAACTGTCAGCCCCTTCCCGTCACTGATAATCCTTCTAAAATTAGAGATGGAGTGTAACACGAACCGTTCCAATCAGCATCGCTGCCGAGGGCAACTAGCTGTTTGAGAGCGCTATAGATGTTGCCTGCAACCATTGTGTCCTTGACGCGACCGATCGCTCGACCGTTTTTAACTCGATAGCCGAGATCGATATTGATTGAAAAATCACCCGAAATACTACCGCCACCACCTAACATTTGATCTACAATCAGTCCGTCGTCTAATAAGTTAATCAAATCTGACAAAGATTTCGTACCAGGTTCTATTAATAAATTAAATAACCCAGGTGTAGGATAGCTACCTAAGCCTGGGCGAAAACCGTTTCCGGTGGTGGCAGTACCCAACTGTCTGCCTGTAGCGCGATCGCAATAAAAATTTTGTAGAACTCCATTTTGAACGAATACGCGGTGTTGGGTAGGAGTCCCTTCATCGTCAAACGGACAGCTAAATGGTCCTGCTTCTGGGTCTTGATATATCGTCAAAGCTTTTGCCATCACGGACTGACCAAGGCGTTCTGCCCAAGGGGAAGCTTTTTCTAGGACTCGCTTACCATTCAAAGCCGCTTGTGCCGTTCCCCACAACATATCAGCTGCCTTGGAGGTAAATAAAACTGGAATACGCCCTGTGGAGGGCGCAACATTTGCCTTTGCCCAAGCCAGCCGTTGTAAGATTTGTCGGACGACTTCTTCTGGTTGGAGGCGATCGCGCTGAGTTTGTCCGTCAGATACGCTTAAAAAATCATCACCCCGTACCCACTCTGCTGATAAGTAACAACTGAGTGTCGTATCGGTGTAGTGGCAATCTAGCCCCAGGGAATTAACCAAGCGGGTTGTTTCCATTTCACAATCCCACTCAGCACTCACCATGACTTCAGGAAAAGCATCGCGGATCTGGGCGATCGCCTCTTTTCCCCAATCGATCAGCTGTTCGACAGCGATCGGTTGCCCTACATTGGGATAAATCGTTTGAGAGTGACTACCAAGTTCAATCGGTTCGGGTTCGTTGAGTTCGCTGAGAGCAAGGGCTGAACCGACTAGCGCCTCAGGTGATACAGAACCGTAAGCAACTGCTAGCCCTGGACGACCATCGCGCCACAAGCGCAAAGCCGTCCCCTCTGTCTGGGCGCTTTCTAGCTGCTTGAGGCGGTTAGCTTCAAAAAAGACAGGTCGAGATTGCGATCGCGCCTGATACACTTCCGCTGCCTCTGCCCCACATTTAGCAGCTAGCTCCAACAGTCGTTCTGCTAAGTTATCTTTTTGTAGTTCGTAATTCATAATTCTAGGGAGTCGGGAGTCGGGAGTCGGGAGTCGGGAGAGGGGCGAGAGTTGAGAGGCAAAAGGCGAGAGGCGCGAGGAAATTCCTTGTCTCCTTGTCCCCCTTGTCTTCCTTGTCTCCTTGTCCCCTTGCCCCCTTTATCCTTCTTGTCCCATCAATTACGGTATAGAGACTTCTTGTAATAGCCAGAAACCGGAGAACGACTCGGTTTGTGGATTGGACTGCACGGCAATAAAATGTACGCCATTGGCTTGTTGCTTAGCGCTTACAAAAGCTTGAGCTTCTGCTACAGTTTGCGGATTCTTCAGATTAGCCAAGATCCAACTCTCGCTAGCACCAGTTTCTAGCAGCAATCGTGCTACTGGACTAGTTTCCACCCTGACAAAAGCTAATTCGAGTCCAGATATCCATCCTGCTAATGGCAAGGCTCTTTCTGAGAAAATCAACAGCCCCGGAATTATCGTTTCTGGTGATAAACCCACCATCTGTAAAGGAAAGGCCTCTCCAAAAGCAATTTCCCACTCATGCATATCAGCCAAAGCCGTTGCTTCCAGATTCACAAACGCCCACTGCTGTCCGGTTAGCGCATCTGGTAAGCGCTGTGGTGGAGATGATTCCATCTTGACAGATGGATTTGGTGTAGGTTGATATCCCGGTTCTTGCGGATAAACTTCATCCATCCGTTCTTTTAGCAATTGCAGTAGCGCCAGAGTGCGGCGACTTGGTTGCGCTGGAATGCCCAAATCTTTGCAGGCTTTGGTAATCATATTATTCATCTGGCGACGGAAAAAGCGAAACTTCGTAGGTGCAGTTCCAGCTTTTGCCATTGCCTCTTGTAATGCTGTCCGCAACCAAGCAGAATTCACTTGGGTGCTGGGACAATACTGGGCATACCGAAACAGGCGAGTGGGATCGGTGCGCGTATCCAAAGGACTCTCGCACACCACAACCTCCCAAACTTTCTTTTGGTTCTCATCCAAGATTGGACGGGAGTAGAAATCTATCTCCCAAATGCTACCCATGAACTATCATTACGATTTCTTTACTTCACCTAACATCAACATACACGTTTTCTGACACTTATTAGTCAGTAGTGAGTGGTGAGTCAGTTATCAGTTGTTAGGGAGCAGGGAGCTGAGGGAGCGATCGGGAGCTGGGGGAGCTGAGGGAGCTGAGGGAGCGATCGGGAGCTGAGGAAGCTGAGGGAGCTGGGGGAGCCAGAAAATTCAAAATTCAAAATTTCCTACACCCCACACCCATTCTTCACTGATAACTGGTAACTGATAACTGATAACTGATACAGGATTGATTATTAAAAAAATATAAACTATAAAAATGCTTTATATATTTAGGAATGAGTTGCCTTTGTCTATAAGCATTTCTTATGAGTTTGCAACAACTAAATTCCTTTACTAATCAGGCTTGGATCGGCGTTACAAGCGAGAATTTTTCTCGTAGTATCAGAGATGTGGTCAAATAAACATGGCGAAGCTGTTAAGCAGTAACCCGTACTGTTTGACTCATCCCAAAGTTAGATTTTGGGATATTCAGCGAGTTCCTTGCCTTGGCGAGGAGCAGTTGCGATCGTGCCAAATTTCAGATCGCAAACGCGATCTCTTAGGGTATGGGAGCGACCAACGCATGGTTGCTGAAAAGTGATGGAAGGGGACGTTTCGTCTCAACGTTCTGTCCGCCCACGCTCAGATGAAAGAGCTGCGATCCTCCTGCCGCGATCGCCAATTCGGAAAGGCAACTTGTTGAGAGGACAGGTATACCTTATTTTATCCTGCCGTCTATAAAGAGGACAACTAAATGGCAACTTACAAAGTCACATTAATCAACGAGGCAGAAGGGCTAAACACCACGATTGATGTGGATGACGATACCTATATTCTGGACGCAGCTGAAGAAGCTGGGTTAGATCTACCATATTCCTGTCGTGCTGGTGCTTGCTCTACCTGTGCGGGCAAAATGGTATCTGGAACGGTAGACCAGTCCGACCAATCTTTCTTAGATGACGATCAGATCGAAGGTGGCTATGTTTTGACCTGCGTAGCTTATCCTACTTCTGACTGTACGATTGAAACACACAAAGAAGAAGAACTTTACTAGGAATCTAGGAGACGGGAGAAGACAAGGGAGACAAGGGAGACAAAGAGGACAAAAGGGAGACAAAGAGGACAAACAGAAAACTCGCTCCTCGCTCCTCACCCCTACGACTCCCGACTCCCCTGTACGGGCGGGTTTAACCGCAGATTAATTTGTTTTAGTACAGCTAAACTCAAAAAACCCGCCCCTACGACTCCCGACTCCCGACTCCCCACTCCCTAATTTGCGTCCCAGGATAGTAAAAGTTGAGGATGCGATCGCTCTTCCACCCCTGTTTTGCCAAACCACTTGCACCTGTTTGGCTGAGACCAACTCCATGCCCTAAGCCACCACCGACAAAAGCATAGCCTTGGAGGGCATTTTCTCCTTTGGTTTGGTCGTATAAGGGTTCTAAATAAAATAGAGTGCTTCTCGGTGAAGAAAAAGCACTGCGAATTTCATCTTTTTCTAATAAAATGTTACTGCGATCGGTTTGTACGGCGAGTTTGAGGATTCTACCTCCGGGCGATCGCTGCGTCACTTGTATTTGCTGAATGCGGCTGAAGTTAGCTAGCGGACTCCGATTCTTGGTTAAAAATTTTTGTAAGTCTTGGGTAAGCTGTTCGATACTACTTTCCCTGCGCCAGCGAAACAGCCGCGTTCCCGCTTCGTTAAATCCCCGTTGCATGTTGATAAAACGTTGAAAGTTGTTTTCATCAGCAAGACTCTGACGCGATAAGTTCCAAACGCTGTAAGCGGAATCTACCAAAGATTTTAGGTATGGTTTGTCCGCTCCATTCCAAACATCGCTAAAAACAGCCGTTACTCCACCTGTTGTAGAAGAATAGAGTGCGTCAACTAACTCGTTGTTGTAAGTTAGTACCTTATTTCTAGTTGCTAAAATTGCTCGGTCTGCATTGGGATCGGTATCTTTTAAGCCCACATAAACTTGACAATGGGTATCGGCGCTCAGTTCGTACCCATCGATCGCAAAACGGCGCAAATTCCGTAAGGCATACGTTCGAGCAATAATCGTTTGCGCTTCGATCGCCGCATAAGATACATTTCTGCCGATTTCGTGGGGTACAACTCCCCGTAAATAGGTTTCAAGCGGTACATCGTTGACTAAGGTATAAGTCCCGTAGGCATTCGGTTGCAGTTGTAGTTTTCCGGCAAAGGGAATTCCATATTTATCTTCTTTGCCTTGGC
Source organism: Scytonema millei VB511283 (assembly GCF_000817735.3). Classification (NCBI taxonomy): domain Bacteria; kingdom Bacillati; phylum Cyanobacteriota; class Cyanophyceae; order Nostocales; family Scytonemataceae; genus Scytonema; species Scytonema millei. The sequence goes on along the minus strand of NZ_JTJC03000013.1, from coordinate 20,934 downwards.
GAACTTGGATTAAATTTTTATTTGTACTCACTTCCAGGCGATCGCTACTATAACGATTGCCGTTGATTTCCCAACTCACAATCGGCACTTGCTGCAAAATTCGGCTGTCTAAATGTGCGGTTTTCTTACCTTGAAGCTGGACGCTACTGAGCAACATTCGCCGCAGGAACGGTGTGTTATAAACTTGGCGTTTTGCCCACACTTGCCATTGTTCCGGCTGAGCAATTTCTGTCTCAATCCCTAAAGCACGCCATTGCTTTGCCGCATCTTCCGCAGTCTCAAAACTACGATGAGTGCTAAGAACTACCCGCTCTTGCAATACGGGTGTCACCAAGGTTTGCATCTGCACTACTAATTTGACATTGCTAGCGCTGAGCTGAGTTTCCTGCGGTCGCACTGTTTGATTTTGAGTTTGATTTTGAGTTTGAGTTGGGCTGTTAAATTTGAGCTGGAGGCGATCGCCTGGTGTTGCTTGCAGCGTCAATTCATCTGTCAATTCATCCCCGAAGCGCTGCACCACGCCAACTTTGAGTTGTGTCTCTTCACCCCTTGCTGCCAAAGTTGCACTAGCCAATCCCATCCAGCAGGCGATCGTCAGTACGCCGCAGAAGAGAGCTGAGGGAGCTGAGGGAGCTGAGGAGGCTGAGGGAGAAGAATTACTTCTGGCTCTTGGCTCATGACTCATGACTCCTGACTCTTGGCTCCTAATTTTTGACTTTTGACTTTTGACTTTTGACTTAAAAATATTTCTTTCCATTGGTATAAACGTGCAGGTGCAATGTCTAATATGTGTAACCTAGTTTCTCCAACAAATTTATCTCTTTTATCTCTCTTTAGTTGAGTTGCAGAGAAAGTACAAATATATGTTGCATAATAAAGTCATAACGAGTATGATTTAGAAAGAGGTGATGCAAAGCGATAGATATGACAAAAGTACAAGAGATTCCCTTGAATCAGATTCGGCGACCTTTGCCACGGGAGAACGACCAGCAGAAGGTTAAAGCATTAATGGAATCAATTCAAGAGATCGGACAGCAAGAGCCAATTGACGTACTGGAAGTGGAAGGACAATACTACGGTTTCTCTGGCTGCCATCGTTACGAAGCTTGTCAGCGTTTGGGGAAAGAAACAATCCTTGCCAGAGTGCGCAAGGCTCCCCGTGCAGTTCTGAAGATGCACATGGCATAGAACAGTGACCAGTGACCAGTTAATTTTGACTCTTGGCTTCTGAAATAGAGATTAAAAATTGAATTGTGAAGTACCATCCTAGAGCAATATCGCTCTAAGCTAAGAAAATCGAGTAAACCACTGAGTAGAGGCATATGAGTACCAATTATCAACAACATCAACGTCGCTTATACCCCACTCGCATCGATCTTCCTACCGACACTCGCTTGCAAGTGGTAGAGCTACTTAATCAAACCCTGGCTGCTACCACCGATTTGAAAACTCAGTTGAAGCAGGCACACTGGAATGTGAAGGGGACAGATTTCTTTCAACTGCACGAATTATTTGATGAAATTGCTACGGAAGTTGAAGGATATATCGATTTGTTTGCCGAAAGGATTACAGCTCTTGGTGGCTATGCAGTAGGAACAACTCGCGCTGCTGCCCAGTTTTCGATATTGCCAGAGTATCCTTACGACATCAACAGTGGTGAGGATCACGTTGCAGCTTTAGCCGACCGCTTAGCAATCTATGGCAAGCACCTACGAGAAGCGATTGATAAAACTGGAGAAGTCAACGACGCAGATACCAACGATATGTACGTAGAAGTCTCTCGTACAATTGATATGCGGTTGTGGTTCCTAGAAGCACATTTGCAACCAACTGGACGGCTTACAGAACAAGATGGAGCTGCCATGAAACAGCCAGTTGCTGTTAAATAAGTCGTAGGGGCGGGTTTTTTTGAAAAGACCTGTACCAGAGTCAATAATTCTGCAATTAAACCCGCCCGTACGGGAGTCGGAAAAGACCTGTACCAGAGTCAATAATTCTGTAATTAAACCCGCCCGTACGGGAGTCGTGAGTGGCATAATCGCAGATAGCCGATCGCTTACTCATCACTCAACATTGATTTACCATCAACTCCCGTCAAGTCAAGATTACACCCATTCGTTGCAGCAAATGATGCAGCGGGTGGGTGTTTCCAGTTATAAGGCACTTTCCCAACAAGCAAAAGTATCGGAAAAGCAAATCCGCAAGCTCCGACGGGGAGAGATCGAGCAAATGCGGGTAGATGTGTTATTCAAGCTCAGTCAAGCGTTAGAAGTATCATTGTGGGAGCTAATGACCACTTTCTCGGCGATCGCGCCTAATGGTAAAGTAGTCCCTAGTGAGAATTCACCACCAATTGCCGAATTAAAAGAATTAAAAAGAGAATACGAACGCTTGCAAGCAGAACTAGCCAAACAAAAACAGGAACTTAGAAAAGAATTTCAACTAGCTAGTTTACAGGCGATCGAATCGTGGTTGTTGCAATGGCCCACAGCCGCCCAAAAAGCTAAGGAAAATCCCGAGCTAGCAGCAGTCAAATTGTTACCATTGGTAAAACCAATCGAGCAGTTATTGCAACAATGGGATGTAGAAGCGATCGCCTCTGTTGGGGCTGAAGTAGAATACGATCCCCAACTACATCAACTATTATCGGGCAGCGCCCAGCCAGGTGAAAGAGTCATCGTGCGCTATATAGGCTATCGTCAAGGCGATAAGCTGCTCTATCGAGCCAAGGTCAGCCCAATGTGAGGAGTGAGGAGTGAAGAGTGAGGGGACAAGGGAGACAAGGGAGGTAAGGAGACAATTCAAGTCACAAGTCACAAGTCAGAAACCACATTTCTTTCCCTGCTCCCTACTCCCTACTCCCTGCTCCCTAGTTATTAGCTCAAAGCCTTACCAGAAGGACGATTACATAATCTCCCCTATGGCTGATGCCCAGACTGGGGTTAATTTGTTGCACTAGAAGAGGAGTAAGAGAGCAGACAATAATACATTATGCGTAAGCTAAACATTGGTTTATCTGAAGAACAACGCACAGGCGTAATCGAATTGTTGAATAAAGATCTAGCAAACTCCTATTTGCTATTGATCAAAACTAAAAAATTCCATTGGGATGTTGTTGGTCCCCAGTTCCGTTCTCTGCATGAGTTGTGGGAAGAACAATATCAAACCTTAACCGAAACCATTGATTCTGTCGCTGAGCGAGTTCGTGCCTTAGGTGGCTTTCCTGTAGGTACAGCAAAAGGCTTTGTAGAGTACGCTTCTATCCAAGAGCAAGCTGATAATGTACCCTTAGCTACTGAAATGGTAGCTCAGTTGGTAGACGATCACGAAATGATTATTCGCAATTTGCGCGAACATATCGACAAGTGTTCTGAAGAGTTTCATGACGAAGGTACGGCTGACTTCTTGACTGGTTTGATGGAAGGTCACGAAGAAATGGCTTGGATGCTACGTTCCTTCATCGAAGGTGAAGCACTGCAAGCAGATGGTAAGAAGTCTGAATTAGATAAAGTTCCTGCTATGCGTTAGTTGAATTTAACCATAGTTTGTGAGTAAATAAAGGCAACAGATATAGTCTGTTGCCTTTTTTGTTAGGACGAATTGAATTCGTAGCAATACAAATAAGGTGGGCGTTGCCCACCCTACAGTTTTTAGATTCGATGGGTGAATAAATCTTTACTCTTGGTCGATCGCTGGGTGCGAAAACTTACGTTCACTCCTTCGTTAGATTGCTCCATTAATAGTAAAGGTGTGGGTTTTGCTTTTTGATCCCAGTGAATATATACCAATCTTCCTTGAATTGTCGGTTGCCAATTGTCGTGGTCTTCGGCTGGGCTGAGATAAGTTTCAATACAATCAATAATATCTTTAACTGTGGCAGAAGTCGTTTGAATTGGTAATTTAGCTAGGCGAATTTGCACGCGAAATAAAACGCATTTATTTTTTTGAATTGCCACCCCAGTTTCATATTCCACTTCAACAATCTCATCAACTTGCTTTCCACCACTACTACCAGCAATTCCTACAACTCCTGCATTGTTATTAGCAGGACGCAGGGCTTGAGAGATTTTATCTTTGATCTTGGCTTTAATTTGACTGATGATGGCGAAATGGAACACCTCTTCCGCCATTCGCATTCGTAAATAGTCAAGATTCAGTTCGCGAGAATTAATTAAATCTGGGTTTTCCTCAATTCTCCGAATAGTTTCTAGAGCTAGCTTTAATTGTTTCTGTGTCTCTTGAGTGCGGAATTGTTCCATTCTCACTTTTTTTTCTAGCTGCTTGAATTTCAGCTTGCAAAAAACAGCAAGACCAACTATTAATATGAAAAGTCCGCCAGAAGCAGATGCCCAAAGAACGGGAAACTCAGCAGGTGGAGGCGATACAGTTTGAGTTTTTATAGATTTTGGTTTAACTGATGCTTGAGCAAAAAGCAGTGGGAGTGACATTTTAGGCGATCGCAAGAACTTGATTCCTATTTCTTAGGATGCCCAAAATCAGTGGTCAGTTATCAGTGACTAGTGACTCGTGACTGGTGACTAGAAAGGAGTCAAGCCACTAGCCACCAGCCACTAGCCGCTCACGACTCACTTAGGATAAATTGCAACTTTGATAACTTGCCGTTGCTGCATCTCGTGAAATACTTGTTCTAGGTCTTGTAGCGGACGGCGATCGCTAATGAGTAACTCGAAGGGAATTTCTTGACGGGCGAGTAAGGCTAAGGCGGTGCAGACGTGTTTTGGCGTGTTGTGAAATACGCCTTTCAGTGTAAGTTCGCTGTAGTGCAGTTGTTCTGTATCTACAGTAATTTTGGTATCTCTGGGACAACCCCCGAAAAGATTGACTGTCGCCCCAGGTCTAGCGCAGGCGATCGCAGTTTCCCAAACGCTGGGGATTCCGGTAGCTTCTATAACGACATCTGCGCCCCATCCATCTGTGTGTGCTTTGACTACGGCGGGAAGATCTGCTAGTTGACGGTAGTTGTAAGTTTGGGCTGCACCGAACTTTTCCCCGATTTGCAATCGGCGATCGCGTCCGCCAACTAACATGACCTGTACCGATTGCTGGGCTAATACGGCAACAAACATCAACCCAATTGCCCCATCGCCCAACACGACGACGCGATCGCCTACTTTTACATTCGACCTAGCGACTCCGTGCAGCACGCAAGCCAGAGGTTCGGTTAGCGCTGCTAATTCATCCGTTAAGGTAGGGGGGATTGCTAAAAGATTATGTTCGACAATTGGAGCAGGAATTTTTAGGTATTGCGCAAATGTACCGTTATTCCAAGTTAAGTTGAGACACAGGGAATATTCTTGCCGTTGACAGAAGAAGCATTTCATGCATGGAGCGGAATTATTCGCAACAACGCGATCGCCCACTTGCCAATTCTTGACCTCTGCACCCACTGCGACAATTCTTCCAGCTGCTTCATGTCCAAACAGAGTTGGCGGTTTGAGCATTTTGGCATGTCCGCCCCGTCGCCATACCTTGAGGTCTGTCCCGCAGGTCATTGCTGCTGTGACTTCTAATATGACCTCTCCCGTTCCTGGGTTAGGTTCGGCGACTTGTTCCAAACGCAAGTCTTCTCGACCATATAGCACCGCAGCTAGCATTTTTTCTTGCTTTGTAACTTCTGCGGTTGATTGTAGCAGGTCAATTGCATCTGGCAACTGTAAGTCGCACGCCAGTTGCTTCAACGGGGGGAACCCCACGCCAGTCGCCTCAACGGGGGGAACCCCCGCACGGCGCTGGCTCCACAACGCACTGGCTCGACTACACAGAAGCGGGCGGTTGGGCAACGGGTTGCCCAACATTAGCCGCGTACAAAACCCGCCTGCGCGGGTTAAGAGATTAACGTTTACTGTCAGTCCTCGCAGGCGGACTTGGTTTGTATAGCGGCGATTTCTAATCGCCCAGGCTTTTTATGCTTTGACCGAAGGTTGACCGAGGGCGATCGCCTCAGAAATACTAGTCTCTACGGGAGTTCGTTCGATCCCCAAAATGGGGATTTCTTGCCGACAGTGAGTGCAAAACCAGTAAACTTTCCCATGTCGAATATGTCGCAATACAGCATTATCGCAACACGGACAAGTTTGGATTTTCCTAATCATACTTGGTTATCTCCATATTAAAAAGAAAAATCTTTATGAAAGAGCAAGATTCTGAGAGAGAATGCGTCCATTTTGAGCAATGCGGTTAGCAAGTAATTCTTGATAAGCTGCTTCGTACCCATCTACCATTTGCGCAATCCCAAAGTGCTGCTCCACATATTCTCGGCAAGTCTGACGGTTGAGTTCTAAAGCTTGCGGTACGGTAGCAACCATTTCTGCAATGGTGTTACAAATAAATCCAGACTTCCCAGGAGAAATGACCTCTGGTACAGAACCTCTATTCAGACCGATGACTGGCGTGCCTGTTGCCATCGACTCTACCATGACTAAGCCAAATGGTTCGTCCCAGGTAATCGGAAATAGAGTTACAGATGCATTGCCAAGTAATTCGATTTTTTGAGCGCGATTGACTTCCCCAATATATTCAATTTGCTTACCATCAACTTGTGGTGCAATTTCTCGTTCAAAAAAGGAGCGATCGCTAGCATCAATTTTGCCTGCAATCTTCAGCGGTAAACCTGTCTGCTTGGCAACTGCGATCGCGTGATGCGGTCCTTTTTCTGGTGACAGTCGCCCTAGAAAAGCAAGGTAAGGCGGTTCTTGGGGTTGGGCAAAGAAAGAATACTTTTCGACATCAATCCCGTTATATACAGTTCGCAAATAATTGAGATCTAATTGCCTTTGGGCATTGCTAATGCTGATATAGGGTTGTTGATGATGTAGCTGAAAGAGTTTGCTATTTTCTGGCGTAAAGTTACCGTGTAGCGTGTGGATAGTTGGTGTTTTGACTCGGGAAGCAATTGCCAATACTGCCAAGCCTATGTGAGAGTGGATCAGATCGAATTCTGCCGCTCTTTCATAAACTTGACTGATTTCCAACATTTCATAGACTGTATAGTCTTTAATTTCTGGATCTAAACGGATAGCACGAGGACATACTGCTTCTAAGCGAGCCAAAGTTTGAGAGTCGCCAGAAGCAAATAATGTCACCTCATGACCGCGACGTACTAATTCGTCAGTCAACTGACTCACGACTAATTCTGTACCCCCGTAGGTAAGGGGTGGTACTCTCTCCCACAAAGGCGCAACTTGAGCAATTTTCATAGTTAATTGCGATCGCTGAGTAGTAAGATAGAAAAAAGTGGTATGGAATAATGAATTTTCCAGCCAACGCAAGTATTAATACTTGGCATGGTTAGTTTTTACATACCATGAAAAACGGAATGCGAACAACCAAACTGGGCTTGTTTTTTGGTAAAGTTCACTACAAGTCTAGGATTCTAATTTAAGTCTTACTAACGTGTAGAGCCATCTATCCACGGGATCATCTGTATGTCTACCTCACAGCAATTGTGGGTAGAGAGGATATCGTAATTTCACACCAAATTCGCTCTAAAAATCCCCCGCAATAGTTAAAATAAGCTACCTCTATTTAGAGCAAGACAGTGAGAAAAAAGTGGCGATCGCATCCAATTTTTGTATCTTTGTGCGTTTGTTTGGGATTTGCTACCGAAGCATGGGCAGATCAATGCGCTTACGTTAGTAAAGAACAAGCTTTAGCGGCAGTTTCTAGATTGCAAGTCGGTCAAACTATATATCAGTTATGCGAACCTTGTGGCGATCGCATTCCCAACCAAATCGCGATCCAAGATTTAGCAGCGGCAACGACAGGCAGTCAGGATTTCTGGGAGGTGAGAGTCAACGGCGCGAATGTTGACTTGGCATATATTTTTGTAGATAACGAAGCTGCCAATCAAAAAATCAACTTAGCTGTAGCAGTTGGCTGTCCGGCTAGAGATGTGAGTGTTGTCTTACCAGAAAAAAAACCCAGTCGTCGCCCCGCGCCGCAAAGGAGTGATTGGTAAGTCAGTTATCAGTTATCAGTTATCAGTTATCAGTTATCAGTTAACCGTCAACTGTTAACCATCAACCGTCAACCATCAACCGTCAACCATCAACCGTCAACCGTCAACCATCAACCACCAATTATCAATAACTCATCCCAACTTCTCAAACAAATCTGCTAAAACGACGTTGGAAAATAAAAATCCTTGCGGATCGGTTAACCGTAATCGCCAATCGCCTACGAGGTTCTCGCCGTAAAACATGTTGCCAATAACTTTGTTCCAGCCTTTTGCATAAAAAGGTTGGGCGATCGCCCCTGTCATTGCTATCCAGCCCTGATGCTGATACGGTTGCAAGCAAGTCCAAATTTGTTGTATTTTGTCATCTCCAAATTGAGATAATGTAGATAAACTGACTCCCTCTTGCAACCTTAAGCCCAACATCAAAATGTCTAGTAAAACTTCCTCCGGTGGAGTTTGAGGACAATCTAACACTCCTCCAGCAGCGATAAAATCTTCTACCCAGTCAGAGTATTCTTTTGTTTTACGGGGACGGGTAAATCTTTGATTATTGGTGTAGCTAGCTGCACCCATACCAAAACCGTAGTAGGGACGATTTTCCCAATAAGTTCGATTGTGATGACATTGATAGTTTGGCTGGGCGTAGTTGGAAATTTCGTAGTGTTCGTATCCAGCCTTTGTCAGAGTTTGCTGGGCAAGACAATACATTTGCACTGTCAGTTCGTCTGAAGGCAATGGACTTGCCCCCGATTGATAGTAGCGCCCGAAAACTGTTCCAGGCTCAATGGTTAAGTCGTAAATTGAAATATGATTGGGTGCGATCGCCACTGCTTTTAAGAGCGATTCTTGCCACTGTTCTAGGGTTTGGCGCGGTAATCCAGAAATCAGATCGATGCTGAAATTTGGTACTTGAGCCTGACGAAATAATTCTACAGCTTGCCAAATGTCATTCAGATCGTGCGATCGCCCGCAAGCTTGTAACAATTCTGGCTGAAATGCTTGTACGCCAAGACTGAATCGATTTACCCCAGCCGATATGTATTCTTGGAGTTGGGCGAGGGTAAACGTACCTGGATCGATCTCCATTGAAATTTCGGCTTGAGGAGAGATCCCAAATTGACGTTCGAGCTCTTCTATAATTTGCGCTAGCTGACTGCTCGATAATAATGAAGGCGTACCACCACCAAAAAAAATTGTTTCTAAAGGTTTTCCTAGAGCTGGTGTAGCGGCAATCTCTTGAGACAAAATCTGTACGTATTGAGAAATCGTGCCAGATGTCTCACCCCGCAAGCGATCCCCCACAACGGAAATTGGAAAATCGCAATAGTAGCAGCGCCGCCGACAGAATGGGATATGTATGTAAGCTGCACTGGGAATCCCTAAATGTGCTAATTCTAAAGTTAAGTTTCGTGGAGTCAGATTTAATCTGGTAGTCACGGTAAAAAGTGGCGATCGCAAAACAACAGGAATGAATAAATTCTTTTGATTCTGATAGTGTCTTTTTGCTTTACTACTTGGCTTCGCTAGTAAAAATCATACCAAAAATGGGTAGCTCTATATACTAAATCTTTATAGTTTTTAGGGCAAAAGAACTCGAATCGCAGCTAGAATCTTGTCTTTAGAGATATCTAAGAATTCGTATTTCTGTTACTCAGACTGAACTAAAGTTTCGGTAATATTACCCTTGAGACTGAAAGTGGGGATCGATAACTTGAGATTTGTCAATGATTGTTTAATAAAGTTTATGAAAATTGATTTGGAAACTCGATGCGATCTGCTAACAAAAACATTGCCTTAATTAACTCTTAACTGATTTCGCTTCCTGTCTCAAGCAGGATAAAATTTGGTTTATGAACAATTGAAAGTTTACAAAAGAAAATAGGAGAGAAGGAGATAGAAGAATGAAGTTAAAAACTATAGTTATATATTTGAAGCTTGGTAATCCAAAAATAATTATGCCAAAAGAAAGAGAACCACAGATATTGGGAAAGAAAAAAATAGACCTGAACTGCGTTTTCGCTCCATTCTGTTTCCTGTCTCCTTCTAAACAAACTATTTTTTAACAATCTTCTTGTTAAGAGTAGTATTAACCGTCGCGATCGGACAGCACCTCATAACCTCAAGGTTATATCATAGAGCCAGTATCGATAAATTGCTGATTCTCATACCAACCCAGACAGGGGAATCCAAGCAATGGAGTATAACCCCAATTCAATTGGACTTAACCAATGCTGGACGCAATCATAATTATTACATTCATCATAGCAGGAGCCGGAATCGGCTTCTACAGCATAGAGCTGTTGCCAGAAACCGTGCAGCGGCAAGTTACCAATCTCGATGCGCTACGATTAGTCATCGCTGTTTTTGCGGCAATGATCGGTGGTGGAGTTGGACTGAGTTTTCAAACGACCTATCGCCGTCTCGAAACCAAAGTTCGAGAGATGCCAGTTGACGTTTTATTGACACGCGCAATTGGCATGGTGCTGGGGCTATTAATCGCCAACTTAATGCTAGCCCCCCTCTTTCTGCTACCGATTCCGCAGGATTTTAGCTTTATCAAGCCCCTAGTCGCGGTTTTAGGTAGCATCCTTTTCGCTTTTACAGGTATCAATCTGGCTGACACCCACGGACGGACATTTTTGAGGCTGATCAATCCCAATTCAGTTGAGACGATGTTAGTCGCAGAGGGAACGCTAAAACCTGCGGCAACTAAGGTTTTAGATACGAGTTGTATTATCGACGGTCGAATCGAAACGCTGCTAGCTACCGGATTTCTAGAAGGACAAATTCTCGTGCCGCAGTTCGTCATCCAAGAATTGCAGCAACTAGCAGACGGGGCAAAGGATCTCAAACGATTGCGGGGTAGGAGGGGGTTAGAAATCCTCAACCGCATCCAAGCAAGTTATCCAGAACGCATTGCCATTCATTCGACTGACTACGAAGATGTCCCTACAGTAGATGCTAAGTTAGTCCGGTTCGTGCAAGAGATCAACGGTACTCTTTTAACCAACGACTACAACTTGTCTCAGGTAGCGAGTCTACAAAAAATCCCCGTGTTGAATCTCAACGATCTGGTACAGTCCCTACGCCCCAGTTACCTGCCAGGAGACAATATTGACTTGAAGATTCTCAAGGAAGGCAAAGAACCCAGTCAAGGCATAGGCTACCTAGAGGATGGAACGATGGTAGTTGTTGAGGATGGTAGTAGCTATATTGGTGGCGAATTGCGCGTTGTTGTAACGAGTGCTTTACAAACCTCAGCAGGAAGAATGATCTTCGCCAAACCACAAGCATCAGCTTATGCTTAATGGTTATAGGAAGTAAAACGGGGCATATGGGGCGCAAGCTTCGGACAAAACTTTGCGATCGGTGTGGGCAACCCGCACCGATTTTGTTTCGCGTACAATACGACGAGTCGGCAACGTGGGTTTTCGTGTGTGAGAGTTGTTGGGCTAGTGTAAGTGAAGATAACCCTTTTTACCGCTATGGTGGCACTTGGAAAGCACGGAAAAATCAGTGAAAAGTTATCAGTTATCAGTTATCTGTCACCACGCACCACTTCATCCTTTGGGGGGTGTAAATGTGGGGCGATCGCTCGATAGTCTACAGTAGGGCTGCGATCGCCCTATCTGACTAAATTCTATTTTTGTGTAACTATGCCGCAGCTGGAAGCTGTCGTTGCTGGTGTCAACGATTTGCAAAATGGGGAAATGCGACAAGTCTCTGTGGGTGAGACTGATGTGTTACTGGTGCGTCTAGCAGATAAGTATTACGCGCTGGGGGCATATTGTACCCATTACCAAGCACCGCTAGCAGAAGGGGTATTGTGCGAAAACCATGTTGTTTGTCCCTGGCACAATGCCTATTTTGATTTGACGACAGGCGAACAGCAAGAACCTCCAGGCTTGGATTCTCTACAAAAATATAAAGTAAAAATAGAAGGCGATCGCATTATTGTTAGTATTCCAGAAAATGCTGCTGGGCGCAGGCAGCCGAATATGGCTGAGTATAACCCTGAAGATAAACGCACGTTTGTCATCTTAGGCGCAGGGGCAGCAGGGGCGCACGCCGCCGAGACGTTAAGAGTAGCGGGTTATCAGGGACGGATCGTGATGGTGACGCAGGATGACCGATTACCATACGATCGCACTTGGTTGAGTAAAGATTACTTGACGGGTAAAGTAACTCAAGATGACATGCCACTGCGATCGGCTCAATTTTACCAAGACTGCCAGATTGAAGTTTGGCTGAACAAACAGGTGGTGCAAGTTGATGTCAATAGTCAGTTAATTTCTTTTGCCAGTGGCGATCCGCTGCAATATGATGCCTTACTATTAGCCACAGGTGGTAAGCCACGCCAACTCAACGTTCCTGGTAGCGACTTGCAAAATATTTTTACGGTTCGTAGCTTTGCCGATACCGATCGCATTTTAGCGGTAGCAGGTGATGCTAAACGTGCTGTGGTTATTGGTTCTAGTTTTATTGGCATGGAAGCCGCTTCTGGATTGACTCAACAGGGTTTGGAGGTGACGGTAGTATCCCCCTCTACGTTGCCTTTTGAGAAGATTCTAGGGGCGGAAATTGGCAAAGTATTTCAACAAGTTCATGAAGAAAATGGCGTGAAGTTCCATCTGGGGAGAAAAGCGACTCAGATTGAAGGCAATGGCAAAGTTGAAGCTGTAGTGTTAGATAATGGCGATCGCTTGGATGCCGATTTGGTAGTGGTAGGAATTGGCGTTCAACCTGCAACTGAATTTTTGCAAGGGTTGGAGTTACACCCAAAAGATGGTAGCGTCCAAGTCAATGAGTATTTACAAGCTGCTGATGGCGTTTATGCTGCGGGGGACATTGCCAGATATCCAGATTGGCGAACGGGAGAACCCACGCGAATCGAACACTGGCGGGTTGCGGCACAACACGGACGCATTGCTGCGTATAATATGGCGGGACAGCAGGTAAAGTATCGTGGCGTACCGATTTTTTGGACGATGCAATTTCAATTTCCCCTCCGTTATGTCGGGCACGCCGAACAGTGGGATGAAATTATTTTTCAGGGTGACTTACAACAGCGAGAGTTTATGGCATTTTACGTCCAAGGCGATCGCGTTTTGGCTGCTGCGGCTAGTCAAAGGGATACGGAGGCTGCTGCCATTGTAGAATTAATGCGCTTGGATCGAATGCCTGCGCCAGATGAATTACGCCGTCCCGATGTAGATTTAGTGGGGATGTTGAAATTGCAGGGTTTGACTTTATAACTTTTAACTTGTGACTTGCTTATAGGGATGAAAAGTTCTTCCCCCGACTCTCCTGTACGGGCGCACAGCGGTGCGCCCCTACCGACTCCCGACTCCCGTTTTCATAGTCGAGTTTTCCCTTGGCTGTTTGTCCCGACGCTATATTTTGCTGAGGGTGTTCCTTACGTCATCATTAACAATGTTTCTGTAATTTTCTACAAGCAATTAGGTGTAGATAATACCCAAATTGCTTTTTGGACGAGTTTTTTGTACTTGCCTTGGGTATTAAAGATGTTTTGGGGACCAATTGTAGATGGTTACGCCACGAAAAGAAAGTGGACGATCTCTACTCAATTGGGTATAACTCTCTGTTTATTAAGTTTAGCTTACTCGTTTCAAGTTTCCAACTTCTTTTTATTTTCTCTAATAATTTTAGGAATTGGAGCGTTTATTTCAGCTACCCACGATATTGCTGCTGACGGTTTTTACATGTTAGCCCTCGAACGAGATGCACAAGCATTTTTTGTTGGTATTCGCTCGACATTTTACAGATTTGCCTCAATTTTCGCTTCTGGAATTGTTGTCTTTTTAGCAGGACAATTAGAAATACATTTGGAAGATATTGCTTTAAGTTGGACGATCGCGATCGCCATTTCAGCCTTGATTTTTGCGGCGATCGTTATTTTTCACTGGTTTCTTTTACCTATCCCTACTAATGATATAGAACAAAAAGTATCGGTCAAGGCAATTTTTAGCTTTTACAATCAAGCTGTGTGGTCTTACTTCAGTCAAACAAAAATTCTGGCAGTTCTTGCTTTTATTCTACTTTACAGATTTGGTGAGGGAATGTTGGTGAAAATATCTGCCCCTTTTTTGTTGGATGAAACCGCAGTTGGAGGGCTAGGGCTTTCTACTTCAGATGTAGGATTAGCTTACGGAACTATAGGAACTTTTGCTTTAGTGTTAGGTGGAATAATTGGTGGCGGATTAATTGCTGAATTTGAGCTGAAAAAAATAATTTGGTGGATGGCGATCGCTCTGAATTTACCTAATTTATTTTATGTTTATATGGCTTACACTCAGCCTTCAATTCAATTAGTTTATTTATTAGTAGCTATAGAACAATTTGGTTATGGATTGGGAATGGCAGCCTATAGCGTTTATTTAATTTATATTGCCAAGGAAGAATACAAAACCTCTCATTTTGCTATTTCTACAGGTATCATGGCTTTAGGAATGATGCTACCTGGATTCATCAGCGGCTATCTTCAACAAGTTTTAGGCTATCCCATGTTTTTTATTTTGGTCTGCTTGCTAGCGATCCCAGGAATATTCACCCTTTATTTTATTCCTCTAGATTTAGAGAATTGTGATAAATAATACTAAAAAAGATCGCTCTAAAAATAAACTAGCGAGTTGAGCTATAACTCTTGAGATGGATGTTGATAAAAATGTTCGTACATTACTGTTTTTATAGTCATCTTGTATAGAGTTACATGCTTACCTCACCTCAACCCTTACAAAATATTTTCTTTTGCCCAGAAGAATCTAATTTTTATTCACATTGTATAGAAACTTTAGTTTTAAAAAATTGTTCTAATTCAGAATCAATTACAGAATTTGGTTCTGGCGATGGTAGTCCTGTAATTCAGTCACTACTAAGAACAAAGTTCAACGGAATCGTACATGGATTTGAGTTAAATAATCTAGCTTGTCAAGAGGCAAATTCAAAGGTTGAAGCATACGAACTCAGTGACAAGTATAAAGTAGATAATCGCTGCTTTTTTGATGCTACTAAACCACATGCTAAATATCTGATTTCAAACCCACCTTATCTACCAGCACTGGATAACAAGCTTTTGCAGCCTTTATTACATGGTGGTATAGATGGAATTACCATCACTCAAAAGCTTTTGACGTTAAATTACGAAAATGTCCTGGTTATGGTTTCTAGTTATTCCGATCCAGTCGGATTAATTAACTACGCGATCGCCCAAGGATACTCTGTTAGCAATTTCATGATTTCACCTCTAAAGTTTGGCTATTATAGCTCCGAGCAAAAAGTTAAAAACCGAATTCAAGAGCTACAAAAGGATAACAGAGCGTTTTGTTCGGGAAATATCTATCTTCTAGCGGGTGTTTTATTTACCAAAAAACGTGGTTGCAAAGTCGATTTATCTACAGAATTTTCTCGGTTGATGACTTGTTTGTAATCTCAGAGATCTTGAAGATCCCCCCAACCCCCCTTAAAAAGGGGGGCTTTTTTATCATCCCATTTGCTCTGCTTCCCGTACCGATCGCGCTACAGCTGCACCTGCGCGATCGCTCAAAAACTTTTGCTGGTCGTAGCCTAACACCATTTCCCAGGCATCATGAGGATATTGAGATATGAGTGGTAAGGCAACATCATCTAACATCCAGCGTCCGTGTAGTTCGTCTACCTTGATATGCAAATCCCAATAACTCATGGCGTTTGCTGATAGTCCCAGTCGTTCGCCAGCAGCTCGGTAGTTGCGAAACCCAGCTGGTACGGAAAGCTCTCCGTAAAGCAACCCACCAATGTAACGCAGGAAGTAACGCTTGCGCTCGGTGAGCAAGAAACTATGATTGATGCTTGCTAGCACCTCCCAAGGCACGAGATCGAAATATGCCTCTGGTTGAGTTTGCATTTCCACTGCTTCAAGCATCGTTGTAAAGTGGGAAGAGTGCTTGCGTCCCAAACGACCACCACCGTATTCTTCTACGAGCAATCGCGTCAACACCGAATGCACTTCATTTGCCACGCCTCCCAGAGTGCGGGATAGCTGGCTTGCTTCTACCAATCCATCTAGAGACGCGATCGCCAACAGACGACGGTAGCCTGCTTCACCGACGCGATCGCGAAAGTACCGAGCATCGTCAGACAATGGTGGTTCGAGATCGACAGCGACGCGATCGAGTAGTGCTTGTCTGATATCTATGCCTTGAAATGCAACGAGATCGAATTGGCTCAATTCCCACTGCTGCCAAACTGCCTCAATCCGATCGCGAATTTTGCTTAAGTAGGGCGATCGCTCGTTAGTATAGCGCCGCAAATCGTCATACCAGAATAGTTTTAGCCGATTGATGCGATAAAGTACGCGCTGGAGAAACAGATGTGCTGCATCATCACTAGATGCTTGCGAATAAGCCGCCTCAATTGCCGTTGCGATCGCTTTTTCAAACTCAGTCGCGATTTGAGGCTGTGCAGTCAGCTTTCGATCTAGATCTTCCATTTCTAGCAGTTGAATAAACTGCTGTGCCTGTTCGTAGTATTGAGTGGCTGTTAGCGTTGGCGTAATCTTTGGCTCAGCGCTTGAGGTTACGATGTCGCTGTGCATTTATCTGCTTCATCCTTGAGATAACTCTAATAATCTTCACTCATCGTTACTGCACGATACATCTACCATTGGTTATTTAATAAGTCGTAGGAGCGTACATCTGTGCGCCAGTACAAGAGTAGTGAAATAAGCAATTACCCATTACCATTAGCTGAAGCAATAAACGTCCAAGCCGCCATATACGTTCCAGCATAATTGTTGGCATAATCTGCATTGCTATCTGCCACAAACCAGTCAGGGGTTTGCTTCTGCTGCCGAACTTTTTCATCCAACCCGATTTGGAGAGAGATATTTTCGTAGACAATTTTTGCCTTTGCCGCACTTAGCATATCTTCTACTAACCTTTGCAACCATTCGGCTCGAACAAACAAATTGTGCGATGGATGGTTGCCATAGGCAAAAGGCACAATAATCACCAAATATCCCTTTTCGCTTGTCAACTGACTCAAACAAAATTGAATCAGGTCTCGATCGTCTTTTTTCTCTAAAGTTTCTTTATCAACATTGTGGAATAGTAGCCCAGCTAGTACTACTGCATCAAACTTCTTATTGTCTGAAGCAAGTTCCGGTAGTAATATTGATAAATCTTGGGCAATGAATTGCTTTTTAGGATATAGGCTTAAACATTGTTCGATCGCTGCTTCACTATGATCGACTCCAACATATTCACAACGCTCTGGTAAATATTTACTCAAAGCTGCGTTGCCACATCCCAAATCTAGTACGGAAAATGATTGTTGCTGAAAAGCCTCATTGAGGAACCAAACTGAAGGGGCATACCGCGTAGCATTTTCAGGAGCCTCAAAGTAAGAATAATAGTCATCTTGAAAGCGTTCTTCTTCAGAGGTTTTCCGGTCGGGTGGTAACTCTTCCCTCAATAATGCCATTGATACGCCCTAATTTACTTTAAACATTTATCTAGCAATTTATCAGTACGAAAAACATCCTATCCATCCTCAATTGGATAGATTAAGATATGTATTGAATATCACATGGACTTAAAGCTTTTATATTCAATATCTTCTGTTTTCATCTGCTTTTGCGTCATTTTTTAAGCAGATCTCGACTGAATAGCCTACGTGACTTTAACGTCATATCTAATTTAGGAGTTACTTTAATAGCGATAATCAGCCATTGGACAGATTTCATGTTCCTGATTTAAGTAGCAAAATTAACACGTAACAAAGTTTTACAAATCGTAATGAATTGGACTGACACGCCTCGGCGTGTTCTTTGGCATGGCAAAAAGAATTGGCGCGATCGCGAAGCATCATCCTATCAAAGTTGGTTATTCGAGCGATTTCATCAGCGTTTAGTTACAACTCTGCCACTATCCCAGTGCGAAGTTTGCGTTATCGTTCCCGTGCGTAATGAAGCCGATACTTTAGGAAGTACGCTCTTGGCTTTGTACCATCAGCTCGATTTAACTGGAAAGTCGCTCGATCGCAATCGCTATGAGATCGTTCTGCTGGCAAATAATTGCAGTGATGAATCAGCTGCGATCGCCCGCAATTTTGCGAATACTCATCCCGATCTGGTTCTACACGTAGTTGAAAAAACATTTCCTGCGGCTGAGGCTTATATCGGTCGAGTGCGTCAAGTCTTGATGGATGAAGCTTATCGTCGTCTGAGTTCTATTGGTGGTAAAAGACGAGTCATTGCCTCTACAGATGGAGATTCGCGGGTTACGCCGACTTGGATCGCTGCTATCTTAGACGAAATTGCCAACGGTGCTGACGCTGTAGGCGGACGAATTATTACAGATCGTGAAGGTCGCACGGCTTTAGATCCTTATACAAGAGCTTGTCATCTGCGCGAAGTCGGCTACCGCTTTCTGATTGCCGAGTTAGAAGCTTATCTAGAACCCGATCCAACCGATCTCATCCCCCGCCACTTTCAACACTACGGGGCGAGCCTTGCCGTCACAGTTGAGATGTATGCTCAAGCAGGAGGAATGCAACCAGTCCGCACTCCTGAAGATGTGGCGTTCTACCAAGCACTATTGCGAGTTAATGCTCGTTTTCGTCACAGTACCCGCGTGCGCGTCTTCACATCAGCTCGGACTACAGGACGCACAGATGTAGGATTGGCGAACCAACTGAGCAAATGGGTGGAAATGGGGCGATCGCAGCAACAATTTTTGGTAGAGTCGGCGGCTGAAGTAGAAGCTCGATTTGAGTGGCGACATCAGCTGAGAGTCCTGTGGTGGAGTTATCTTTATGACTACCAACCAACCCACAATGCGATCGCTCTGGTAGCAAATGCCTTGGGTGTGAACTGGCTATGGTTAATGTCAGAGTTAGCTCAATCTCAAACCTTCGGCTTACTTTGGGAAAAGGTAGAACAGCGTCAACAAGCAGAAGGAATCTGGAAGCAGCGTTGGCAACTCGTCCCAATTCAGGAAGCAATCTCAGCTTTGCGCATTCGGTTAGAGCAATTGCGCCACCAGCGAAGAAAGACAAAAGTTAAAAGTCAAAAGGCAAAAGTCAAAAAAGTAAATTTCAGCACGGATACCGCTTTTAGCTACTGCCATAGAACAAGTTAAATCTGAAACAGCCTCTCATTTCAGACTTGGGCTTGGGGAAATTTTCTTCACTGTAAGATAGAAAGCAGGTTTAGCTGAAACCTTTTTATTGAAACACTCATTTTTTAACTTTTAGCTTTTGACTTTTGAATTACTTATCTCCTTCTACGTAGACGCTGACAACATCATTTTGCCAAGCTGCATTAACACCTGATGCAGCAACAATTGCTTGCCCTATTGGATCTTTTGTTTCTGCATCTCCACAGCAAGAAGACGCTTGTCTGACTGTTACCTTGACATTTTGAAATCCAGCAGTTTCGACAATCTTTTGATATTCATCTACTAATAAAGCACCAGCTACACAACCAACATAAGCAGCAATATCTTGTCGCACTGACTCAGAAAGTTGCTGTTTGAGGGCTGTATCGAAAATGGCAATTCTGCCATTTGGTTTTAAAACTCGATAAATTTCTTGAAAGACTTTTGGCTTATCGGGAGATAGATTGATGACACAATTACTAATAACTACGTCTACAGTCTCGTCTGCTACGGGTAAGTTTTCAATTTCTCCCAATCGAAATTCTACATTTTGTACATTCGATTTTTGAGCGTTTTCTGTTGCTTTGACGATCATCTCTGGTGTCATATCTACACCGATCGCTTTGCCTGTAGCACCAACTTTCGTCGCAGCAATAAAACAATCAAAACCCGCACCCGAACCTAAATCGAGAACAATCTCACCTGGCTTGAGTTGCGCTAAATCGGTAGGATTACCACAACTCAGTCCTAAATTCGCCTCGGCTGGAATTATATTGAGTTCCGCTTCTGCATAACCTAAAGCAACCGCAAATTCTGTTGTGTCAGCGGTAGGAGTATCGCAGCCACAACCTGTTTGTTGTTGAGCAATCTTACCGTAAGCCGTTCTCACGTTTTGTTTTACTGCATTGCCGTCCATAGTTGTAATTTCCTCAATCGTTAGAAAGCTGAGTAGATTTTATTTAAATATTAGCTTTTTCATTGCTTAGAAATTGAATCAGATATTCAACCCTTTCTTTGATTTGCGATCGCACCTGTCGAAAAGTTTCTATCGATTGTCCCTCTGGATCTTCCAATTGCCAATCCTGAAAGTCTTCTCTTAATACCCAAGACTCAGGTAAGTTAACACCACAACCACATAAAGAAATGACAGCATCGTAATTTTCTGGGTTAAATTCGTTTAAGGATTTTGAAGTTTGATGGCTAATGTCTACTCCAACTTCTGACATCACTTCTACTGTCACCGGATCGACGTGACTCGCTTCTAACCCAGCACTGGTAACTTCAATTTTTCCTATTCCTAGTTTTCGTGCAAAACCCTCTGCCATTTGGGAACGGCGAGAATTCTTTTTACAGACAAAGATGACTCTTTTCATAAGTCAAAAGTTAAAAGTTAAAAGTCAAAAAAATAAGTTGACTGGAAGAGAATCTATCGAAATTTTTCTTACTTGAAAGCACTGACACAACGCGGATCGCGCAGGGAGGCTTTTTCTGGTTCGCGAGGAAACCAAGCTGCTGTACGCTTACAAATTTCTACTAGCATGAGCATGACTGGTACTTCGATTAAGACTCCCACCACAGTAGCCAAAGCAGCGCCAGAATTTAGACCAAATAACATCACCGCCGTAGCGATCGCCACTTCAAAATGATTGCTGGCTCCGATCAACGCCGCAGGTGCAGCATCTTCATAAGCAAGTTTGAGTTTTAGAGGATGTTTGAAAAGTTTTGAAGGGTGAGATTTTATGCCAGCCGCCTAACCATGATACGGATCATGGCAAGGTAGATAAAAGTCTCGGAGGTTTG
>NZ_JTJC03000012.1:29688-84104 GCF_000817735.3 Scytonema millei VB511283 | reverse complement strand
CAAACCTCCGAGACTTTTATCTACCTTGCCATGATCCGTATCATGGTTAGGCGGCTGGCATAAAATCTCACCCTTCAAAACTTTTCAAACATCCTCTAATAATGATGCAAACTCGTTCTAAATAGCTAGGTGGAACGAAATTCTCTACAGCTGCGTGGTCGAGGATAAAGATAATATATCCCAATGGTGCAAGAATTTCTTTTGCTACCGCTTGCGCCCAAACCGTTTTGCCCGTACCAGGATTGCCATAGACTAATACAGCCAATTGATTTTGGGTAAAAATTTTATCTTGAACGGCATCAGTAAAACTTTGTACGTCAGATGGAAAAGAATTAATAGTAAATTGGCTGTGAATTTGTCCGATCCGGCTTTGGTAGCCACTTAACATCACGGCAAGATCGTAAGTGACTTTATTTACCAATGGTGCGAGTTTCTTTGCCATTATCGTATAACGGCGATCGCGCTCCACACTATACAACGGATCGATCCTCAGCCAAATTTCATGTTCCGACCAATACGCGAAAATACTACCAATACTTTTAAGTTTATTCCAGTCAACAAATTTTTCTGGTGGGTAATAGAAATATTTTCCAGTACTGTACTGCGTAATTAGATCTGGACGACCTAAAAAATTTAAGAGTCTAAAAATCGTAATCTCTTGTAGTTTTAACAGAACTTGTTCGATCGGAATTAAATCGCGTGTCACCGATTTAGCAACAGGTACTTCAATCGATAAACTCTCTCGATACCGATAATCTGGCGTAAGTGGTTCTGGCGTGATGAAGTTCCAGAACTCATCAATTTCTTCTCGCGTAGTTTCGTAGAATAAGTTTAAAAAATTTGCCCACCAAGCATAGTTTTCTCTCCCCAGTGCATCAGCCATATAGCTAACTACATTCAAAGCTTTATGAGAGACTTCCCACGGATTATTCAACCAAGTTTCCCAAAGATAATTTAGGTCAATATCTCGATTTAGGGGTTGCCAGCCAGCACCTAATAAGTTAGGTTCTTTTTGTTTTTTGTACATATTTTTGTGTCATTATTAATCAGAACTTTTTAAGCCTAGTTCATCCAGTTTAATCTTGTTTTCCAAGCTAGGTAGTTGCTGAAGAATGAATTTAATTGCTTTTTTACTACACTATTTCTTACTAAAAGCATAAATTTTGTCGCCATATATCATATCTTTTTTTGACTTTTAACTCTTGACTTTTAACTTTTGACTTTTGACTTTTATAAAATGGGGATAGTAGGGATTGAACCTACAACCTTGAAATTAAGAGTTTCCTGCTCTGCCGATTGAGCTATATCCCCTTTACTATTAGTCATCCACTGGGGAGGTACTGCCCCTCCTACTCTGCGTTATCGGCACAGCGCCGCACTTTTTGGCTTCCAGTGGGTAAAGGAAGATGGAGGAATCGAACCCCCAGGTATTACCCTGCTCTTGTTTTCAGGACAAGTTGCCCTCCACTAGGCAGCATCTTCCACACGGAAACTGGAGGGATCGTAGACGCGGAGCGGCTTCTCGAAGAGTACCCCTACAGCATCTCTGCTATATTCCTGCCTTCGAGACAGGTTACCGACCATTCAGCAGCAGTTTCCAAGGGGTGTCCGACGAGACTCGAACTCGCTAATGGCTAGTTTCACAAACCAGTGTCTCGACCGCTTCGACTTCAGACACCAAAGTGGATACTGGTGGGACTTGAACCCACATCTTTCTACTTGCAAGGTAGACGCTTTCCCAGTTAAGCTACAGACCCATCAGCAGGAGTGGCAGGACTCGAACCTACACAAATCGGTTTAGAAGACCGATGCCCGATCCTTTAGGCGACACTCCCATAAATAGCCAAGCGGACGGCGAGATTTGAAATCGCACGCAGACGTTGGCAAGCATAATTTGACAGCCCCGCCAGGACTCGAACCTGGAGTCATCTGAGCCAAATTCAGATGTGTTGCCAATTACACCACAGGGCTTTACTGCCTCAGTAGGACTCGAACCTACAACCCCCGCGTTAACAGCGCGTCGCTCTACCATTGAGCTATAAGGCAACGACAGCCCCCCAGGTTGGAATCGAACCAACGCCCTCCTGTTCTTCACACAGGCGCTACTACCAACTGAGCTACCAGGGGATGACGAGAACAGTGACCAGTAACCATTTATCAGCGACCAGTGAAAACAATAATTTTCCTGTGGAAGTCAGAGTCAACCACGTATTACAGGTAGCAAGTTTCAAGTAGGGTCGCGCATCCCTCTTGAAAAACTGGTCACTGGTCACTGTAAAACTGGTAACTGATTTAAGGCGGAGAGGGCAGGATTTGAACCTGCGACGGACGTTAATCGCCCGTTTCCTCTTAGCAGGAGGACGCTTTGAGCCGCTCAGCCACCTCTCCTTAGAAAAGCTCCAACGGGACTCGAACCCGTGTTCTCCGATAGAAAGTCGGATGTCCTTGACCGCTAGACGATGGAGCCATGCTTGTTAATAAAAGGGAACGCAGAGACTGGGATTTGAACCCAGATTCTTCGGTTTTGGAGACCGACGTGTTAGCCAGTTACACCATCCCTGCATGAGGTAGCAGCGGCGGGATTTGAACCCGCATATACCAAGTTATGAGCTTGGGACTTTACCTTTAAGTTACGCTGCGACGTTACCCAAGGCTGAGGTGAGATTTGAACTCACGCATAGAAGTTTTGCAGACTTCTCCCTTAAACCACTTGGGTACTCAGCCGTGATGATTGTAGAAACGCCATATGTAACGTCTCTACATCAAACCAGGGTGACGGGACTTGTAGGCGAAGCCTTCTCGAAGAGTACCCGCAACCTTTCCGCAGACAACGGAACGCTCTAGCCAATTGAGCTACACCCCGATAAATGGGTGACAATATTTAGTTTTCAAGGTTCGGAAAATAAGCTTTTAACTATTACAAACACCACTGATTTTCTAAGTAATAAATCTGTTGAATATTACGGATAGTTTCAATGGCTTTGGCTTTTGCACGGCGGGAATTTCTCTTTTGTGCCGATTCTAATGCTGTGCGATCGCAATCAGAATCAAATCGATCGCAGGGAAAATTAGATGAATTTTCACCTCGTTTTATTATCTGAATGTAAAACATTATCGTTTCGGGATTAGATTTGTCTTTTGATTTACTACGTTTATACTACAAACTATGCTACAAAATTGTCAAGGGGTTGGAGAAACTTTTTTGGAAATTGGCTGTAATCATTGCAAAAACTAGGTTTCAACGTGTTACAGAATTGTATTATAGATGGATGGTACTGGTAGTTTATTTATCCAGGCACGATCGCATCACAGATCGAACTAGGTATGCGTGCATCAACAATAGATATGATTCTGTGTCACGCAAAGACGCAAAGACGCAAAGTAGTTTCTCACAGAATACACGCAAAGAAGAACGCCAACTACCAACTACCAATTACCAATTACCAGTAAGTAGGACGCATAAATAAATCCATGCGCCCTAATTAGCTGTGTTCAACTTGCAAGAACAGTTAAGCCAAAAAGCTATCCATCATGAATCGATCTTCTTTTTGACTTTTAACTTTTGACTTTTGACTTGCTTAGCGATCGCTCATTGCAGCGCTCATTTGAGATTCTTGCCACAAATGAAATAACAACAACTCGATCGCGTAAGACAAAGATGTGACAAACACGCCTGCGGCATTCTCAGCATCGGATGCTAACCAAAACCCTTGCAAGCAGATTTCCACATATTCTGCATCGCATTTTTCTAGCGCAACTTCATCTGTGCCGTACCGGGCGATCGCGGTTGCGAGTGAATTTAACTGTGGTAAATCGACAGGTAATAAAAATGAAGCCGTACTGGGTTCTATACAAATGGATTCGCCTACGCGCAGGGCGAAGATGGCTCGCATTGCAACCCACTCTTCTAAGGATTGAGTCAAATGCTCTAAGTGAAAACCAGTTTCGGTGTAATTCAATTTCAGCATGAGATAGAGTTTCCTCCTATGTCTGGCGGGAGATGCTCCGAGCGCCAGAATTTTTCGGCAAAAGCAACTGTTGGATGAATCGGTGCTTTAGGTTTAGAGTGCAGTAACATCCCTGCTTGCTGGGGAGTGCGATCGCTTTTATACTGGTTGCATTGTTCGCAAGCTGCCACAACGTTATTCCACGTATGTAATCCACCCTTAGATAGAGGAACGACGTGATCGATTGTCAAGCGCTTGCTATTACCGCAATATTGACAAGCGTAATTGTCTCTTCGTAACACTTCCCTGCGATTCACAGGGGGAATCTTCCAAATTCGTTCTGTACTGGTAAACGTTAGACGAATATAGGAGGGAACAGCCATGACTAAATTGGGCGATCGCACAAATAATTCTGTCTCTTGCCCAAAATCAAGTGCTTCAGCTTTACCCAGCATCAACAGCGCGATCGCACGCTTGACGTTGATGCGGCTAATGGGTAGGTAATTTTGCGAAAACACGACCACAGGTTGCTCTAACACTTGACTGGCGCTAATCACAGCCGTACTCCTCCTATAAAAAATGTTGTATTGAGAAATTTCTAGGTAGAAAACACCAAATAAAAACCCCCGTTTCTGCTTAATTCAGAAGCGGGGGCTGAAATTCCTGTAAGTGGTTTTATCCTGATGACGGTACAGTTTTATACCTGTACCTCCCGCTATCTAGTTGTGTTAGTGGTTCTGACGAATGCAGCCCGATGCTTCCATAGCCAAAATTATCGTTAATTCTTGCGGATTGTGCTTGACTGAGGCGATCGCCTAGCCGCCAAAATCTGGCTGCACCACCTACAAATAAAGACTCCACCGCCATCGCTACTGATTCCCAACTGCCGAGACAGTTGGCGCAAGCCAGTAGAGGAGAGATGAAGCCTAAAGATTTCACTGAAGTTACACCTAATGCAGAGAGTTATTTAATCATTACTTTAAAGATACTACACTTGTATTACTGAGTTGTCTAGATCTTTTAAGGAGAATTCATGATGCATACACTCACTCGCATTCCTACCACAGAAATGGAAGTTACTAGCATCCGTCTAGAGAGGGAATTAAAAGAGAAATTGAAAGAGATATCCGGCAATCAGGGATATCAAGCTTTGATCCGAGATATTCTGTGGAATTACGTACAGCAAAAATCAGGTGATTGGAAACCGAAATTTTCCCGCGCTGATATCCGCGCTAGTATTCCAGCGACAGCACAAACAGAGGAACGCTGCGTTTTAACGGGACAAACAATCCAACCACAAGAGGCTATGATGTTAGGATTTACCAGCAACGGCGACTTAGTACCCTTAAGTATGGAAAGTTTGGCAGGATAAAAGGGAGCAGGGAGCAGGGAGTAGGGAGCAGTATTTTCTCCCTCAGCCTCCTTGTCTCCCTTGTCCTCCTTGTCCCCCTTGTCTCCCTTATCCCCTTCAGCTCTCTTACATCCCCCTACCCCCCATAAGCCGTATATTCTGTCTCCTGAATGGTACGAAATGTATACTTAAGATATGGAGGGAAATTACCTAACGGAATCTGCGGAGTACCTCCGACTCACAGCTTTTATAATCAGGGAAAATACCGATCCAGCGATTTTTGAAGCAAGATAATCTAGATAATCGAAAATACAAATTTTGCTGTTGCAGTAGAAGTCGCTCTAAGTTTTTTTAAATTTAGTACCTGCTTGGTCGCGCTCTGGCTAATTTGGGCATCCTAAGTAGGAAGGAGTAATCTAAGGTGAGAAAGCGTGTTAGCCAAGACTGGACTGTTTATAAAAAATCTGCTATCAACCGCTGGAGTAGGGATACAATCAAATCGCTATCAACGGAAGTTGTCCGGTTATCATCTACAAAAACCTCACTGATGAAAAATGTTTCCATTTCATCAAACTCATCCTTACCAGAGCGATCGCCCAAATTCTCCCTCACACGAATGCAGCCAGCAGAAGACTTAGCTCAACTGGGACAACAAATCCTTCAAGTCGCATTGAGTCACTCTGACGACTCAGAAACAGCACTCACGCAAATTGCCAAATTACTTGGAGAAGCATTTCAAGTCGATGGCTGTATAATCACGTTCGCCCCAGGAGTCACGGAAACATCGGTAGTTGGTTCGTGGTATTTTAATGCTGCTGTCCCCGTTTCGCAGCAAAAGCTCCTTCAGCCACTCCAAAAGTTAGCAGCGACAATTCCTGCTCAAGCTAGCTTGCTGGCAATTGACAATCTTCATGCTCTCACCCATGAAGTGCTGACAGAAGATAAAGACCTACTACCTACAATTAAAGCAGTATTACAAATCCCGATTTGGGAGCAAAATAAGCTCAGTGGTGTTGTTAGCTTACTTTGCTACGATGTCTATCAGTGGGGAGAGTTAGCTGCAAATGCAGCTCAACAGCTAATGACATCGCTATCAATCGCGATCGCTCACCTCGCCCAAGCCCAATCTGTAGCTACTTTGCAACGGCAAATCCAGACCGCTGCTCGTACTAAAGCTTTACTTAATCAACTAACAGTTGCTAGCCGCAGCTCGATGGAGCTGAATCAGTTGCTGCAAATGGCGATCGCGAGTACAGCTCAAGCTTTGGCAGTCAGTCGCGGTTCGATTCTGTTATTGAAGTATGTTGAGCCACAACTCAGAAATAGAGTCAGAGAAAAACTACCTAGAGCTAAAGCGACAATTGCTAGTGAATGGAGTCAGGATGTACAAGCATATACTTGTGGAGAGCATCATCACAAGATCGCCGAACAGTCTTTTTGGCTTTCCGAGTGTGGGTTGTGCCAACAAGCGCTCATGAATTCACCGCAACCAGTAGCGATCGCCAGTCAAAGCGATCTACAGTTGAGCGATCTAACTTCCTGTTTAGCTCCAATTTTTGATTTTTCGCAATTTCCCTCTGCCTTAATTTTGCCGATCGAAAGCCAAGGGACAGTATTAGGCTTTTTAGTTTTGCAACACTGTGGCGATCGCCACTGGCATCCAGAAGAATTATCGCTGGTAGAGTTGGTTTGCGCCCAAATTGGGACGGCAATTATTCAAAACCAAACGCTACGTCAGGTACAATCTCTTGTAGACGACCGGACTTTACAACTTCAGCGCAGTCTGGAAGTTCAAAGTCTACTTTATGAGAAAACCCGCAAGCACAACGAACAACTGCGTCAACTCAATCAGTTAAAGGATGAGTTCCTCAGTACGATGAGCCACGAGTTACGTACGCCATTGACTAGCATGAGTTTGGCGATTCGGATGTTACGGCAACAAGGAATTACTCCAGAGCGTCAGGCTAAGTATTTGGATATTTTAGAAGAACAGTGCGATCGAGAAATCAACTTGATTGCTAACTTGCTCAAGCTTCAGCAACTTGAATCAAACCAAGCGCCGCTGAAATTAGAAACTATAGATCTCAAAGTTAAACTGCAAGCCTTATCTCAGTCTTTCAAACAAACTTGGCTAGATAAAGGATTAAGCATTCAGTTAGATATCCCAAAATCTTCTCTACTAGCGCAAACAGACGAGGAAGCGTTCGACCGCATTCTTCAAGAACTTTTAACCAATGCCGGGAAGTATTCTCACCCAGATACAACTGTAGTTTTGCAAGTCACGCATCAAGTCGATCTTCAGCTCAACCAAATTGTTTTACAACTGACCAACACTGGTGCTGGTATTTCTGAAGAAGAAAGAAAGTATATATTTGAAAAATTTAGGCGCGGTCAAGGTGTGACACAGCAAGCCATTCAGGGTACTGGACTGGGACTTGCTTTAGTAAAATGCTTAGTACAGCATTTAAATGGCAATATTGAAGTAACTAGCAGTCCGACCGATGATTCTGCTGCCTACGAAACCTGCTTCACTCTCACCCTACCACAGACCTTTGCTCGTTAAAGTTTAACTATCTAAAGTTTAATTATCATCGAACAGTGACTCAACAGTACGACGAATCCGATCTCGATTTCGAGCTTGATGATACTAATGGCGACGACATCGATGCTGCATCTTCAACCGAGGATGTGGAAGTACACACAGAAGAACTAGCACACCGCCAACGCCAGATTACCGCTAAAATTCAGATCTCCCACCCCGTAGAAAAGGTGTGGCAAGTTTTGACAGCCTACGACACCTTAGCCGATTTTATTCCCAACTTAGCAGTGAGTCGGCGGCTAGCTCATCCTCATGGTGGCATTCGCCTAGAGCAAGTTGGAACTCAACGATTGCTGCGTTTCAACTTTTCTGCCAGAGTCGTTTTAGATTTAGAAGAAAAATTTCCCCACGAAATTCATTTCGACATGGTTGAGGGAGATTTAAAAGCTTATTCTGGGAAGTGGCTGCTAGAACCTTACTTTGTTTGTGAAAATCCAGGCACAAATCTCTGTTATACAGTGCGAGTATTGCCCAAGCGTACTATGCCTGTAGCAATTGTCGAGCGCCGCCTGCGGCAGGATTTGCGATCGAACCTGCTAGCAATTCGCCGCCGCGTTGAGGAGTTATATGTAGTAGGGAGTAGGGAGCAGGGAGCAGATGAAATAAGTCTTGGCACAAGTGCTAGCTTGTAGTCGATTAACTTATCCTCGCCGGGTATTTAGCACAAATAAACAAGAGTGGTAGTTTTTCCTACCACTCTTGTCTTTCATATACCCCCAGGGGAATTCGAATCCCCGTCGCCTCCGTGAAAGGGAGGTGTCCTAGGCCTCTAGACGATGGGGGCGCGTCTGAGTTCAACCTTATCTAGGTTAGCGAATCTAACGAGTTCTGTCAACGCTTTCAGCAGAAAAAATTCGCTCCACTCGATCTCTAGCAGATCGAGCCTATGTGAGGTTAGAAGAATTGCGCAGTCGCATCAGTTGACGACGCATGTGGGGAGAGGCTTCTAGCTCAGAGATCTCTTTGGTTTTCACGCAGGAGTGCAAAGGCTCTAAGTATTCATCTGCACCCGCTGTAAATGCGTCAATCAAGAGTTCTAATAATTTTTCGCGATCGTTCAAAACACAATTTTCTTCAATCAGCCGAAATTTCAAATGAATTTCACACTCGAAAACACCGACTTCTAGCTGTCGATTTGGATGTGATGCTGCGTCAGGATTCATGACTTTAAACAAATTCTAGTTGGGTTTGCAGTTGCTAGTGGAGTGGGTTAGAAATACATAGCTCTGAGCATTGCTAGCTTTACCAAATATTTAGTTGAGACTCTAGCTGATGCTGATGAAAGCATCTTCAAGCAGTTATTGCTAGTAGCTTTCCCCATCCACTAATGCTCGGTGCTTGGCTCTTGTCTCCCTCCTGTGGTATTTTTTACCAAACCTCCTGCTAGGCAAAAAGTGCTTGCATCGCGCTCCAGCTAGTAGCAGATAGTAGTTTTGTAAAGAATGTCGTATTTGCATTTACCGATCTCGTTATACGTTCATAGATACAGTAAACGGCGCGTGCCAGCCCAGGTTATATGATGAAAATTTAGGAGTCGATTTAAGAGACAACTACTATTATTCAACCTTTAAGATTAATTACAGTAAAGTTTGTGTAAGGAATTTGTAAGGCTTTCAATAGTTTTTTGTATTTTGCCTTCACTACGGATAAGATTTGGTTTTAATTTTTACAAATTTGCATACAGCAGTATTGGTGATATTGCTGATGCTTTCCGGAAAAGCTCTTGAGCTGAAACCCTTCCCGTGCCAATTCTGGACTTTATCTGTCACTCAATCAATTCAGTATAAATAATTACACTAAGTTGTTTCGGTAGTTTAAGCTTGTCTCAGTAGCTTAGGGCAGGATAACTGGTTAAAAATTTGTCTTCCCGCGAAGCGAGCCGTGAGTCATGGTAAATTCTCCGTAACTCTCGATGGCTTTCTCTCGTCTCTTCCAGCGATAGGATAAGTAAAATATCATGGTATGAGCCTTTGGAGACTGCTGTTAATGAGTACTTGCGTTCGCGGTTTAATTTTTGTAGTTGATGATAATATCGATACCGATCAGATCATTCCCGCAGAATATTTAACGCTAGTTCCTTCCAAGCCGGATGAGTATGAGAAGCTTGGTAGTTACGCCATGATTGGCTTACCGGATCGCTACGGCAAGTTTATTGCTACCGATGAAATGA
The DNA here is from genome assembly GCF_000817735.3 of Scytonema millei VB511283. Lineage (NCBI taxonomy): Bacteria > Bacillati > Cyanobacteriota > Cyanophyceae > Nostocales > Scytonemataceae > Scytonema > Scytonema millei. The sequence continues at coordinate 74,037 of NZ_JTJC03000012.1, read as the reverse complement.
AAACACGCTATCCAATTATTATTGCTGGAGAAAACTTTGGGTGCGGTTCGTCTCGCGAACATGCACCAATCGCTCTTGGCGCTGCTGGAGTGAAAGCAGTCATCGCTCAATCTTATGCGCGAATATTTTTCCGTAATTGTGTTTCTACAGGCGAATTATATCCTTGGGAGTCTGGCGAACGACTGTGCGATCGCTTCGTGACTGGACAAGAAGTCACGGTTGACTTTGACAAAAATCAAATCATCAATCATACGCTAGACCACACCTATTCTCTAAAGTCTCTAGGAGAGATTAAACCTGTAATTGATGCAGGTGGTATTTTTGCTTATGCTCGTCAGACTGGAATGATTGCTGCTCGGTAGTCAGTTGTCAGTTATCAGTTATCAGTTATCAGTGACTAGTTGACCAACAACTGTCTTCACGGAGTGTAGCGGAGCGTTTACTGCCAGATGTTAACTGTCAAGTGTTAACCAACTCCTATAGAATAAACTCAATACCATAAAGTCAAGTTAGAATCCCTACTTATGGAAGAGCAGCTACTTAAGTCCACAACCCGCCACGTTCGGATTTTCTCTGCGGAAGTTAATGAAGATGGCGAACTCGTTCCTAGCAATCAGGTGTTGACGCTAGATGTTGACCCCGATAATGAATTAACTTGGAATGAAGATGCGTTACAAACGGTATACGGCAAATTTGACGAACTGGTGGAGTCTCACAGTGGCGCGGATTTGACCGATTACAATCTACGCCGCATTGGCTCGGATTTGGAACACTTGATTCGATCGCTGCTACAAAGCGGTCGGATTAGTTACAACTTGAATAGTCGGGCGATCAACTACAGTATGGGACTACCACAAGTTGCTGTGGAAGATAATCGATAGAGGAGTTAAGGAACAGATAATTAAAAGGACGCATCACAATGCGCCCCTTTTTTAAATAACTATTTCACGCTCAAGTGTGACTGCTTTTCATCTCACAGAGACCTTCTTTCTGAAGCGAAATACAGCGAGTACGGGAGTTACCACCAAGTGCGTTCGCCGTTTTCGTCAACTCTTGACTGGCGAATGACATCAGAAATTTCTTCTGCGTCTTTGACATGGTGTAAAGCTTTTTCTTCGCCATCTGGTTCTTCTACAGCAAAATAGGTAGGAACTTGAATATGGTCGCCAGTGATATCTGGGGAATCTACAGCAAGTTGTTGCTTTTTCTCTTCAACTGATTGCTCTTCATCAGCGATAACATCACCAGGATTAACTGCACGATGCGTTTCTTTTTCTTGGTTGTTATCCATAATTGTTGTAATCTCTTAAAAACGTAATGACCAATTCACTATTTAAAATTTAAGAATATCGGTTCGCGATCGCCTCCTTCGTAAGTAGGAAATACTTACCTACAAAACGCTAGGTCTGCAAGTTGCTCGCCTCGGCTCTAAACACAGGGCGTACTAAGCTAAACAATCGGACTGAAATCGCTAAAGTAGTAGATAGATCGCGAATCAGACTCGGCTGAATCCGAGAGACTACACTAGTGGGTAGGACTGTAGCAGATTTAGCTGCTTGCGCCAAGCGATTAAATCACAATTTATTCAAAATTCATGTTTGCAATCGATAGTCAAAGCTTGTTAAAGTTAATGCTCAAATCATCTGGGTGGAAGTGAGGTAACAACTGCATCCAGATCTTGCAAAAATATAACAACAGAAGCGCAATTGCCGTGCGGGAAGCTAAATATAGAGATATAAACATGAATGAGCAGTTTAATCGTCTCTTACGTCTGCTGTTTTAAATTGATTTAATATGGCTAATCGGTGCGCCAGCTATGCAAAATAATGAGGTAACGATCCAATGTCCAAACGATCTGTGTAAGGCTGCCAACTCTGAAGGCGACAAGTTTTGTCAGCGCTGCGGTACATCCTTAATTAAACGTTACTTGTGGGTGGTCGGGCAAGGTGCAGAACTCCACGAGATCGGAACATCGATCGCGGAGCGCTTTTACCTCAAAGCCGAGCGAATTGTTTTAGATACTCAACCTGGTTTACTGCTAGACTCTCCTTATTTAGATATTTCTAATGAAATTAGACCTTATTTGAGACTGGTAGCGTATCGTCTCCAAGTTCCGCAGGTATACGGATTAATCTCGCTCGATCGCGAAACACCCGAAAAAGAAATTTTGCTGTTGGAACAAGCGCCGATTTATCCCGACGGTGTGTCAACAGCAGGACAACTGATGCCGCAGATGACCGCTGTTTGGCAGTCCGTTTCTAGCTTGCGCCAACTCAATTGGTTATGGCAAATTGCTCAACTGTGGCAACCCTTATCTAGTGAAGGCGTAGCCTCTAGCTTGCTCGTCCCCCAGTTTCTACGAGTAGAAGGATCGTTATTAAGGCTGTTGCAATTGCAATTGGATGATGCCGAACGTCCCACGCTAGCGCAACTCGGTCAATCTTGGTTGCAGCTCGCTAAAGAGGCTCAACCGAGCGTGACTGGATTTATAGAACAGTTGAGCCAAGATTTGCAACAAGGAGAAATCGTCAACTCGGAGCAATTGCTAGCGTGTCTGGATCGAGGATTGTTGGAATTAGGGCAAAGCATTACGCATAGAGACATTGTCCCCAGTCGGAGCTTCAAGATTAGTACTTGCACCGATACTGGTCCTAGCCGTCAGCGAAATGAAGATGCCTGCTACCCAGCCAGCGGTACGACGCTTGCTAAACCACCAGAAGCAAAAGCGATCGCAATTGTCTGCGATGGGATTGGCGGACACGAAGGAGGTAACGTTGCTTCCAGTCTAGCGATCGAAACGCTACAGCATCAGGTACAACAGCTGCCGCTAGATGAAGCAAGTTTAGACCCGAATACCCTCAGTCATGCTCTAGAACAGTTTACGCGCAAGACAAACGAATGTATCAGTAGCCGTAACGACAAAGAGCATCGTCAAGGAAGACAGCGAATGGGGACAACCTTGGTGATGGCAGTAGGGCATCAACATGAAATATATATTGCTCACGTTGGTGATAGCCGTGCCTACTGGGTGACGCGCACGGGTTGCCATCAAATCACCCTAGATGATGACGTAGCTGCCCGTGAAGTACGGTTGGGTTATGCTGTCTATCGGGAAGCACTACAACAACCCTCGGCTGGTTCTCTCGTCCAAGCGATCGGCATGAGTGCATCGGTACATCCCACGGTACAGCGGTTTGTGTTGGATGAAGACTGCGTATTCCTCTTGTGTTCTGATGGCTTGAGCGATTACGATTTAGTCGATCGCTGCTGGCAAACAGAAATCTTGCCAATTTTAGATGGGGATATCGATGTCGCTACAGCAACTAAGCACCTTGTAGAACTTGGTAACAACCTCAACGGACACGATAATATTACTGTTGCTTTAGTACATTGTCAGGTGAAGGTGCAGGAGCCAGAAACTCCGCTTGGTTACAGTCAGTCACTAGACAAAACGAGTCATGGCGCAGTCAGCTCATCTTCATCTGCCGTAACTCTCTTAGAACCACCAACGGAAGATGCGATCGAGAACTACGTCCCGATCGCCAATACGCAGTTACTCTCACCACTACCACCACCGCAACAATCGCGGCAGTGGTTGCTCCCGCTAGTCTTGGGAATTGGTTTACTCTTGAGTGCGGCAGGAGGACTGTGGCTGGCTTACAGCCAAAATTGGCGAGAGCGAAACCCAACAGCAGCAGGTAGTAACGGTACGGAACAGATTGCTCCACAGGAATCACCAGTGACTTCTGGTAGCAGTATCAATACTACCAATGTCCCGCGATCGCCTGAAAGAATCTATGAGGCTCAGCAAGCAACTCGCCTCAAGCGCCAAGCAGAATCGGCAAACTCTTCTACCGATTTACACCAACCCAATTCGCCTGAGTTGATTTTGCCACCGAGGAGCATAGTGAAAGTCCTGAGCAATCAAAAACCGCTTTCTCAGCAACAAGGTACTGCTTGGACGCAACTCCAAGTTTGCTCAACCCCTGCACTCACCTCCTCTAACCCATCTTCAACTGGCGATCGCCAGCTATTAAAACGAGGAGACAATGCTTGGATTGCAAATACTGAACTAGATCGACGATTCAAGGAATTTTCAGGAGAAAACAATCCGTGTTCTACATCTCAGGTGTTGCCAACAGAGACAGGAGGTGGAAATCGAGAGTCAGGAGGACAAGATGATAAGTAAGAGAGCAGAGAAACGGCGACCAGTTATCAGTTTTAGTTGTCAGTTGTCAGTGTAGAGACGTTACATGTAATGCCTGTACGAAGCGATCGGCAAAGAGTAGTGCATGTTTTTAATTGTGACTTATGAGGAGTGACTTGTGACTTGTTTCTCATAACCTTAGCCTCTAGCTCCCAGTTAAATAAACTATTAAACTAAGACAGTTGCATATTTGCGAGTTTTGATAGCGATCGTGGTTATTGATGTCCCAGTCTGACATTCCCTGCTTGAGTTTAGCAATCGAACGTCTTGCCAATGCTGGTAAAGATAACTTTGCCATTTGGGTAGTGCAAGCCCCTTATCCTGGGGGATATGTTAAGCATGATTGTGTTTTGTCTCCTAGATTGATGCAGGCTTGGCAAGCTTGGCAGGCAATGTTTGCGCCTCGTTCATCGCCACCAATTTCTCCAGAGATAATTTCTCAGACCTTGGATTTAGTTCCAGAAATCGTTGCCTATCCTGGCGGAAAAACCAACGGACAAGGGGGTCGTTTGATGCAACATTTATGCATCAACCTTTGGCAGTGGATTTTTCAGGGACAAGTACAAATGAGTCTGGAGAAGAGCCAAGGGATTGCGATCGGACAAGGAAAACCGTTACGGCTAAGAATAGATATTCGAGAGCCGGATCTGATCGCCTTGCCTTGGGAAATTATGCAGCCTCAGGCTGGAAAACCAGCTATCTCCCTACCTTCACCACTACAAGCACCACAAGTCTTTTTCAGTCGCACGACTAACGATGTTGGTTCCCTGATTTCGCTACCACCCAGTCAGGGTTTGAATGTTTTGCTGGTTTTGGGACAAGACACCGAAGCTGGAAGCTTGCAGTTGGAAACAGAAGCAAAAATTCTCGAACAAACTCTGAGAAGCTTTCAACAACTCAAACCAATTGAAAGGAGAAATTTAGCAACGGTTCCCTGTCGGGTAGACACTTTGCTGCAACCTACTCCTAAAGAATTAATCTCGCAGCTAGAAACTCAAGCTTACAATATTTTCTTTTATTCCGGTCATGGTTTGAGCGCTCCAAATGGAGGATTGTTGTTTTTACGTCCTGGGGTGGCGATTGACGGTACGGAGTTAGCCCATGTACTAGCACGTTCTCAAGTCAAATTATGCGCGATTAATGCCTGTTGGGGAGCGCAACCCGCGTTTGATAACGGACAACCTTTACCGCGTAGCAGTTTAGCAGAAGTCTTGATTCATCACGGCGTACCAGCAGTACTGGGAATGCGAGATGAAATTGCCGATGAAGAAGCTTTAAGTTTTATTCAAGTTTTTACCCAGGCGTTAGCAGCAGGTTCGCCGATCGATCGCGCGGCGGCGATCGCCAGACAGCAACTACTAGCTGTTTATAAATATATTTCTCATGCTTGGACGCTACCCATCCTCTACATGCATCCAGAGTTTGATGGGGAGTTGCTCGGCGCACCCGCTCGCGACGAAATTACTCAGCTACCAGAAGATACGGTCGCGGGTACAACAGTATACCCACCAGTAAGGGCGCAACTGCGCTCTACTTCTGCTCCAGAGCAAGTCTGGCATTTAGGTACGAGATTAGTAAGGGTAGGTCGTCTGGCAGAGAATGATATTGTAGTTCAAGAAGGCTGGGTCAGTCAAAGACACGCAGAAATCTATTGCCGTCAAGACCGCGGCGATACGACTTTTTTCTTACGAGATAATTCTCGTTTCGGGACTTTGCTGTCAAATATACCCAGTAGCGATCGCTGGCAAAATGTATATCGTGAGGAAGTCCCGCTAAAATCGGGAATGAAGTTAAAATTCGGCAGCCATAAGGGTCAAACCTACGAATTTATTGTTGAAGACTGAAGTTGAGCGAAGGAAGACAGAAGGCAGAGGGCAGAAAGAAGAAAAAATTGATATATTTTTGCGTAAAGCTCTGTCTTGAGAACTGCTGCCATACAACTAAGACCAAAGTAAATTTTTTATGGAGAAAAGTAAATGTACCAGCTAATTGTTGAATTTCTGCAAGTGAAGCAGCTTTGCGTAGCAACGGGTTGCCTGCTCGCCGATTTATGAGAATACCCTTTGTCTTCTCAAGCTGGAATTAATCCGCACTTCATGCAGTAAAGAGAGGAAAACAGCAAGATGCTTTATGCAAAAACTGCAATGAAATACTGCAAAATTGCAGCAGAGATACTGCGATCCCAATCTTAATTTGCATAATTTATGTAGTTGCGGAAATGGCTGTTCAGGTGGTGTAGCTACTCATACAGCGTTTTTGCAGACACCCATGATGAATTGTACAATGACAAACGAATTCAAGTCTTCTGAAATTAACGAACGGCATCGGTTGCTGACTGAATTAGAGTTATTAGAAACACTACTTGCCTCTGAAACAGCAACTTATCCCTGGAACCCTGCTGAAGAAGCAGCAGAAGCATTCTTTCTCGAACAAGAACAGCAATTACAGCAAGAAGACTGGTGGGAAGAGGAACTCTCTGCCCATGCGCCAGATTTCCTCGCTAGCGTGGAACAGTTATGGGAGAACACTAAGCCAAAAACTGTGTCTGCTAGTGCGACAGACGAGCAGTCTCTTCAGACAACTTTGCAACAGCGATTTGCAGCTTACATGCCGACAGCTTGGTTACAAGCGATCGCTCATAAAGCAACTGACATGTTAGCGACACAAAAATCTATGGCGCAACAATTGGTACAGTGCGTACAAGAATTATTACCGAATTGTTCGGAAGACGATCTATTAATTCTCGCTCGTCCATATGCCTACAGTATGCGCAGTAATATTGAGCCATCGACTACCGCGATCGAATCCACGCTCAATCGTTACGGTCAAGACTGGGAAGTGCGATCTGACATCGAACGCGCTCAAATCAGTTTGGCGATCGCTCGCTACGCCATATCTCAATTGCAAGCTGAGCGGGGCGAGGAATGAGGAGCGAGGAGTTAGGGATGAGTCGTCTCAGAATCTAAAGTCCCAAATCCAAAATCCGAAATCTAAAATCTGAAATTCACTTAATCTGGTCTTTTAGGTGTCTTTTCCAAAAAGCGAGTGGCAAAGTTTTGCGATCGCGTTGGTGAGAGCATTCTAGCTTTGAGAATCGCTGCCGTTAAAAACGCATACGATAGAACACCTACCACGACTAGGAGCAAGCCGCTAAAAGCAGCGGTGGAGTTCCATAAAGCATGAAGTGCGGCTGCACTGACATATCCCACACTCAAGATCTGCCAACGTTGACGCGGTTTGAGTACGCTTAAACCAATGAAATAACCAAAATATCCGCTATCTGCCATATGTCCAGCAACTGCACCGATGATACGCGGAATCAGTAATTGCAATCCCACAATTTGACCAGCAGCTTGTCCGGCTGACATCGCCACGTTTTGAGCAATTTCTGGCACGTATTGCCATAACGTTTCGACCAAGGTAAAGCCCACAGCTGAGGCAGTTCCCAGTAGAATGCCGTCTAAAGGTTCCCAGACCCCAATCCATTCACGCCAAGGAGAAGCAAGTCGTCGTCCTAAAGCATATGCCCCCAAGACGGGTAAAGCTTTCAGAAACTCTTCCATTAAGCCAGCCCCGACGAACATCCGCAAGAATAATTCGGGAAAGCTCAGCGCTATAAGAGAATTAGGTAAATCTCCTGGTAAGATGCGACGGAAGATAAAGATAAATAGGGGTAAGATAGGGCTAAATAGAATGAGCGCTGTAGCTGTGGCAGCAAGAATTGGAAGCCACCAAGGTTTAATTTTTCCACAAAGCCGATAGACAAAATAATAGGCGGCGCTACTCAAGTAGGTGGCAACCAATAGTTGATTGAAACGAATCGCTTTTGGTTGACCGACAGTAGCAAACATTAAGACGACAAATATAACTGTGAAAATACCTGGAATTAAATAAGCTTTGTGGGTTAAGTCTTTAGCAGTAGAGATAATCGGAAATAAGTGGGAAAAATTGACTTCTGCTTCAGTCAGCGGTGATGCAGGTGGCGGAATGAGGCTGGATGGGTGAGGAGAATGAGATTCAAAAATGAATTCTGCACCGCGATGCCGAAGGCGGTATGCTCTTCGACCATGCTTCGCAAACGCTTCGCGACCTTCGCCCAACGTGATGCGATCGCCTGGAACAAGTTCCCGACAGCCTTGCAAGCGCTGTCCGTTGATAAAAGTACCGTTACTACTGTTCATGTCACACACCTGCCACCGATTTTGAGGTAGGGGGTAGAAAGTGGCATGATGGCGAGAAACCATACCATACTGCTCCGATTCCAGTACGATATCGCAGGCAGGATCGCGCCCGATTGTCATTTCTCGCTCGGGTGAAAGGCTGTAACTGCATGTCAGTCCAGCTTCTCCTGCATTAGGTAATAGCCGCAACCATCCTTCAGCAAGATGTTGTTCGGTCATATAGTATCGGTAATAAGAGGAGACAGAAAGCAAGAGACAAGAGACAGGAGAGAATCTAACAACTAAATATTTATGGGTTTAGAATCAAGGCTGTTTGCACTTGCGCTCTTGTGCTCAAGAAAATCATTTTATACTTTAGTCCGGTAATTGCTAGATAAATTTAAGGACTTGTACCAATTGCCTCTGTCAATCGAATCCCAGCACTACCTGTCTCTTCCTATCTGCTTCTATCTCCTCTGAATTCACTCGCTGTTTGCATTCCGCACGGCAGCAACAAACAAGAGGACTGTGGCTGGGATACTAATGGCAAGAATCACCGCTGTATTCAAGTTACCTAAATCGGGTTGACCGGAAGCTAGCTCGAACACCGAACCAACTGCTGCGATCGCCGTAATACAACATCCGCCAAGAAATAAGCCGCTTTTGGGTGTCATTGCATTCATGGTAAATCTCCTTAAGCAACAGGTTTGACTGCACTCATGGAAAAGCCATGCTTTGCCAGTTCTTGGGTTAAAGCTAGCCTGTTTTCGACGCGATCGACGAAGACAATTCCGTTGAGATGGTCGATTTCGTGCTGAATACAGCGAGCCAGTAAGTCTGTAGCTTGTAGCGATCGCGGATGCCCGTATTCGTCCTTGTAAGCAATTTCTACGGCTTGGGGGCGCGTCACGTTCAGATAAATGCCTGGGATACTCAAGCAGCCCTCTTCCGCCACGCAGATATCGCTGCTGGTACGTTTGATCGTAGGATTGATCAGGATCAAGGGTGGGTTAGCGGCATTGTCTGGTTCGCAGTCAATAACGATGATTTGCTTGGATACAGCTACTTGTGGTGCAGCCAAGCCGATGCCGTCTGCGCTATACATACTCTGTAGCATTTCTCGCGCCAACTGGCGAACTTCTACATCGACTTTGCTGATGCGTTTTGCAGGTTGACGCAGAGCGCGATCGCCCAAATAGCGGATATCTAAGGGAGGGTTTTTTAACTTTTTCTTTTCAACTGCGATTTCAGAAGCCATGTGAATATACTCGCTACGGTCGGCTAATTTGCAAATTGTGACATTATTCCAATTTTACCAAGTAGAAGTCAGAAAAGGGACTGGTTGTCAGTTGTCAGTTGTCAGTTGTCAGTTGTCAGTTGTCAGTTGTCAGTGAATAGGGAGCGCATGAGCGCACGAGCAGGGGGAATTACTTGCGAAGGCGCGACTTGTGACTTATTCTCACGCACTACACTATGTAAAAATCGGTAATTTTTCTCTTTACATCTATAGTTTTGACTGGAAATTCGTTGAATTTACTTAGGTAAAATTTGGTCATACTAGACTACCATTGTCGCGATCTCTCTCCGAAAATCATTACGATCTTCCTTGAAGATAGATAATATTGTTGTCACGATGAAAGGAGTTTTTCAGTATTTTTTTGAGGTTTTTTCTGACCGATGCAAGCGGAGAAATTAATATACGTTATTTACGATTTATTTTTTGAGCTGCTTTAGTATTGAAAACTGTTCTTAGGGTGTTTGATGAATATTCCTCAAAAATTATATTTTATATTTATTTGTACGTTCATCTGGGGAGGATTACTTGGATGCATTGCGATCGCCATGAATTCAGAAACTCAATCTTTGGTTTTAAGAGTCGATCGCAACATTGCAGTAGAGGCGCATAGCAGTTCTATGGAGCAGCAGCTAGCTAAACATGCTCAAAGTCTTGTAGCAGCCATTGCAGCAGCCGATCGCCAGATTGCAGTTTCCACTATCGCTAGTATCGCAACTGCAATTATCGCAGTTAGTCTCTTTTATCGTTCGAGTTTGAAATCGTTAGAGCGATCGCAAACAGATGAACAGAGCGATCGAGATGATAGCGTTCGTCAAGCTGAGATTACTATAAATAAGGAAAAGGAGATAGAAGCAAAATTAACGAAAATTAATCGATGTTTATTAAGTTTTTGTACCGATCCAAGCGGAAATATTAACCTATTAACAGCATTGCTAGGGGAATTATTGGGAGCAAGTTGCACATTATACAGTTCTCTAGATCATGGGGAGCTTTGTGCAGTAGGACAGTGGCAAACGCCATCCGAATTCGAGCGAGTAAATCGAACCGAGGGACGAATTTGTCACGATCTCATCCAACAAAACAGTGATGAAGTTTGGGTATTATCAGACCTACTCACAACAAAATACGCTCAGACTGAGCCTAGCATTCAGGCGCATAACATTAATACATATATTGGTAAAGTTGTCAAATGCCAGCAACAAGTTGTTGGTTGTTTGTCTGCCTGGTACACAACTACATATATTGCCAGCGAAATCGATCGCCAAATAATCGATATTATTGCCGCAGCTATTGGTATTGAAGAAGAACGGCGAGCTACTCAAAAATCCTTGCAAGACGAACAAAGATATGCTTTAGCAGCGCAAGCGGCGCGAGATGGTTTATGGGACTGGAATTTAAATACCGATCGCATCTATTTATCTAAGCGATCGCAAATGTTGATGGATTTAGCAGTGGAAAACTCCCAAACGAGTGCCACAGAATTTTTTCAACGCATCCACCCCGCCGATCTTAATGCCGTACAAATAGCCCTGGGCGAGCATTTAGCAGAACGAACGCCCCAGTTTGAGAGCGAGTATCGGATTACGTTAGCAGATGGTAGCGATCGCTGGCTATTGTGTCAAGGATTAGCCTTGCGCGATGCTGAGGGTAAACCCTACCGCATAGCAGGCTCTCAAACTGATATCACCGAGCGCAAGCAAGCAGAAGTGCAATTGCGATATCAAGCTTATCACGACGAGCAGACGGGGCTACCAAATCGAATTTTACTAATGGAGCGCTTGCGACGAGCAATTGACAAACAAAAATACCAAGAAGATTATTTGTTTGCGGTGCTATTTCTAGATATAGATCGGTTTAAGGTGATTAACGATAGTTTAGGTCATAGCTGCGGCGATCGGATGTTAAAAGCGATCGCTAGTCGGTTACAAACCTGCGTGCGTCCTGGGGATACAATTGCTCGTTTGGGGGGAGACGAGTTTACTCTACTGCTAGAAGCTATAGGAGACGAGCAAGAAGCGCTTCAAATTGCCGAACGCATTCAACAACGGCTGGCTTTGCCTTTTTACTTAGGAGAACACGAAGTATTTGCTTCTGCTAGCATTGGGATTGCTTTGAGTACGCTGGACTACGAATATCCAGAAGATTTACTCAGAGATGCCGACACAGCAATGCATCGCGCCAAAACTCTTGGGAAAGCGCGGACGGAAACTTTCGATCCATCGATGCACGGTCATGCTATGGCAAGATTGCAAATTGAAATCGATCTGCGCAAGGCACTAGAACGGCAAGAATTACGAGTCTTCTATCAGCCGATTGTCTCGCTCAAAACTGGCAAGATTACAGGTTTTGAGGCTTTAGTCCGCTGGCAACATCCGACAAGTGGTATGATTCCACCCATTAAGTTTATTCCGGTAGCAGAAGAAACGGGATTGATTTGCGCGATCGGTTGGTGGGTTTTACAACAAGCTTGCCAGCAAACGCGGTATTGGCAAGAGCGCTTTCCTAGCGAACCACCTTTAACTATCAGTGTTAATGTTTCTGGCAAACAATTTACTCAGTCAAATCTGATTGAGCAGGTAGATCGGATTCTACAGGAAACTGGCTTAGCTCCCACGAGTTTGAAGTTGGAAATTACAGAAAGCGTGCTGGTAGAAAATGCCGAAGCTGCTGCTGCCGTTATTTGTCAGCTCAGAGCGATGGGCATTCAATTTTCTATTGACGATTTCGGTACGGGTTATTCTTCGTTAAGCTATCTGCATCGCTTACCAATCGACACTCTGAAGATCGATCGCTCGTTTGTGAATAACGTCGATTGCGAACCGGAGAAAATAGAAATTATTCGGACTATAGTTGCTTTGGCGTGGAATTTGGGCATGAATGTTGTTGCCGAAGGTGTAGAAACAAAGACTCAAATGTATCAACTACAAGCGCTCAAATCCGAGTACGGACAAGGTTATTTCTTCTCGAAGCCTACAGATAGCGAGGCGGTGGAAGCTTTACTCATGACTCAGCCAGACTGGGAGCAAGATTTACGCGCAATGGCTCAGTCAGTGCAGGGGAAGAGATCGAAGACTATCAAGCCATAAAGAACTTTAAAGAACTTTCGTTTCACTCTTCTCCAAAACACCACAGAAAAACTAACAATAGCCCACCCAAAATCAACCAATTTGGTATATTCACGTGCCTGATTAACTCTATAGGAGTTAGGACGAATATATTAGTCACCATCGATGCTGTAAATAGTAGCAAGGTAATTAATAGGAGTGGAGGCACGATTGGGAACCAGGTAGAGAAGTTAGGAAAAAAGAGGTCGAGATATCTACACTGAGAAGAACGCAAATAAACTTTATCGATCGCACGGTGAGAGATAAGATAAAAGAAGTAAAAATTTTGTCCTAGCTAGGCATTGACCCGTGCTATCTACCATAGCTGCTGACTTCAAGATTATTTTTGACCGCGACCCTGCTGCCCGTAACTGGCTAGAGGTACTGTTATGTTACCCTGGTTTACAGGCAATTGTCTTCCATCGAGTGGCGCATCAACTCTACAAACTGCGTCTTCCCTTCATTCCACGCTTTATTTCCGCGATCGCCCGATTTTTAACTGGGATTGAGATTCACCCTGGCGCGACAATTGGCAAGGGTTTTTTTATCGACCACGGTATGGGGGTCGTGATTGGCGAAACCGCGATCGTGGGTGATGACGTTCTGCTCTACCAAGGCGTGACTCTGGGTGGTACGGGTAAAGAAAGCGGCAAGCGTCACCCGACTGTGGGAAATAATGTCGTGGTGGGTGCGGGGGCAAAAGTCCTCGGTAACATCGAACTTGGCAGTAACGTCAGAATTGGAGCGGGTTCTGTTGTTTTACGCGATGTACCTTCTAATTGCACTGTTGTTGGCGTGCCAGGTCGAATTATCTACCGTTCTGGGGCTAGAGTCGATCCGTTGGAACACGGTAGCTTACCTGACTCAGAAGCAGAGGTCATTCGCGCTCTCGTTGACAGAATTGAAGCGTTAGAACAACAGCTAGAAAAAGTACAACAGCAGCAAGCACACCAGGATTCTGTAGTCATGTCTCTTCCCGCTGCTGCTAGCTGTCAGATGAGAGATAAAGTGATTCAACAATTCCTCGATGGTGCGGGGATTTGATCGCAGAGCGAGTAGTAAGTAGGAGCGCACAGCCGTGCGCCCGTACAGGAGTCTGGTTTTTTAAAATGGCTTAGTTTAAGGATTGACGGCTTGAGTAGACCAAGTACGATCGCCTTCTAACCAAGTGTACATAGTACGGTTTTGAGGGTCGCCACGCAATTCTAAGCGATCTACCTGCATTGGTTCTAAAAGCAACAGACAAAAGTGCGGTAATGGCACTTCTGCGCTTGGTGCTGGAGGATTGAAGGTGTCATCAGCAGCTCTTGGCTTACCGGGATGCGCCCAAGCAAATTGCAGCCGTGCGGAGTCGCTCAACTCTCGCCAGCTTGAGGTACGGACTTGTTGTAATTCTGGATCGGGATCGTCAGAGGCGATCGCCTTTAGCGTACCAGTAATCCGAAATTGTTCGCGGGTTTTGGGAAAATACCAGCAAGCCTCTGCCCAAGGTTGAGCTTCAATCTGAGCGAATTTTTCACTGCGAGTATCGCTGACAAACTTGAGGCGATCGCTACGATCTAAAAAACCCCGAAATACAACTGTTCGATTCGCAGGACGACCATCAAGTCGGACAGTTGCCAGTTGAAGGTAGCGGGCATAAGGTAGACTGCGATTGAGGTGCAGCGCCCTTGCTAAAGGCGATCGCCAAGGAGCGATTGAATTCAGAATTCGGAATTCGGAATTCGGAATTATGCGGTCACTACTCACTACTCGCTACTCGCTACTTGTTCTCTGCTACGCGGCTCGTCCCTGCTCCCTGCTCCCAGCTCGTCCCTGCTCCCTGTAAGACTAGTTTTTTCTGCCTCAGTTGGTGCCATAGTAGAACTCGTTTCAGTTAGTTGGGGCGATCGCACGGCACTTAAGGCTGTCTTGATCACGACTGCTGTAGGTACGGCAACGATTACGCCCAGCAAACCGCCAACTCTAGCGCCTGTTAAGACGGAAATCAGTACCCATACGGGATTTAAACCAGTGACGCTACCAAGAATACGGGGAGCAACAATGTTATCTAAGATTTGCTGAACGATCACAGATGCTGCCAAAACTCTAGTACCTAGCCAGAAATCTTGCAGCGCTACTAATAAAGTGGTCAAAATAATTCCCACCGTACCGCCGAAGGGAACTAAAGCCATAAACCCGATGGTGATTCCAAACAGCAAACCAAACGGCACTTTCAGCCACAAGAAAATGGCAGTTAGGGCAGAACCCATACAAATACCGAAAATTAACTGTCCGATGAAGTAATTTTGAAAGCTCAACCGGATAGTTTGGGAAAAAGGCTGGCGAATGGGTGTTGGTAGCCAAGCGATTAAGCTTTGCCAGAGTTCGTCCCCATGCTGTAACAAATAAAATGTCAAAACCATGCCCAGCAAAAAATCTAGCAGGCTTGTCACTGTCACCACAGCTAGGTTTAATGCTTGGACGGCGATCGCTTGTAATTGTCCCTTCACGCGATCGTTTATTTGTACCACTAAGGCATCGAGATTAATTGGATAACCCTGAGCCTCAGCCCAATCATTTAACAACACCAACTGATAGCGTCCCGAATCTATCCATTCTGGCAAGCGAGTTACGAGCTGCTGCGCCTGGCTAATCACTAGAGGCACGAGGGTGACACCTAGCGCCAGTAAAATCGACAAAGCCAACAAAAAGACTAAAATAGCAACTTGTTCTCGCCTTGCCCCTTGCTGCTCCATCCAGCCTACCGGATAGTTCAACAAAAATGCTAGTAAAGAAGCACCGACTAAAATAACAATCAGCGAGTGGAAGTAATCAACGATGGAGGAGATTGCCCAAGCATTGAGTACGAGTAGTGGAGCCAATAGCGCGATCGCCAGAAATCGCGTCAAAGGTGACATTGCTTGCCACCAACCTATAATAATGCGTTTCTGCATTTTCTCAGTGCGGGAGCGAACTAAATCAAATGTCCCTTGCAGCCTATTATCCCTAACTCCGCTGTCATAACTCATCCCCCCAAGCTCGGATTCGATTACATCATATGAAAAAGCTTACAGTCTCAGAGCATTTAAATCGCGATCGCCTGGATTTATTTTTTTACCTGATTCCTATTATTGGCTTTTTTCCTTCACTGTGGACTTTGTATCGTTATGAAAGAAGCGGGAGTCGGGAGTCGGGAGTTGGGAGTTGGGAAGATCGGGAAGACAAGGGAGACAAGGGAGCAGAGGAGCAAAAACTGTCTTCACGCAGTGTAGCGCCAGCGTCAACTGTCAACTGTCAACTGTCAACTGTCAACCAAAAAGAAAAACTCGCCGTCAGCCGTTTATCTGTCACCTTAGCACTGAGCTGGTTGCTGGCATATTTCTTGTTGGGTGCTGGAGCAGAAGCTTCAGAGTTGTTAAATTTTCGTCTATTAATGTTAAATAGTTTACTAACATCTGGGTATTTTTTAGTCAGTGTGTGGTTAATGCTGCGATTGACTGCTGGGAAGTCAGTACGTCTACCAGGATTTTCGGCACTTGCAGAGCGGGCGCTCGACAAACGCTGAGGTTTATAGTATGACAGCAGCGGTAAAAAGTACGACTCTCTAGCTGGAATTCCGTAATAAGCCAGATGGCGACACTGCGTGATTTGCAGTAGACTCCAGGCAATATTCTCTAATTCGATCGCAAAGTCATGAAATGTACTGTTTCAGTAGCCAGCGTTACCCGTGCAGAGAATATGCCAATTGAGAAAGCGCAGCATATAGCTGTGCCTTTGTCCATTATCATGTTAAAAACTTATTAACTATTTTTGCTGACTAGTGTTAAGTGTGAGGAAGTTGTATCAGTGCAAAGAATATCAGGCTCAAAATCCAATTCTACAAGTAATTCCAAAAATTTTAAGCGCAGTAGTGCTATGAGTAGGACTGGGCGTTGGCTGTGGTTCTGGGTAATCATGAGTGGTGTCGCTGTGTTGTCAGCCACAGCAGGGGCGCTCTTAGCCTATACTATGTCAACCAAGCCGCTGATGCAAAGTCAGCTCAGTCCTGAGGAACAAGCAATTTTCGGGACTCATGGCGATCGCTTAACGCGGGCTGGTTTCAAACTTTCGGAGCTGACCCGACCAGTTAATATTTTAGTTCTAGGTGTAAAAGTTCTCACTACAGACGTTAATACACCTGCTGCCGAAATCAAAAAGCAAGGATATCATGCGTTAGTCAACTCCTTCGACGGCTTGACAGACACTATCCTTTTGCTGCGATTTGACCCAGCGACCAAAAAAATTGCTGCCCTTTCTATTCCCAGAGATACCCGCACCAAGATCGAAGGTCGAGGCATAGCGAAAATCAATGAAGCTAACCTCGTTGGTGGTCCAGCAGGTAGTGCCAAAGCTATTAGCGAATTACTCGATGGAGTGCCGATCGATCGCTACATTCGGATCAACGTCCAAGGGGTGGAAAAGTTAATCGATGCTTTGGGTGGCGTAACTGTTTACGTTCCCAAAGATATGAAATATCAAGATGATAGCCAGCATTTATACATTAATCTCAAAGCTGGCAAGCAGCATCTTGACGGGAACAAGACTCTCCAGCTACTGCGCTATCGTCACGACGAAAACGGTGATATCGGACGGATTCAACGCCAGCAACTCGTGATGCGGGCGCTAACGGAACAAACCTTGTCGCCGAATACCCTTACCCGGATGCCGCAGATTCTCTCTGTGATTCAATCGCACCTCGATACGAACTTATCGATGGATGAATTGGTAGCACTGGCGAATTTTGGCGTACAAACTAATCGATCCAACATGCAAATGTTGATGTTGCCTGGACGATTTAGTAATGTAGGAGAGTATAAAGCTAGCTACTGGTTGCCAGACAGCGATCGCATTGCCAAAATGGCAACGCAGCATTTCGATGCCCCTCTGTCTGAATCCGAGCCAGTGGACTTCGATCCGGCGCGATTGAGAATTGCAATTTCTAACAGCACGGGTAGCGATCGCGCTGTCCGCTCTTTGGTCAAATCTCTTGCTGGTGCAGGCTATCGCAATGTATACATCACAAAATCGTGGTCTGAGCCATTAGACACAACTCATGTTGTTGCCCAGCAAGGCGATACTGAAAGTGCTACAACAATCCGCGACCTCTTAAACGTAGGTGAAGTCCGCGTTGAAAGCACGGGCAACCTTGGCTCTGACATTACCATTCAAGTTGGCAAAGATTGGTTGGAACAAGAAATGAGGGGCGAGGAGCGAGGAGCGAGGAGCGAGTAAGAGGGGACAAGGAGGACAAGGGAGCGATCGGGAGCTGAAGAGACAGAGGAAGCATTTCTAGTAACTAGTCACCAGCCACCAGCCATTTTTCCCTCACTCCTCACTCCTCACTCCTATCTCTTCAATCCACTCTTGCAATATCGGATTCACCAATTCTGGCGCTTCGTCTTGGGGACAATGCCCAACTCCTTGTAAGGGAATAAACTTCTGTACTTGCGGATAGTTAGCTAGTTCTCGCCCCAAATCTACTGGTTCCCAAGGGTCTGCTGTTCCCCACAAGAAAATTGCCGGACAAGATAGCTGGGGCAACAAGTCTTCAGGTAGCGGTCCTTGAGAATAGGCTGTGAAGGCAACAAAGACTGCTACAGCCCCAGCATCTTTCGCTGGAGCCATCAACAGGTCTACTAACTCATCTGTGACTGCTTCAGGATGAGCGTAGGCTTGAAGCAAGATTTTTTTGACTGTTTTCGGTTTGGCAAGTTGTTGAAAGAACAATTTACCAACTGGTTGAACTGCTAATAATTTCTGAATCAGCGGCGCGCCGAAGCGTCGATACCAAGGTAAGCCGCTGCGCTTGCGATCGTGAAGTAAACGTAAGGAACAATTGAGCATTGCCACACCCATAGTTAGATCGGGGGCGTACACTGCTGCTTGCATTGCGGCAATACAACCGACAGAATTCCCAATGAAAACTGCTGGCGTTCCCACGACTTCGCGGCAAAAATCAGCAATTTGTCGTCCCCAAGTTTCAAACGAATATGGGATTTGTTTCCCTGGCTGTAATTCACCTGGAGTCGGTTTAGCGGAACCACCAAAGCCAATTAGATCGATAGCGTACACCCTACAAGTCTGCGCCAAATCAGGGATATTCTTGCGCCAGTGCCACCAAGAAGCTCCAAAGCCATGTACCAGGATGACGGGAATACCGGTATCGCCTTGTTGTTGATAGCAAATCGAAAATCCCTGCCAAGTCCACGTTTTTACGGGTGGAAATGAGCTGGATGCAGTTAGAGGTGAGGCAGTCATGAATTTGAATAGCTGGTGATGATAGAAGCACAATCGATGCTACTTTTATTGTGACAAATCTTTACATTCTCGTCTCTTAACTATCTGTGACTCCGATCTCCGCTGCTGCTGCTAGCCACAATTCCCGCACGTCGATCGCCCGCATTCCCGCACGGTGGGCAGCTTCTAGACCTGCATCGCTATCTTCGTAAACGATGCAATCTGTAGGCGTAACGCCCATGCGATCGGCAGCTAATA
Organism: Scytonema millei VB511283; assembly: GCF_000817735.3. Classification (NCBI taxonomy): domain Bacteria; kingdom Bacillati; phylum Cyanobacteriota; class Cyanophyceae; order Nostocales; family Scytonemataceae; genus Scytonema; species Scytonema millei. The sequence continues at coordinate 54,753 of NZ_JTJC03000012.1, read as the reverse complement.
AGAAAATATCAGGTGCAGGCTTACCCCTTTCTACATCGTTAACAGTCACGATCGCATCAAATAAAGAATATAACCCGATCGCCTTTAGGGTAGGTTCTACCACGCGAATATCGCCGCCTGAAGCTACTGCGAGGGGAACTTTGCCATAATGACTGCGGGCAACATCTGCCACTGCTTCAATTTCTACCACTTGATGTAGTAAGTCTAAAAAATATTTTTTCCGTGCGGGATTAACCACGTTAGCGTCTAAGGCGAATCCAAAAGTATGATTTACAGTTTCGATTAATTCCAGCGATGACATACCTCGGCGATCGTAAAGCCATTCCTGGCTGAGATCGACACCTAGAGGACGTAGCGTTGCTAACCACGCTTGAATATGAGTGGGGATAGTATGCGCTAGAGTGCCGTCACAGTCAAAAATTAAGGCGCTATAGGGTGGCGTTGGTATGAGACACATATCTGGCATACTGCTGCTGTTGAATTATTTCAAATCATTATTGTCTTTAACTTCTATCGTTGTACAGGTCGGCTCAACATCATAGCCAAGGTAATAATAACTGTGCCATTTTCTAGTTCCAGTCAACGCTCGACCAGACCAGACGGTGAGATGAAATCCTTCAGAACTCGTACAAGAACGAAACGATTCTTCGATACCATCACCATCTAAATCGCCTACTACTCTTAACCCAACTCTACGCAGTTGGTTGCTTGAGTTTAAAATACCAATTGCAGGTACGCTCAGTTGGGTATGATTATTTGGTACTGATAGCCGATAATATTTTCCAGGGATATTGTGTGGCTTTGATATCTCAGTACATTTGCGATCGCTAACTGACATAACTGTTCCAGTAACTACTTTCTGTGGCACAGACAGAAGTACGAGATTGACTTGACTGCCAATATTGAGACTTGCCACAGATGCAATGAGACAAACTAAATTTTCTTTCGCGACAACAATGCCGAGTTTTCGGTCAAGCGAACCAGCCATAGCAAATTGCGAGTCGAAAGCAAGCATTAAGCCAGCCACAATTAGAAAAACTCGCTTCATTTCAATTTGTAAACTCAATTAATCTGTCGCTGACCTTTGTTTTTCAATGAACCCTACCCGCACCGAGATATAATTCTGCGACTTTGGGATCGTTGAGCAATTCGTTCCCAGGACCGGAAAAGCGATCGCGTCCCGTATCTAATACATAACCCCGGTGTGCCATTGCCAAGGCTCTACGAGCATTCTGTTCCACCAAGACAATCGCCGTTCCACCTTGGTTGATTTGTTGAATTTGTTCAAAAACGCTCGATACCAATACAGGAGATAAGGCAGCACTCGGTTCGTCAAGTAATAATAAACTCGGTTCTAGCATCAAAGCTTTACCCATCGCCAGCATTTGACGTTCTCCCCCAGAGAGAGTTCCAGCCTTTTGCCGTCTGCGAGTGGCTAGAACCGGAAAAGTCCCATAAATTCGATCTTTTAAAGGAGCTAGTGCAGTTTTGCGAATGTATGCTCCCATTTCTAAATTTTCTTCTACGCTTAAAGAGGCGAAGACATTAGAAATTTGCGGTACATAACACATTCCCCTCTGCACGATTTGATTTGACTTCAAACCAGCAATACTCCGATTTTTAAACGTAATTTTGCCTCGATGCGGGTTGAGTAATCCAAAAATCGTCTTAGCTAGAGTCGATTTTCCCGCACCATTCGGACCAATCACCGCTACGATTTCTCCAGGGAAAATCCGAAAATTTATACCCTGGAGAATGTCTAGGTCTTTGACGTACCCAGCCCAAACATCTTCAACTTCTAATAGAGGAGCAGAACTGTACATACCTCAAGGTTGGCTCTCAGCAATTAGCATTTAGCTTATCCCAGATTATGACTCAGCAAGTGCGATCGCTACCATTTACATCTGCCCTCTGCTGGCTAAGGAGTTTTCTGCAAGTCTGGTCTTTCTTCTGGGACAATCGCCCCTTCTACAGGACAAACTTGAATGCAGATGCCGCAGTCTATACATGTCGTAAAATCGATCCAGTACCATTCTGTCCCCTTGATATTTTTCCCTGGACCTGGATGAATACACGCTACAGGACAGGCATCAACGCAATCCGCAACACCTTCGCAAACTTCAGTAACAATTGTGTGTGACATAGAGCGTTCCCTTGAAATGTTTTGCTTTGCAGCGCTAATGCTTTTTTTTGTACTCTAACAAAAAATTTCGTTGTCGTTAATTTTTATTACATTTTCACTCATTTAATCTTAGCGAGTCGCGATCGGTATCGCTTCTGTAGCTGTAACTGATAATCTCCTGGCAATCTCTAAGATACTTAAACTAACAAAACATACATAGAATCATCTGGCTGATATTCTACTCGGTGTAATGTATAATACACTACATCTAAACCGTAAATATGGGCATCTTTCTTGTAATGCAATCCCGCTTTTTCCATCACGCGGCGGGAGGCTAAATGGTGTGGTAGTGTCAGCGCGACAATCTTGTCTAACTGCACCTGCTCAAAGCCATATCTCAAGCTAGCTTTTGTTGCTTCAGTTGCCAGCCCTTGATTCCAGTATGCCCGCTCGAGGCGATAAAGAACTTCTACCTCATAGCTGTCTGGCAAGCAGTTGAGTCCGCACTGTCCGATTAATTTATGGTTGACGCGATCGCAAACTGCCCAAACGCCAAACCCGTGTTGCTGCCAATGGCAGGTAAAGTAGTTATAAGCTGCTTGAGCTGCTTCCCTTACTTGCTCCAGAGGTACGCTTCCCTTGGGAAGCGTAACGGGTATATTCTGGATGGCAAAAATTCGCACGTAATCCTCTAAATCTCTCTCAGTAAAACACCTCAGTCGCAGTCGAGCAGTTTCAATTGCAGGCATGACTATTTATCGCATCTCTACACATCTTGTAATATAGAAAAGCTTCTCCGAAGCGATCGCGCTGTCGTAAACTAAGCTTTGCTTACTAATCAGTTGTCAGTTATCAGTTGTCAGTTATCAGCAAACAGGAGTCAGGAGCCAGAAGTAATTCTTCTCCTCTAGCTCCCGATTGCTCCCGAGCGCAACCTTGCGCTCCCTCAGCTCTCTCACCCCTCACCCCTCATCATAAATTTTTCTTTAAAACAGGCAAACCCCTATCGGAAAACAGGGGTTTTATGGCAGGATCTGTATAGTAGGCGAATTATGACATTTTGACGACAGGAAGACAAAAATGGCGCTTCAACTTGGTGATACAGTACCTAACTTTACCCAGTCCTCTTCATTTGGGGATATCGACTTTTACGAATGGGCTGGTGATAGCTGGGTAGTGCTTTTCTCTCACCCTGCTGACTATACCCCTGTTTGCACGACAGAATTAGGCGAAGTCGCAAAACTCAAACCGGAATTTGACAAGCGTAATGCCAAAGTGATTGCTTTGAGCGTTGACGATGCCGAATCTCACAAAGGTTGGATTGGCGATATCAACGAAACTCAATCTACAACGGTTGACTATCCTATTTTGGCAGATCCCGATAAGAAAGTTTCCGACTTGTATGGCATGATCCACCCGAACGCGAACGCTAAAGTTACGGTTCGCTCGGTTTTTGTGATTGACCCCGCCAAAAAATTGCGCTTGACTATAACTTACCCACCTAGCACTGGTCGTAACTTTGAAGAAATCTTGCGCGTCATCGATTCTCTGCAACTAACTGATAACTATAGCGTTGCTACGCCAGTGAACTGGAAAGATGGAGATGATGTAATTGTCGTACCTTCTATGTCAACTGAAGAGGCGAAGCAAAAATTCCCCAAAGGAGTTCAGGAAGTTAAGCCATATTTACGGGTAACTCCTCAGCCCAATAAATAAGTGCGATAATTCCGATTGATGTAGAGACGCTACATGTAACGTCTCTACAATTTATGTTACTTATCCGCGCGATCGCGGCTGATTTATTGACAAAATTTTCTCTTGCTATATAAGTAATATTCTTTACCAAGGATACGTAAATTCTTAACAAAAATAAGTAGGCAATCGCAAAATATACATTTTGCCTCCTTGTCCCCCTTGTCTCCTTTATTTTCCCTGTTCCCTGCTCCCTACTCCCTTTTTTGATAGAATGCTACATCTATCGCTTTGGAGAGGGAAAACACCTTGCAAAGCCTACTACGCATATCAAAAATTATCGACACGATTAACGAATGGATCGGACGCTTCACTGCTGGCTTCGTCCTACTCATGGTACTCGTCGGAGTCTGGAACGTCGTCGGTCGCTACATAGGACGAGCAGTGGGACAAAACTTAAGTTCTAACGCTTTGATTGAAGCTCAATGGTATTTATTCGACCTGGTATTTCTTTTGGGTGCTGCCTACACCCTCAAATATAACGACCACGTTCGAGTAGACATTTTCCATCGTAACTGGTCGCCCAAACTCAGAGCCTTTACCGATCTCTTGGGAACAATATTATTTCTGATTCCTTTTTGCATCATCGTGCTGGTTGTTTCTTGGGACACCATTCTTATCTCTTGGAGAATTGGCGAAACGTCTCCCGATCCTGGTGGATTACTCCGCTACCCAATCAAAACGATGATTCTCGTTAGTTTGGTGTTACTGATTTTTCAAGGGATTTCTGAAGCCATCAAAAACTTAGCAATTATCACCAATCAAATGCAGCAGGAGGAACAAAGTGATAACCCTGGAACTGGACTATGAGTGGTTGGGTCCCTTGATGTTTGCAGGGGCGCTGGTACTGCTTTCTTTCGGCTACCCAGTTGCATTTGCTTTAGGTGGAGTAGCGATTTTATTTGGTTTGCTAGGCATTAGTTTGGGTGTATTCGACCCAATTTTTCTCACGGCAATGCCCCAGCGAATTTTTGGCATCATGGCTAATTACACGCTGTTGGCAATTCCCTATTTCATCTTTCTGGGTTCGATGCTGGAAAAGTCCGGTATCGCTGAGAATCTGCTGGAAACAATGGGAATTCTCTTGGGGCGATTGCGTGGAGGTTTAGCTTTAGCAGTTGTAGCGGTTGGAGCGCTACTAGCGGCAACAACGGGTGTAGTCGCTGCAACCGTGGTAGCAATGGGTCTAATTTCCCTCCCAATCATGCTGCGATACGGTTACGACAAACGATTAGCAACTGGCGTGATTGCTGCCTCTGGGACATTAGGACAGATTATTCCTCCTAGCGTAGTGTTAGTCGTATTAGGCGATCAGTTGGGCGTTTCCGTTGGAGATCTATTCATCGGTTCCGTCATTCCTGGTTTGATGATGGCAGGAGCATTTGCCATCCACGTTGTCGTGGTAGCGTTCCTCAAGCCAGAAATAGCCCCAGCTTTACCAGAAGATGTCAGGGCAGCAGCAGGAAAAAATTTGGGTAAACGAGTCGTACAGGTGATGATTCCGCCCTTGCTGTTGATTTTATTAGTGTTGGGCAGTATCTTCTTTGGCATTGCCACACCCACAGAAGCAGGTGCAGTGGGATGCTTGGGTGCAATGATACTAGCTGGTTTTAATCGTCAATTGAGTTGGCGATCGCTTTGGCAAGTTTGCGATGTCACCTTGCGAATTACCAGCATGGTAATTTTCATTTTAATTGGCTCGACCGCTTTTAGTTTGGTATTTCGCGGCTTAAATGGCGATCGCTTCATGTTTGACGTTCTGACCAACCTTCCTGGTGGCGAAATTGGCTTTTTGTTCGTCAGTATGCTGGTGGTGTTTATCCTCGGCTTTTTTATCGATTTCTTTGAGATTGCCTTTATTGTTGTACCTCTGTTTGTCCCTGTAGCGCAGAAATTAGGCTTGAATCTCATTTGGTATGGCGTGGTATTGGGAGCTAACTTACAAACATCCTTTCTCACCCCGCCTTTTGGCTTTGCTCTGTTTTATCTACGAGGTGTTGCTCCCCGCGAAGTCACCACCGGAGATATTTATCGCGGTGTGGTTCCGTTTATCATTCTGCAACTGCTCGTTTTATTGGCGATTATCGTCTTTCCTGGAATTGTTAGTTTTCTTCCCTCACTGATTCGCTGAACTCCTATCTGTCTGAGAGTCCGTGCAGCTAGGAATTCTATTCACTGAAGTTGAGTCTGAGGCGATCGCATTGACTTCAAACAAGTTTAATTCCACCAAAATTGCAATAACTCCACCGCAGTCGCAGGATAATGAAGATAGAAACACTATTTTCATTTGAGTTTTTACAGCCAATGGATAAAAATCTAGCAGCTGTCTATCTGCTAATCTTGTTAGTCCTGCTGGGCGGAACGGCACTTGCTATCTTTCGCCAAGTCTTTAAAACACGCCGCGTTGAAGGTACTCTGGCACAACTGCAAAAAAAGTTGTCTCAAGCCCAAGGCACAGCCGAAGAATATTACGAGTTGGGTGGGATTTATTTAGATAAAAAACTTTACACCCAGGCGATCGTCAATTTTCAAAAAGCGCTCAAAGCAGTAGAGCAAGAAGAGCAAAACCCAGAAAATCTAGCTCTCATCTACAATGGCTTGGGTTATGCTTATTTTGCTCAAGAGCAATACGACTTGGCAATTCGCAACTACAAAGAAGCCTTGAGATTATATCCAAGCTATACTACAGCGCTTAATAACGTCGGTCACGCCTACGAACGAAAGAACTTGACTACCCAAGCACTACAAGCTTACGAGCAAGTATTAGAGTCAGAGCCAAAAAACAGTACGGCAAAACGACGGGCTGAGTCTCTTCGCAAGCGGGTTGCAACGTAACTGGAAGCTTCATGTAGGGTGCGTTATTGAACGCACCCTACGCTTTCTAACCCCCAGTTCCTCAAATTAAGCTTCTTTGTTGAAAAAGCCTTGAATTTGCCTGATTGCAGCGGGAGCGATGTTGAATAGCGCCCAGCTAGCAGCAGCAATTACTGGTAGCAGAACAAAAGCAACGCGCAGATCGATGTCCATATGTCTTCCTCTCTTAAATAGAGTTTAAAGATTTTTGAAATTTTCTCATCTTTAATTGTTAGCCGAAAACGACAAATTGACTAGTCCTTTTCAAAAGTCAAAAGCTAAAAGTCAAAAGTCAAAACAAACTGCTCCCTCGTCTCCCTTGTCCTCGACTTACGACTTACGAGTTCTCCCTTGTCCCTATTCTCGATAAAACCCGAGATCGGTTCCCTTTCCTGCATGGACGAGGGCGAGTTTTTCGTAGCGACGAGCGTGTTCGATCAATTCTGCGGCTTCGGTTGAGGAGACTTCCCGTAAAATTTTAGCGGGGACTCCGACAACAAGCGATCGCGGTGGGACATCTTTACTGACAACTGCTCCCGCTCCCACAATGCTTCCCGCTCCGACTCTGACACCATCTAAAATGACTGCTCCAATACCGATTAAACTGCCCCGCTCGACGTAAGCTGAATGTACGACCGCACGATGTCCTACCGTAACATAATCTTCTAAAACAGTCGGTTTCCCAGGATCGCCGTGTAAGATAGCACCATCTTGAATATTAGTGCATTCACCAATTTCAATCCTCTCGACATCACCGCGCACCACGGCTCCGTACCAAATACTCGCACCTTTTGCCAGCTTGACAGCACCCATGACGACAGCATTAGCTGCAACAAAGGCAGCCGGGGAAAGATCGGGAATTGACCAGTAGGATTGGGCAGACACGATAGAATGTTCTATATGATGATTAAGAATCATCGTTTAGCTTAAAACCTTAAGATTTCAAATCTATAAGGGTGTAGCTATTCTATACAAATAATCGCAATGTGATAGTCTTTAGGAGGCGGTGGTGGGTCTAAAAAGCTCTAGTTGGTCGCAAAAACAGAATCGAACCAACGGCAGTGGTAGACAAGTCAGTATTCTGGTTTACGCCTCATGATCAATCCAGGCTTGCAGTACCCAATATTTGGTCCAGAAATTCCGTGTCCCCACTGTCGCCAACCGATCCCGGCGCTAACATTGACGGATACTTATCTATGTCCGCGTCACGGGGCTTTTGAAGCCGATCCTAAAACAGGTGAATTAATTCATCTCCAGTCGGGTCGCCACTGGCGGCGTTGGAATAACGAGTGGTACAGACAACATACTCACCCAGATGGGATTAGGTTTGAAATTCACGAAGCACTGGACAGGCTGTATACACAGGGTTATCGCGCCACGCGGGTGATTATCGCTCGTCGCTATCAAGACTTAATCAGTGGTTACTTGGAGCGCAGTACCCCCTGGAAGGGGCAATCCGACCAAACCAAACCCAGGCTTTACGGCTTACCCGTAGAATTTAGCCCTGCTCCCGAAGATGAACCCTGCTGGGAAGTGATTAACTTCGATCTGGAGAAAGAACCAGGAGTCCCCGTCCGCTATCCCTACTTTCGGTTATTTGAGTGAATAGGGAGTCGGGAGTAGGAAGTAAGGAGTCGGGGAAGAAAGTAGTTGTACATTCCCCCTTGTCCCCCTTGTCCTCTTTCCCTCGCCCCGCGCCCCTCACCCCTTGCCCCTAGTCATGCACCACGCCTCAATTCGGACTGCAAATATTCACAAAGCGATCGCCTTTTACGAGCAGTTAGGATTTACTGTGTGCGATCGCTTTACCACGGGCTACACTCTGGCTTGCTGGATGGAAGGATTAGGGGGGCGGATTGAATTAATTCAAATTCCCCAGCCGCGCCCCGCCCCAGATGCGTTTGGTGACGAGCATTACGTGGGATACTATCACCTATCTTTCGATTTGACTGAGACTGCTACCGATTTACCAAGTTGGTTAACTTCTGTAAAGGATAGATTTGCCCAAGCTGCTGAAACCCAACCAGAACAGTATCAACCTTTAAAAGTCTTATTAGAACCCACGCAACAGCAAATCGGCGATCGCGTTTATGAAGTCGCATTTATCGCCGATACTGATGGTTTACCCTTAGAATTTATTCGGACTTTACCCAAACTGCAATCAGTCTAAACTTCAAGCTAATGCCAAAGTAGGAGCGCTAGTTACAGTACTGCGCTTGTGGTCTGGATCGTAGAAGGGAAGAGATTTGATGCTGGCGGGGATGCTTTGCCCGTGAATTTCCACAGCCATTTTGGGGGTGAGGGAAGTTGTCGCTTGGGCGTAGTTGGATGATACACAAGCGATCGCAATATAGTTTTGACCTGCGGGCGACCAACAGCCGCTCGTTACCTGACCGATTATTTGTTCTCCCACACGAACGGGGAACTTCGTCCGCCAAGGAGTCCGTAAATCTTGTAGAAATAAAGATTGTTCGCCGTAAGTTTGATGTAAAAACTGGCGATCTAACTCCAATCCTACCAACTGTCGCTGTACTCCTTGTTCTTTTTCCTTCAGCAATGCTTCCCGACCGATGAAACTTGCCTTGCTAAAGTCTACAGTCCAAGCCAAGCTGACTTCCAGGGGAGACACTTTTTCTGCGTCGGTTTGAGCTTGCCGAGAGGGAATGTAATCGTACTCGTACCAAATTAGACCAGCTTCAATTCTTGCCAAGTCCAGCGCGTAGAAACCAGCAGGCTGAATACCTTCCGAGCTTCCTGCTGCCATCAAAATATCCCACAGGGCGATCGCATCTTTCGCTTCCGACCAAACTTCGTAACCGAGATCGCCTGTATATCCAGTACGGGAAATCACCACGGGGATATCGCGAATTTTTGTCTCGACGAAATTGAAATACTTTAGCCCATCTAAGTTAGTAGCAGCAACTTGATTCAAGATAGTGCGGGATTTCGGTCCTTGTAAGGGAAGGGTGTTAGTTGTCAGAGTTTTATCTTGAATCTCGACTTGCAAGCCTGCGGCATTTGCCTGCACCCAATCTAAGGTTGGTGTATTGGTCGTCAATTGAAACGTTGTTTCGTCAAAACGATAAACTGTGCCATCGTCGAGTAACTTACCCTCAGCATCGCACAGAGCTGTATACATGACTTGCCCGATTTTGCACTTATTAATATTGCGCGTAATTAGTCGGTCTAGTAACAAAGCCGCATCTGCACCGCGAATGAGATAGACGTACAGTGGAAAGAAATCAAACAAAGCAGCCGTATTGCGGATTGCTAAATACTCAGGCATGACCGAGAAGTTGTAAGTGTCTGCCATGATGTAACCTTCCCAGGACTGCCATTTCCGAGACTTACATAGTGCTGCGATTCTAGGATATACGGGTGTTGGTTTTAACATAGTTCAGTTATTAGTTGACGGTTGACAGTTGATGGTTGACAGCTATCAGGGAACAGGGAGTCATCACTTCCGACTTCTGTACGGGCGCGCAGAGAAAGCGCCCCTAGCGACTCCCAACTCCCGCTTCTATTGCAGGTTGGAGAAAGTTGGGCGATTCGCTGAGCATGGTTCCTAGCCGTTTGATTTTTTCGACGAGGGCAACAGTGCGATCGAAGGTGACTAGGGGATTGATCAGGGTAAATTTTAAATATGCCTTGCCTTGGATTTCGGTCTGACCGATGACGGCTTTACCTGTTTGTAATAAGGCTTGTTTGATGCCCAAATTTACAGCGTTGGTGGACCGATATCGAAAGACAACAGTACTCATCTCAGGGCTGACTGCTAGTTCTAGCTGCGGATCTTGCTCGATGTGTGCTGCGATTTGCTGGGTTAGATCGATGCCGCGATCGACAACGCCAGCAAAGAATTCTCGCCCGAGGGAGCGAAAGGCAATATATGGTTTGACCGCATCAAATCGACGAGTGGTTTGAATTGATTTTGTGACTAAATCGGGTATGCCTTCGTCTTCGTTATGCTCTGGATTTAGGTAAGCAACATTTAGCCGCATCAATTCAAAGCGAGATTTATCTTTGAGCAAGAACAGACTACAGGGAATCGGTTGATAGAAGAGTTTGTGAAAATCGATCGTAATCGAATCAGCTTGGTGAATGCCAGCTAGTTTCTGGCGATGGCGATCGCTGAGCATTAACGCTCCACCATAGGCAGCATCGACGTGCAACCAGGTGTTGTGTTCGCGGGCGATCGCACTCATTTCGGCGATCGGATCGACGCTACCGAAATCTGTCGTCCCAGCTGTCGCGACAATGCAAATCGGAATCAAATTTTGCCGATCGATATCTTCCAAGCACTGCACCAAATGTTGCGAACAGAGGCGATAGTTCCGATCGACTTTGACGCGCACGACTGCATCCATACCCAAGCCTAAAATTGCTGCCGATTGTTGCACGCTAAAGTGTGCTACTTCCGAACAGAGAATCCGAAATCGCCCTGCTAAGTTTGGCAATCCGTGCAGTTGACTCTGAAACCCATGCTGCTGCAAGGCATAATCTCGGGCTAACATCAGTCCCATAAAATTAGACTGCGTACCACCACTGGTAAGAGTGCCATCAGCCTTGGCATCGTAACCATACAACTGACACATGAAGTTAATCAAATTCTGCTCTAGTAACGTCGCTGCGCCACTCTGATCCCAAGAGTCCATCGATTGGTTGAATGCCGAGATCAGCATTTCTGCTGCCAGAGAGGGAATTAATACGGGGCAGTGCAAGTGAGCCACGCAATCGGGATGATGCACGGCGATCGAATGGCTGAAGATCGCCTCTACTGCTTCTTGTAGAACTTGCTGAGTCGGGATTCCTTGCTCTGGCAGAATCTTTTGAGTGAGAAACTCGCTGAGAGTTGCGGGAGATAAACCACTGAAGACGCTTTCTTGCTGGCTCAGGCAGTCCTGAATTAGCTTCTGAGTTTGCTGTACGGTCTGAGCGTATTGGGCTAAGCTTTCAGGATTGTGGTTGAGAAAATGCTGTAAGTCCATTTTTGATTAGATGTTCTCCTGGGCAACAGCTGCTACTGCATCTCGGAAAATTTGACAGACATCATCAATCTGTGACGCTTCAATAATCAAAGGTGGTAGAAAGCGCACGACGCTGGAATTACGACCGCCCAGTTCGATAATTAAACCGCGATCGAGGCACTCAGCTTGAAGTTGGCGGGCGAGATGTCTGACTTGTGCGGATAGTTCTACTCCCACCATCAGTCCCCGCCCCCGCACGTCAGCAATGATTTGGGAGAATTCGGCTTGAATTTGCCACAGTTGCATCTGAAAATGCATCCCCATTTGCTCGACATAGGTGGCGAGTTGATTTTCGCGGATGTAGCGAATGGTGGCGAGTCCAGTCGCCATTGCTAGTTGATTTCCTCGGAAAGTACCTGCGTGTGCGCCTGGTTGCCAGGTATCTAATTCATCTTTGTAAAGAATGACTGCTAGCGGTAAACTACCCCCAACTGCCTTAGATAAAAGGATGACATCAGGTATGATTCCAGCACGTTCAAAGGCGTAGAGCGTCCCTGTTCTACCCAAACCAGTTTGGACTTCATCCACAATTAGAGGAATGTTTCGTTCTCGCGTAATTTTACGTACCTCGCGCACCCAAGCGTCCGGTGCTGGAATTACACCTCCTTCACCTTGAACGATTTCCATGACTAAACCAGCTAAGGGTAAAATTCCACCCTCTGGGTCGCCCAAGGTTGTCTCTAGGTATTGGCTGCACTGTTGATAATCTTGCTCGAAGTCACCCGCACCAATGGGGTAGCGATGATGATAAGGGTAGGGGAAGAAATGAACGTCTGGCATTAACCCTGGGACTTGCATTTTGGGACCTAAACTTCCCATCAGCGCCAATGAACCGTGCGTCATACCGTGGTAGCCACCGCGAAAAGCACCAACTGCCCGTCTACCTGTAGCAGTTTTGACTAGCTTGAGTGCAGCTTCAACAGCATCGGAACCGGAAGGACCGCAGAATTGAATTTTGGCATTTTTGCTAAATTCTGCTGGCAAGGACTCGAACAACTCGGACACAAATTCATCCTTAATTGGCGTGATCAGATCCAATGTCTGCATGGGCAGATCGCTATTGAGCGCGTCGTAGATTGCTTGCTTGACGGCTGGGTGGTTGTGTCCTAATGGTAATGCACCTGCACAGGCTAAGCAGTCGATATATGTTTTGCCATCTACGTCTTTAACGTAAATGCCCTTAGCTTCTGATAGTGCTAAACCCAAGTTTCGAGCGTATGTTCGCGCATTCGATTCGCGGCGAGCTTGCCTTTCTAAAATGGGAGTCGATCGCTTGATAATAGTTACCATGAATAGTCCTGAGTAATTTGTGAATGAGTTAAGTCAAGAGAAATAACATAGTTTGCAATGCACAGGACTAGCCTGAGATAGCTGGGGCATGAGGGCTATACCAGAGCTAAAGAAGTGACCTGAACATTTTGAAAACTACTGAGTTGAGTAAAAGAAACTATTTCTACAGCTCTTAGCTGTCAAAGATAAATTTTTTTCATCATACCTTTTCCCTATGTTTGGCAAAACTTCAAACTGAAGATGACACATGCACTGCTATCAACATAGGTAGAATTTAGATGAAAAAATATGCATGTAGCTTTTCAGCCTCACTGAATATATATCGATAAAAGATGAAGGATAGCAGATGATTTTTACATACATTGATGAGATTTTTCCTCAATGCATAATATAGATATTCAAGCAACTAAGGAGCGCTTTTTTCGATCTATTTATGTTGTTTGAGTTGACTGAGTTTAGAATTTCTTATCGCAAAGATTTAAACTCGTTATGATTCGATAATTTCATTATTTCTTAAGATTGTCAACTAGTGTTTCCCGTAAGAAATAAAATTGCTTTATGTTATTTTTTATACTTAAAATTTAGTAAGTGTAATCACTGATGTCTAGCTAGCACTAGCGAATAAAGTATTAAATCATACGGGCTTGAGTAGTCAGTTTTCATGCAATACAAGTGAATTTGAAAAACAACTTTTGAATAATTAAAGACTGTGCAGCAATTATGTCCATTTATTCATCACAGAGTTGAGGGTTTAATCTGTGTCCATTAATGCTGCAAAAGATCGGGTTTATAGATGCAGCAATAAGACGAAACTTACGCTCTATATCTATATTATTTAGACAAAATTATTTAACTCAATTCATTGCACTCTTTTTATATTCATAGTTAAGATAAAGCTATTATAATCTATAAAAATTAAGTCTTGTGTTTTAAGCAAAATAGACTATCCAACTTTTTAACTAAATAAAAATTATTGCGTAAAACTACAGAGAATGACTAGGGTGAATTGTAAATTAATGATGAAAAATGACCTCAACTTATTTCAAGAATATATAAATCATGGTGCGAGCATTGAATTGCAAATTGATTCATGAATATAGGCGATCTCGTCAGTAGTACGCAGACTACGTACATAAATAGATGAGTTGATGAATATTTATGGTTCTCAACTCACTTATTTAAGTCTGATTTGAGCCGAGATCGAATAAGTAGGTTTTGAATGCAAGGCGATCGCAGATAGATTGAGATAAAAAATTTAAACAAAAGTCAATGCCTAAGTAAATAAATGCTAATCGCCAAGTCGCGATCGGCGGACTACAGTAGAGTCAATAAGACTACTTAACTTAGCAACCACTGACTGTTAATTAAAACAATTCATGCGGATTTTTACTTATTTACGCCGTCATCGGCTATTTGTGATTCCATTCACTCTTTGTCTGAGTGGAGTGCTGTTCTTGGCTAATGGAATAACGCTGAGTTTTCCGGCTGCTGCTGACTCTCAGCGTCCTGCTGCTACAGTCACGCGATCGCCTCTATCCGTCACGGAAGATGTCCGTAAAACAATACTGGAAAACGGTCTAACGGTTTTAACTAAAGAAGTCCATACTGCACCAGTCGTTAGCGTCCAGGTATGGTACAAAGTTGGATCGCGCAATGAAGCTCCAGGGGTAAACGGTATTGCCCACCAATTGGAGCATATGCTATTCAAAGGTACAACGACCCGTCCAATTCAATTTGGTCGCCTGTTTAGTGCTTTAGGCAGTGAGTCCAATGCTTTTACTAGCTTCGACCAAACAGCATATTTTGGCACGGTAGAACGAAATAAATTGAAGGCGCTGCTGGAACTTGAAGCAGACCGGATGCAGAATGCACTAATCAATGACGAACAACTAGCGAGTGAAAAGCGAGTTGTCATTTCTGAGCTACAGGGTTATGAGAACAGTCCTACTTATCGCCTCGATCGCGCCGTGAGGCGTGCTGCGTTTCCTGACTCTCCTTATGGATTGCCTGTAGGTGGTACTAAAGCTGACGTAGAAAAGTTTACTGCTGAAAAAGTCAGAGATTATTACAACAGGTTTTACAGCCCCGACAACGCCACGCTGATTGTGGTAGGTGATTTTGATACTGCACCGACGCTAAAAGCAGTGAAAGAGGTTTTTGGCAAAGTACCGGATCGGGTGAAGGGAGCGGGAGACCGTAGGGGCGGGTTTCTAAACCCGTCCGTACGGGAGTCGGGAGTCGGGGGACAAGGAGGACAAGGGAGACAAGGAGGACAAGGAAGAATAAACTCTTCCCCTGCCTTCTCAGCTTCCTCAGCTCCCTCAACTCGTCCTAACAATAAGCCGATCGTTCTCAAAGAGCCAGGGGCGGCGGCGACGTTGCAAGTCGTGTATCCCTTGCCGGATGCGAATCACCCTGATGTTCCCGCACTGGATGCAATGGATTATATTTTGACAGAAGGGCGAAGTTCTCGGCTGTATCAAACTTTGGTGGAATCGGGTTTAGCGAGTGCGGCGGGTGGTGGCACGGCGAATATGATGGCAGGGGGTTGGTACGAACTTTCAGCGACAGCAGCTCCAGGGCAACAGTTAGATAAAATTGAAGCAGCGCAGGAGCAGGCGATCGCGAATTTGCGGACGAAAGGAGTCACGCCGGAAGAACTCAACCGCGCCAAAGCCCAACTCAAAGCAACGATAATTCTGAGCAATCGCGATATCAGTTCCCAGGCAACGCAGTTAGGTTATAGCCAAACTACGGCTGGCGATTATCGCTATATCGATCGCTACCTAGCCGCTTTGGATAAGGTAACGGTAGACGATGTGAAGCGAGTAGCAAATACTTACTTAGCTAGCGAGAAACGCACTGTAGGGAAGTTTGAACCCACCCAAATCGCCGGACAACCCGGTGGTGCTGGGGGAGCGGGTACTGGTCAAACGACAGAAAGCTTTAACTTGGGTTCACCTGTCGATCCGGCAGAGGTAGCTAAATACCTACCACCTGTAAATGTTGCGGCTACACCGAAAGCGCGGCGGCTACCGGAAGAATTTATTCTGGACAATGGTTTACAAGTATTGCTCTTACCCGATTCCAGTACGCCAACTGTAACTCTTAGCGGATACATCCAAGCAGGGACGGAATTCGATCCAGATCGGTCGGGTGGTTTGGCAAGCATGACCGCAGACAACCTGATGAATGGGACGAAGAGTCAGAATGCTTTACAACTTGCCAAGACGCTAGAAGATAGAGGAGCGAGTTTGGGTTTTTCTGCGAATCGCGAAGGCGTAGAAATTGCTGGTTATAGTTTAAAAACAGATCTGCCTGTAGTCATTCAAACGATGGCAGATGTGGTACAAAATGCCACATTCCCCGATCGCGAATTAGAGCTATCGCGCCAACGCGCCTTGACTCAACTCAAGCTAGACTTGGATAACCCCGCACGGGTAGCGCAACGGAAGTTTCAACAGACAATTTATCCTGCGAATCATCCTTTCCATACCTTCCCGACCAAGGAAAGCTTACAGAGTCTTGACCGTCAGCAGGTGTTGGAGTTTTATCGAACTCATTACCGTCCCGACCAAACGATTTTGACTTTATTAGGAGACTTCGATCCAAAAGCAGTGCGATCGCTGTTGACGCAACAATTAGCAAAGTGGCAAGGGACGGGTAAACCACCAACGATCGCCTACCCAACCGTATCTCTTCCACCGAAAGTCGAGCAGTTTAACCCGATTATGCCGGGAAAAACGCAATCGGTCACGATTTTGGGATATCGGGGAATCGATCGCCAAGACCCGCGCTACTATAGCTCTTTAGTGTTGAATCAAATTTTGGGTGGCGATACGCTTTCTAGTCGTTTAGGCACGGAAATTCGCGATCGCCAAGGGTTGACATATGGCATCTATAGTGCATTCCAAGCTGGCAGACACGCCGGACCATTTGCAATTAGAATGCAAACCGACCCAACTGATGCCCAAAAAGCGATCGCCAGCGCCCGCAAATTAATGCAACAAATTCAAACTCAAGGCGTAAAAGCAGAGGAAGTAGAGGCAGCTAAGCGCTCTCTTACCAGTAGTTATACTGTTTCCCTTGCTAGTCCTGACGCTCTTGCTAGTACGATCTTAATGAATGCTGTTTTCGGGCTGGGTGAAGAGGAATTACGTGACTTCCCACAAAAAATTCAAGCTGTCACTTTAGAAAAAGTCAATCTGACAGCAAAAGAATTGTTGCAACCAGATAAGCTGGCGATCGTGACCGCTGGTCCTGGTAGTGCTACGGCACAAGGGAAGTGAGGAGTGAGGAGTGAGGAGCAGGGGAGCAGAGGTAGCAATTTTAGCCACTTTCCCAACTCCCGGCTCCCTTGTACGGGCGCACAGCTATGCGCCCCTACCGACTCCCGCCCTTAACGAGTTAGATATTTACCATCACAGGTAGATTTTATGATGCGCTATTTAAAAAAATTCTTTTTTGTGGCAGGGTTGATAATCTGTACGGCGATCGCTATGCCAAATTTAGCTCAAGCGGCGACGAGTACAACCCCATCTGTAGATTTGTTGCGTCAGCCAGCAACGGAAATTTCCGTCAGCTTGGGAACTGCTAGTAACGAGCTGAAGTTTGTGCCAGACTCTTTAGATTTATCTGCCTTTAAACGTTACAAACTCATACTGACCAATCCCAGTCCGCAAAAACACTATTTTACGGCAAAAGACTTTGCTGATGGTATTTGGACGCAAAAAGTAGAAGCTGGCAATGTAGAGATTAAAGGGGCGATCCACGAATTAGAACTCAAACCAGGAGCCAAGGCAGAATGGGTATTTGTACCTTTGAAATCAGGCAAGTACGCTTTGCGCTGTCCGATTCCCGGGCATACAGAAGCAGGAATGAAGGGGAATATCGCGATCGCCGCATAAGTCAAACCACAATCGACTCAAAGTGAAGGAGTGTAAATTAAAATAGAAAAGGTGTTTGAATCGTTAGCCTGGATAACAAATTCAGAGCCAACTTGGTTTTTCCACAGTCACCCCATCTGTTCCCATAAAACTCCATGAATATTCTCAGTAATCTTCTTCCTCAACAACCTGCTCAATCTCAGCGCCAAAAAAAGCAACGGCGGGGTATTGAAATTAAATCTCCCCGTGAAATCGAAATTATGCGGCAGTCAGCTAAGATTGTGGCAACGGTATTAAAAGAGATTTCTGAGATGGTGCAGCCTGGGATGACGACTGCCGATCTCGATGCCTATGCTGAAAAGCGCATTCGCGAAATGGATGCAACTCCTAGTTTTAAGGGTTATCACGGTTTTCCCGCTTCAATTTGTGCCAGTGTTAACAATGAAGTCGTACATGGAATTCCCAATCCAAAAAAAGTTTTGAAGACAGGAGATGTCTTAAAAGTTGATACAGGAGCTTTCCATCAAGGTTTTCACGGTGATTCTTGCATTACGATCGCTATTGGTGAAGTTAGTCCAACAGCAGCTAAACTGATCCGCGTTGCCGAAGAATCTCTGTATAAAGGGATCGAGCAAGTTAAGGCTGGAAATTATCTCATGGATATTGCAGGGGCAATCCAAGACCACGTAGAGGCAAACGGTTTTACAATTGTCGAAGACTTTACCGGACATGGTGTTGGTCGCAATTTACACGAAGAACCCTCGGTTTTCAACTTCCGTACCCGGGAAATGCCTAACGTTAAACTCCGTGCGGGAATGACGCTAGCAATTGAGCCAATTTTGAATGCCGGATCGAGATTTACGCGCATTCTTGCCGATCGCTGGACGGCTGTAACGGTAGATAATGGTCTTTCTGCCCAGTTCGAGCATACCGTGTTAGTTACAGAAAGCGGTTACGAAATCCTCACCGATCGCTCTTTGGTGTAATTTAATTTTGCTGCGTGAAAGCATCATCGTAGGGGCGCACAGCTGTGCGCCCCTACAGTCTACATGACACAATAATTCAAATTGCCCAGATCCAAAATCACTATGACGCGGGACAAACACCTTATCCGTAATTTTTACAGAATTAGTTTAATTGTCACAACGCTTTTATTAATACTTGTCTACCATCCACCAGCCACCGCAGCTACAGCCAAGCATTATACAGAATTAGAATTCCCCCCCCTCAAACCAGTACAAATTCCCAAATACGATCGCTACGAAATGCCAAATGGTATGGTGGTGTATTTGATGCCGGATCGGGATTTACCTTTAGTGGGAGGAACGGCAATAATTCGGACGGGCGATCGCTGGGAACCAGCAGATAAAGTAGGATTGGCAAATTTAACTGGAGTTGTATTACGAACTGGTGGGACGCAGAAACATTCCGCAGATGAGTTAAATCTGTTATTGGAACAACGAGCAGCAGCGGTAGAAGTTGGAATTAATGATGCTTCTGGTTCTACTAGTTTTAGCGCCTTGAGTGAAGATTTAGAAATGGTGTTTGGGCTATTCGCAGAAGTTTTACAACAACCAATATTTGCTCAAGAAAAGTTAGATTTGGCAAAAACTCAAGTTAGAGGCGGAATCGCTCGCCGTAATGACGATCCGAATGGAATCGTCGGGCGGGAGTTTCAAAAATTAGTTTATGGCAGTGATAGCCCTTATGCGCGAACGGTGGAATATGCCACGTTAGATAATATTTCCCGCCAGGATTTAGTGAAATTTTATCGTCAATATTTTCATCCCAATAATCTGATTTTGGGCATTGTTGGAGATTTCGACTCGCAGAAAATGCGATCGCTGATTCAAAAATATTTCGGCAATTGGAAATCTCAACCAAATCTATCCCAACCCCAAATTCCCACAGCCTCTCAGTCTAAGTTGGGGGGATTGTTTTTTGTCGATCGCCCCCAGCTAACTCAAAGCTACATTCAAGTTGGACATTTAGGCGGACAGCTCAACAGTCCTGATTATCCCGCTTTAGACGTGATGAATCAAGTCTTAAACGGATTTGGCGGACGGTTGTTTAATTCCGTGCGATCGCGTCAGGGTTTGGCTTATTCTGTCTATGGTGTCTGGAGTCCCCGCTTTGATTATCCTGGGTTATTTGTGGCGGGGGGACAAACTCGTTCGGCTGCGACTGTCCCTTTTCTGCGTGCTATTCGGACTGAAATTGAAAAACTGCAAACCGACAGAGTTCAACCAGACGAGTTACAACGCGCTAAAGAATCGGTGTTGAATTCGTTTGTCTTCAATTTTGAAAACCCCAGCCAAACTCTGTCTCGTTTAATGCGGTACGAATATTTCGGTTATCCATCTGATTTCTTGTTTCGCTACCAGCGCGGCGTACAAGTCACGACTGCGGCTGATGTCCAACGAGTTGCCAAAAAATATCTCCAGCCAGAAAAACTCGTCACCCTAGTTGTTGGTAATGCTAACGCGATTCAACCACCACTGAGCGCGAGCGCTTCAGAAGTCATTCCGATTGATATTACGATTCCCGATGCTAAGTCAGGGTGACAAACAAGTCAAAAGTTAAAAGTCAAAAGTCAAAAATTAGGAGTCAGGAGTCAGAAGTAATTCTCCCTCAGCTCCCCTGCTCCTCTGCTCATTGGTTGCGGATAACTGGTCGCTGGTCACTGATAACTGCTCCCTGCTCCCTACTCCCTGCTCCCTAACAACTGATAACTGACAACTGATAACTGTTTGCGTCCAGACAAATCACGTAGCAACCCCATAATGGCGGGAACGACTGTAGGGGTGAGGATGGTTGAGAAAGCTAAGCCACCGGTGAGGACGATGCCTAAACCTTGATACAATTCCGCTCCTTGCCCTGGAACAACTGCTAAAGGTAACATCCCCAATACGCTCGTCCCAGCTGACATGAAAATAGCACGGAGGCGATCGCGGGTGGCATTGTAAAGAGACTTATCGTAGTCTTCACCTTCTGCTTGGAGTTGTAAAGCGCGGTCTACCAATAAGATCGCGTTGTTTACCACTACCCCAGTCAAGATGATAAATCCTAGTGCCGTAATCATATCCAAGGGGATGATAACACCGGGAATTCGGTTGGCGATCGCCAGACTCAACAATCCGCCACTCATCCCCATCGGTACTGTTGCCATGATGACAACTGGGTAGAGAAAGGAGCGATACAGTGCTACTAGTAGCAAGTAAATAATCAGAACAGACAGGATAAAAGCGGAGGATAATTGCGATAAGGTTTCAGCCAAGCGATCGGCAGAGCCAGATAAATCCAACCGATATCCGGCGGGAAGATTGGCTCTGAGTGGAGCTAAGACTTGAGTTTCTGCGCTATTGACTAACGATCCTAAAGGTGCTGTAGGTTCGAGGGAAGTTGTCAGAGTAATCGATCGCTCTAGGTTAACGTGGTTGATGACATCGGGTCCAGTCGTCTCCCGCACCTCAGCAACATCCGCTAGCTGTACTTGCTGTCCGCGACTAGTATACAAAGGCAGTTGGCGCAATTGTTCTGGAGTTTCGACAAAGAGATTTTGTAACTCCACCGAAACATCCAGTTCTTCTTTGCCATCGATAAAATCAGAAGCGATCCGACCACCTAACGCTGCTTCCACCATCGCCCCGACTTCCGCCTCCGATAACCCAACTTCAGCTAAACGTTCGCGGTTGGGAATCACCTGCAATTCCCCAGCACCAAAGACATAATCTGACCGGACGTTGCGCACGCCAGGAAATGACCGCAGGCGATCGGTTATCTGCGTTTCTAACTGGCTCAATTGCTGCAAATCTGCACCCACGATTTGAATTTCAAACTCCTTACCTGGGTCTTGAAAAATCGAGAAGCGTGTCGGAATCAGGAAGCGATAGCCAGGAAAGTTATTGCTCTGCTGTCGCATTCGCTCGACCATATTCGCTAGTCCGTTGGTAGTGGCAAATTCAGGTTTGAGGATTGCTGCAATCCCGCGCCTACCAGGACGTTCGATAAACATGACGCGCTCGACTTCCGGTTGCTGGCTCAAGAAATCTCTCGCAGGTTGAGATAGGCGAATAGCTTCGGGAATGCTGGTTCCTGGTAATGGTTCTGCCACCCAAAAGACTAAGTTGCGGTTGCCTTCAGGCAGATAATCAGCAGGAGGTAGTAGAAAGATACTTGTAAATAGCAGAATGACGGGAATAGCAACAAGAATTAGCCTACGTCCAACACGACCCGCACCCAGCGACCAAAGTACGGTAGATGCTAGAAATGATTCTAATTTGCCCTGAAACAGGCGAAAGACGGCGGAAGTGCGAAAAATAGCTCGTTCTATTTTTTGTAGAATGGCTGACGGTTGACGGTTGACGGTTGACGGTTGACAGTTGACAGTAATTTTTCTTCCTTGTTCCCCTTGTCCTCCTTGTCCCCCTTGCCCCCGACTCCTGACTCCCGACTCCCGGCTCTCGACTTCTAGCATTTGCATTGCTTCATGCTGTTTGAGAAACAAACCAGAGAGCATCGGTACTAAAGTTAATGCAGCAAATAGAGAAAATAGGGAAGCACAAGAAAGAGCGATCGCCATATCTGCAAATAACTGTCCTGCTTCCCCCTGCACCATAATTAAGGGAACGAACACCACAACGTTAGTCAGGGTAGAACCTAACATTGCGCCCCAAACTTCTTGAGTTCCATCGATCGCGGCGCGAACTGCTCCTTTTCCCTGCTGCATGTGGGTAAAGACATTTTCAATCACGACGATCGCGTTGTCTACCACCATTCCCACGGCAAACGCTAATCCCGCCAAACTGATGATGTTGAGCGATCGCCCCAAAAATGCCATGACGATGAATACTGTTATTAAGGTGGTAGGAATCGTCAAGGCAACGACTGCCACTGTCCGCATCGAACCCAAAAACAGAATTAATACGGCTGTTGCTAGCAGCGCCCCACTGACTAAGTTGCCTTGTACCAAGGCAATTGATTGTCCGATGTAGTCGTTTTCATCGTAGTTGTAGACGAAGCGAATACCTTCTCCTTGGCGATCGAATTGAGCTTCCAACTCTGCCAGAGTTGCCCTCACTCCCCTAGATGTCTCCGGTACGTTTGCCCCAACCCGCCGGATAATCCCAATTGCCACGGCAGGAGTATTGTTAAAAATTAAAGCACTCTCTAGAGGTTTGCGCCCCATTTGCACGGTTGCCACATCCCGCATGTAGACTGTACCCGACGAATCGCGCCGCAGCACAAATCCAGCAATTTGCTCGATATCTTGCGAGCGGCTGAGGGTACGCACGCGGTATTCTCGCCTGCCTAACGTTAGGGGACCGCCGCGAATGTCGCGATTGTTTTCCCGTAACACGCGCACGACATCGCCTATGGTCAGGTTGCGGTCAAACAAAGCTTTGGGGTCAACCCTCACCTCAACTTCTCGTTCCCTACCCCCAGGAATGAGAAACTGTCCCACGCCTTCAACTCGGCGCAATCTCGGGACGATAACTTCTTCGGCTAAGTCGCGGTAGCGATCGGGATTGCTCTGGAAACCTTGTCTTGGAGTCAGGACAACCCACATCATCGGCGAGTTGTTCCCTCCAACCATCTCCACATCAGACTCTTCAACTTCTGCGGGGAGTTCTTCCACCTGCTGTAACTTATTCAACACATCCACCATCCGCTCGTTCACATCGCTGTTCCAAGTAAACTCAAGCGTAATAGCACTAATACCAGGACGGGAGTTGCTGGTAATCTCCTGTACTCCTAAGACTTCCTCCATCCGTTCTTCAATCGGACGAGTGACGAGATCTTCTACCTCTGTAGGAGCCGCACCAGGGTATGTGGTAGTGATAGTAATTTCAGGGCGATCGCCTCCTGGTTGCAGTTCCAAAGGCAAACTCAACAATGAGAAGATCCCAAATACAGCTAGCAGGCAAAACAACACGAAAGTACCGTGCCGCCAGCGGACGGCTGTTTCAATCAAATTCATGGTTGATGGTTGATGGTTGATGGTTGACGGTTGACGGTTGACAGTTGACAGTTGACGGTTGACGGTTGACTGAATATTGGTTGTTCTTTGAATAGAACTGGGAATAATAAATGTGCCGGGTAGTTCATGTATTGGCGAGCGTTAAATTTTAGTTAATATTTATCAACTATCTAACTGATATCTATCAATAAATATGGAAAATTAATGTGGAAAATTTTGAGAATTTGCAGGTTTATCAGTTGTCAGAAAAGTTGGCGAATGAAGTGTGGCATGTTGTAACTGGATGGGATTGGTTTGCTAAAGATACGATTGGTAAGCAAATTGTCCGTTCGGCTGATAGTATTGGCGCAAATATTGCTGAGGGAAATGGTCGCTATAATTTGCAGGACAATCAGCGTTTTGTCAAAATCGCCAGGGGATCTTTAAATGAAACAAGACATTGGTTGAGATTGGCATATAGAAGAAATTTGCTGACTTCCGAACAGGTAAGTAAACTTACACCGATAGTGAAAGACTTATCTCCAAAACTAAACGCCTGTCTCAACTCCTTCAATAGACAATCGAAACGCTAACCGTCAACTGTCAGCCGTCAACTGTTAACCTTTACAGCCGCCCCATCTTTTAATCTCTGCGGGTCAAATTCCCCGCCGCTCTGCGGCGTAAAATGTGAGGAATGAGCGAATATATTCATAAAAGTCATAACGTTACGGTGTTGCTTTACCATTTGGTGTTTCCCGCAAAGTATAGACGAGCTGTGTTCGACGAACAGGTAGATGCAGTTTTGAGGGAGGTGTGTTTAGAGATTGAGAAACGCTATGAAATCAAGTTTGTCGAAATTGGTGTGGACAAAGACCATGTGCATTTCTTAGTACAGTCAGTGCCAACTTATAGTGTGACCAAGCTGGTAACAATGCTCAAAAGTCTCACAGCCAGAGAAGTATTTAAACGCTGTCCGCAAGTGAAACAACAGCTGTGGGGCGGCGAGTTTTGGAGTGATGGGTATTTTGCGAGTACAGTTGGAAAACATGGTGATGAAGGGATGATTGCCAGGTATGTGAAAAAACAGGGGAATGACTATCTCAAATTGCATCGAGATGAGCAATTATCTCTCTTTTGATTCTGATACCCCGTCCGCTTGCGGCGGGGTAGTTCATT
>NZ_JTJC03000012.1:0-29488 GCF_000817735.3 Scytonema millei VB511283 | reverse complement strand
GACTATCTCAAATTGCATCGAGATGAGCAATTATCTCTCTTTTGATTCTGATACCCCGTCCGCTTGCGGCGGGGTAGTTCATTCCATCCCCACCCCGTACAACGATCGCTTGTCCTTGTCTCAGTTGCGGGTTGGCGATCGCCATTTTTTCGCCCATGTCTGCCACGAGTTCGACTTCTAGTTGTCTGGCTTTCCCGTCAGCAATGGTAAATACTAGCCAGCGATTTTCGCGCCGAGTCAATGTATCGCGGGGAACGACAAAACTAGGAGTATTGCTAGGTAACTGTAACTGCGCCTGTACTGCCATTCCTGGCAAGAGGTTAGCAGGGGGATTTGATAGTCTCACCCGCACTCGCTGCCGTCGAGAAGCCGTGTCGGCAGATGGTACGATGCCCGTTAAAGTCGCGCGATCGCGCCAGTTGGGTAGCGCTCTCGCAGTTAACTCGACGGGCATACCCGCTCTGACGCTGCCGCTGAGTGATTCTGGCACTTCTAGAAATACGTCTAACTGACTACCATTAACCTTAGTGGCAATCTCGTCACCGCTTTCTACTAAATCGCCACTGCTGACTTGCCGTGTTTGGATGACACCGCTCGATACTGCTCTGATGCGCGTGCGTTGCACGGCTAATTCTGCTTGGTTTAATGCAGATTCGGCGGCGGCTACATTAGCTCGTTGCGCGTCAATTTCTTCGCGAGTAGGACCGGCGGTGGCTTCCGCTAGTTCTGCTTGAGCTTGCATTCGTTCCCCTCTGACAGCATTCGTCCGCGATTCTGCTTCGACTAATTCCCGGCGCGAGAGTGCGCCAGTATTAACTAGACTTCTGGTTCGTTCTGAATTGTCTTGAGCTTCTTGCTCTCGCGCTTGAGCTGCTCGGACTTCGGCTTGCCTTTGGGCGATAATTTCCTGCCGCGTACCGACTTCTAAGCGTGCCAATTCGCTCCGAGCTTGAGCCAGTCTCGCTCTCGCTTCGGCTACGGCTAAACGCTGATCTGTATCGTCAAGGATGGCTACAACCATACCAGGGGTGATGCGATCGCCTGGTTGGACTAACACTTGTTGCACGACTCCCGATGTTCTGGTGCGGACGGTAGCGCTCTCGCTTGCCTCGACTTGCCCTAACATACTGGTGCTTCGAGTTGCCGTACCTGAAGTTAAGGCGATCGTCTCTATGGGACGAGGTGGTTGCGGTTTTGCTGCCGCTGGTGCAGTGGCTTGGCTGGCGGGAGTTAATCCTCGCCCCAGTCCAACTCCTCCAGCTCCGACTAGGAGCATGAGTAGCAGCCACCACCGTTTCTGAGAGCGGGGTGACGGCGGCGGAGTCGGCAACTCTTCTCGGTTTGAAACGGAAACTTGGGAATCAGAGGTTGGCACGATCGATACTCCTATCTCAAGAGTTAACGCTTAATTATTAGTTGTTAGTGCTTATAACGCTGTTTTTGTCAAGCTGTGATTTTTTACTATCTATGCGGCATGGCAAAGGTTGGTCAGTAGCATGAAGTTTGATGGATAAATGTGACATCAATATGACACGATTATTAAATTTTGCTTAAATTCAATTGGCAAGATTGAATTACGTAAGTATCGCGAAATAATTTATACTGCCAGTAGTTAAATTACATAGAGTTTGCTTTCACTACTACCAGTAACGGAACCATCGGTACTGGTGTGCTGTCAGCAAGAAAAATTGCTCTAGGTAGGCAAGCTAGTCTTTTGAAACTGACGTGAGGAGAATTTTCGTGCCAAAACTAAAACTTGCTCAAAAAATTGCGCGAACTGTCGTGCCGATCGCACCTTTAGTTTTTACTCTAGCAGCGACTCCAACTATTGCTGCCACTTTTGCTAGCTCTGAATCTACAGTTACAATCGATAAATTTAGTCATAATCCCTTCGATAGCGAGGTAATTACTGATACTTTTACGAATACTTTTGCCACAGATGGAAACGTGAATGCTACTACAGATGCAGTCGCCAGCTTTGTGACGGAACCACCATCTGCTTTCAACTCCTCATTTAGTAGTGCCGATGGTACTGGTAACAACTACTCTGGAACGGCAGACAGTTTTGCTGGAGTTTTAGGTAACTTTAGCGTCAATAGTGGCGAAACTTTTTCTTTTAATTTTGATGCCGATTTAAATTTAACAACATCCATAGACAATCCGCAAACTGAAAACGCGATCGCTGACGGTACGGTTTCTTTTGCCCTATATGATACTAGTAATGTAGATAGTTGGACGCTTCTAGACTCATTTACAATTTCAGGAAACGTGACTTCTGGAGGTAACGATTTTCTCAATTTTAATTCCAGTGATGGAAGTCAATTAAATCTGAGTAATATTAGTTTGACGACAAATTTTGGCGGCGATCGCGAATCTGCATTAGCTTCAACTGAAGGTTTCTTTTCTCGTACTTTCGATCGCGTGACAAACTTAACCTTAGTAGAAGTCAAGGAAAATCGCTCTACTGTTGCCGTACCAGAACCCTCAATTGTTGTTGGTACAGTTTTAGGTATCTTCGCTTTAGGTTATCGAGCTTGGAGTCGGCGAGTAACGGTGAAATAATCAGATAAGAGACGTTAGTAGGGACACACAGATGTGCGCCCCTACAAATCGTGGATCTCATTCTTGAAAATGGTTAGATCTCCTTTCATCCCTATTCAACTAAAGCGGCTAAAATCAGAGATAGACTCTGTTTGTGATGTATTTTTGTGCAGCCTCAGAACGCTTCTAATCAATCTTTTGTGTTTGACTCGATCGATGCCGCTCTCGCCGATCTCAAAGCTGGACGCTCCATTGTTGTCGTAGACGACGAAAATCGCGAGAATGAGGGCGATCTCATTTGTGCCGCTCAGTTTGCAACCCCAGACACGATCAATTTCATGGCAGTGGAGGCGCGGGGATTAATCTGTTTGGCAATGACGGGCGATCGCCTGGACGAACTCGATCTACCATTGATGGTGACTAATAACACCGACAGCAATCAAACTGCGTTTACGGTAAGTATCGATGCTGCGACACATCTAGGCGTGACAACGGGTATTTCTGCCGAAGATCGCGCCCGCACGATTCAAGTTGCGATCAACCCCGCCACGAAACCCTCAGATCTACGCCGTCCCGGTCATATCTTTCCCATCCGCGCCAGGACTGGTGGAGTCCTCAAACGTGCCGGACATACAGAAGCAGCGATCGATCTAGCGCAATTAGCAGGGCTGTATCCAGCGGGGGTGATCTGTGAAATCCAAAACCCCGATGGTTCAATGGCACGGTTGAATCAGTTGATGGAATACGCCAAACATCACCAACTGAAAATTATTAGTATTGCCGATCTGATTAGCTATCGCTTGCAAAACGAGCGATTTGTAACTCGCGAGACCATTGCTCAATTACCGACTTCCTTCGGTGAATTTCAGATCTATGCTTATCGCAACAGCGTAGATAACTCCGAACACGTAGCAATTGTCAAAGGCGATCCGGCTCAATTTCGCGATCGCCCCGTGATGGTGCGGATGCATTCGGAATGTCTCACGGGCGATGCTTTGGGTTCGTTACGCTGCGACTGTCGGATGCAATTACAAGCAGCTTTGAAAACGATCGAACACGCAGGTGCAGGAGTTGTCGTTTACCTACGTCAAGAAGGTAGAGGCATAGGTTTGATCAATAAACTGAAAGCGTATTCCCTACAAGACATGGGACTGGACACTGTAGAAGCCAACGAACGCCTTGGCTTTCCTGCCGACTTGCGCAACTACGGGGTAGGAGCGCAAATTCTCAACGATTTGGGCGTGAAACAAATTCGGTTAATTACCAACAATCCCCGCAAAATTGCTGGATTGAAGGGATACGGTTTAGAAGTCGTCGATCGCGTGCCGTTGCTGATTGAAGCCAACGATTACAACTCTAACTACCTTGCCACCAAAGCCAGCAAGCTAGGGCATATGCTCTTACAAACATACTTAGTTGCTGTGGCAATTCACTGGCAAGAAGAATCTTTATCCGTCACGCAACGTTACGAGCGGTTAGAAAAGCTACGGCACATAGTCAGGACACATGATTTGTTATTGCAGGAAGAGGCGCGACCTTTAGCAGTAGCACTGTTCGGTCAACCTTCCCTAACATTTCACGTTGGCTTAGATCAACCCGAACTAGCTGCACCAGACTGGTATCAACAACCAAATCATCCCTATTTAAAAGCGATCGCTCAAATTCTCGATAGCATATCGACCTTACCCTACGTCCAGCGACTAGAATTCCTCGTTGCTCCCGGTCACGATCCGCTTACGGGTCTGCAAGTCCAACTAAACCGACACAACATTGGTACTGACATCCCACCTTCTGCCATCTTCGACCAATTAGAAACCCAGAAGATTTATTGTTTTGGGTGTTAAGTCAGTTATCAGTTATCAGTTATCAGTTATCAAGAAGTGGTGCGTGGTGTGGGAGGTGTGGGGTGTGGGATGTGGGTGGGGTGTGGGGTGTGGGGTGTAGGGTGTGGGGATTTTGGATATTGAATTGATTTTCCCCTCTGCTCCTAGTCTCCTCTGCTCCTCAGCTCTCTTCCCCTGCTCCCTACTCCCTGCTCCCTGCTCCCTCAAAAAGAGGTAATTCAATCCAAAAGCGGCTTCCTTGCCCTAGTTGCGATTCTACGCCGACGCAGCCGCCCATGCGTTCGATGCTTTTACGCACGATCGCTAAGCCGATGCCCGTACCTGGATAAGTTTCAATTCCGTGCAGGCGCTCGAAAATGCGGAAGATCCGTTCGCGATCGCTCGGTGCAATACCGATGCCGTTATCGATAATCCACAGACGCGCCCACTGCTGTTGGTGGTATTGGATGAGCTGGTATTTTATTTCAACCTGCGGGCGGCTTTCTGGTTTGATAAACTTGAGGGCATTACTGAGCAAATTGGCGACCGCTTGGGTTAAGGTCTGGCTATGTGCTAAAACGGTCGGGAGAGGTGTTGTGACTGTAATTTCTGCCTGCTTTTCCTGCAAGTCTGTTTCTAATTGTTTGCGGGCAGATGCAATCGTTGTCATCAATGCGACGGGTTGTAAGGTAATTTTCGTGCGCGTCAGCTGGCTGTAGGCTAGTAACTCGGCAATCAGTCGATCCATCTGCGCTGCGTCTGCGGTAATTGATTCAAGGTATTCTTTACCCAAGTCATCAAGGCGATCGCCATAGTCTTCTTGCAATGCTCGGGCAAATCCTCGGATCGTCCTTAGTGGTGCGCGTAAATCGTGGGAAACTGAATAAGCAAAAGCTTCTAATTCTCGATTAATCTCTTGAAGTTGTGCCGTGCGATCGCTCACTTTTTGTTCTAAGGTGGCATTGAGTTGCTGGATTTCGGCGGCGGCGCGTTGGCGTTTGGTTAACTGAATTTGCAATTGTTCGTTACTAATATTGAGTTGTTGCTGTTGCTCGAATAAAGTGCGGATGAGATGCTTTAACGAGCGAGATAGTCGCCCGATTTCATCGCTGCTGGTCATTAAAGGTAGGTCTGTATTTGTGTTCCCTTGACGCAGACGATCCGCCGCCGTCGCGATCGCGAGTAAGGGATAGGTGAGGCGACGCATGATAAACCATCCAGCAATGGCAAATAATATCCCTAATGTCAGATCTTGAGTAAAAATCTGGCGTTGTAAAGCCCGCACGGGTGCAAGTGCGAGATCGGCTTGTTGCCGCACCACGATTGTCCAACCGAGTCCGGGGTAATTTCGATATCCCGTACTACGGGCAAAACCCGTGAGATAGAGATCGCCGTCCGACCATGTTTCGAGCGTGTAGCCGTTGCCTTGCCGCTGCAATGTTTGTAGATTAGGTAGTGAAGGAATTCGTTCTTGCAGTTCGATGGGCGCAAGTAGCACTTTGCCAGAGGCACTGAAGATGAAAACTTCCACCTGCGATCGATTTTGTAGCGGTTCCAGTAAAGAGTCCCGAATTTCTTTTGCCCACGTCCAACTGAGATGAGCGCCTAGCACGCCTGTATACTTACCCGCCGAGTCAGTCACGGGAGCCGAGATGTCGATAAATCGTAGGGGTTCGTTGGCTGGATTTGGCAGCAGCTTGGCTAAGAGTATAGCTTCGTGAACGTCGCCAACCGCTGCTTGAGTGCGGGCGTTTTGAAACCAAGGTCGTTGAGCAACGCTGAGATTTTCTAACAGCTTACCCGTACTGACGAGAACCTTACCTGTGGCATCTGCCAAACCAATCCAGCTATAAGTGGGATAAGTGCTTTGTAACCTGTCGAGCAGCGATCGCTTTTGGGATAAAGGAGAGTTGGGATTGCTGAGTAAATCTAGCTCGGTCAGGTTTTGGATCTCGCGATATCGCTCGAACATGCCGCGATCGAGTTTGTCAGATACTTGGTATGCTAACTGCTCTAATGCAATGCCAGCGTCAGTTTTGACGCGATCGCTCGCCGTAGCACTGACCGTAATACTCGCGATGACTGCCATGACTAACGCAATACTACATATTGTTAGGCCCAGCCGCGCCCTCAAGCTTTGACGCGGATCGAGGCGCTTAGCTACGCGATCGAACAATTTTTCTGAAGCCAAAATTTGATGAAATGCCATCGGCGTGTTTTCTAGTCCAAACTATTTTGGCAAATGATTTTGGAGCGATACAGGTCGATTTTCGCTCTCTTGCCGCGTTGCATCCTAAAATTGGATTGCAATAGTAGTCAAATGAGACATTGCTGCTTTTTTTAGTTAATTTTCAGCTTTTTACTAATAAGTCGGTGTTCTTGTTTTCTGACGAGATAACGCCAGCGGAATTATAAAAATATCAATGCCGATTGCTGAACTTCGTACATTTTGTTGTGTACAATCAATAGTTAAAACTTTCGTAACAGCGTCACTGAAATTGATATCTCTTTAACAAAATTTGTTTAACAAAATTTGAATAATCTCATATTACTAAAAATACTGAAATTTTAAACAATATTTAAACATCGAATGTTACGTATTCTGTTGATAGACGATAACCCTAGCGATCGCAAGCTCGAAAGTCGCGAACTTCAACGCGAGTTTGCCGAAATAGAAATTCAAACGGCGATTGATGCGGCTGAGTTTGAACGCACTTTAGCAGCAGGTGGGTTCGATCTCGTCATCACAGATCACCAACTGCATTGGAGCGATGGACTGGCTGTTTTAGATGCTGTAAAAGCCAAGTATCCCGATTGTCCGGTAATTATGTTTACCGATAGCGGCACGGAAGAAATTGCCGTTGCTGCCATGAAGCGGGGAGCAACAGATTACGTCCGTAAGGGAAAATCCTATCGCCTCGCGATCGCCGTGCGCGAAGCTCTAGAAAAGCAAAACCTGCGGCAGGAACGCGCCAAAGCGATCGAACAAATGCAGCTTTCGGAAGCAAATTTACGATTTGCGCTCGAAGCGGCTGATATTACTGCCTATACTTGGAACCTGCAAACAAAAGAAGTTCGCCGTTTGGATAATGCAGGTAATTTGTCGGGACTGGGCAGCGGCGAAATTGTGGGATCGTTCGAGCAAGTCTTGGATCTCGTTTATCCCGACGATCGAGAACTATTTCAAGCTGGGATTCAAACTGCCTTCAAAACGGGAACTTATAGCTGCGAATTTCGCATTCTCAAACCAGATGGAGCGATCGCATGGGTTTTAGATAAAGGGCGAACGATTTACGATCGCTCGGGCAACCCAATAGGATTGTTTGGTATTGCCTTGGATATTACGCAACGCAAACAACTCGAACAAGAGCAAGCGCGACTATTTGAGTTAGAACAAGTTGCCCGTAACGCTGCTGAAACCGCCAACCGAATTAAGGACGAGTTTTTGGCAATGCTTTCGCATGAATTGCGATCGCCACTGAATGCAATTTTAGGTTGGGCGACAATTCTCGAATCGGGACGACGAGATGAAACGACGCTACAGCGAGCAATTAGTACGATTTTGCGCAACGCTCAGGTACAAACTCAATTGATTGAAGATCTACTCGACGTGTCTCGCATCGTGCAGGGTAAATTAAAGCTACAGTTTATTCCACTCAATTTAGCTACCCCACTTCAAGCCGCGATCGAAACAGTTGAGTTGAGCGCTCAAGCCAAATCGATCGATTTGCAGATCTTCCTCGATCGCGATCTAGGATTAGTTTATGGCGATCCCAATCGGTTACAACAAGTTGTCTGGAATTTACTCACAAATGCGATTAAGTTCACACCATATGGTGGGCGGATTGAAGTGCGCTTGTCACTTGAACAAAGAAGCCAGCAATTAGTAGCAAAAAATCGAGAAGCGTCTTCCGACTCCCTAGTACGGGCGCACAGCAGTGCGCCCCTACCAACTCCCGAATCCCTCTCTTATGCTCAAATTACAGTTAGTGACACTGGTAAAGGTATTGAGACTGAGTTTTTACCTCATGTATTCGAGTTATTTCGGCAAGCTGATGCTTCGACTACCCGCAACTACAAGGGGCTAGGACTTGGCTTGGCGATCGTCCGCTATCTGGTGGAAATGCACGGCGGTTCAGTAGCCGTCGAGAGTCTGGGAGAAGGGCAGGGAGCCACGTTTACAGTATTATTGCCTTTGATGGAGAGTCGGGAGTCGGGAGTCGGTAGGGGCGCACAGCAGTGCGCCCGTACTAGGGAGTCGGGAAAGACAGTGGTGCGTGGTGTGGGAAGTGTAGGAGGACACTCGAAGAATTTGCTCCCTCAGCCCCCTCAGCTTTCTTTCTCTCCCTCAGCTCCCTCAGCTCCCTCAGCTCCCTCAGCTTTCTTTTCTCCCTCACTCCTCGCTCCTCACTCCTCACTCCTGACTACTCCATCACCGCTCAACAACCTGCGCGTGTTGGTTGTTGATGACGAACCAGATAGCTGTGAGGTGATTGCAGTGATTTTGCAAACGAGCGGTGCAAAGACGTATACTGCTGGCTCAGTACAAGCAGCTTTGCAAGCCCTAGAAGCTTTCCAGCCAGATTTGCTAGTCAGTGACATAGGAATGCCTGGAGAAGATGGATATGCGTTGATCCGCCAGCTCAGAACTAAAACAACAGCACAACGGCAGATTCCGGCGATCGCGATGACAGGATTTGCCAGACTTGAGGATCGGACTCAAGCGATCGCGGCAGGCTTTCAACGTCATTTACCTAAACCCATCGATCCAGACACGCTGATTGCTGTAGTTACAGATCTGATACAAGAGACAGGTAGGATATCTGAGAGTTGGTAGTTGGTAGTTGGTAGTTGGTAGTTGGTAGTTGGTAGTTGGTAGTTGGTAGTTGGTAGTTGCGTTATGTGTGTTGCGGTGCGGTGCAAGATCGAAAGTGGCGAGTGGCAAGAGGCAAATTTTGACTTTTGACTTTTGACTTTTGACTTTTGACTTTTGACTTTTGACTTTTGACATGTTCTCACTGCCAGTCTGTACCAATACGGATTGTGAGCGAAGAACCTAAATCGCCGATCGCGGCGGCTTCAATATTGCCGACACCTAAGATTTGCTGAATTTTAGTTGCTGCTTCGGTATCGCCTTTTTGAGCGATGATATTAGTCTGACGTTGAATATCCGACCAATCGGAGACGGCATAGACGTTTGTAAAACCTCTGTGCTTGAGGTATTGGACGACTTTTTGACTCAATTTAGGTCTGCCCGAAGCATTTTGCACGGCAATTTTTAGGCTTGTCAGCGGTTTGGGTTTGGGTGCAGCCCCAATCGTAGAAGTACCGAAGTACTGACTCATAATCTGGTCTTGACCTGAAGTATAGAGCCAATAGCTGCTGGGGTCTTGACTGTAAGGGCTGAGATCTCCTGGTAATAGGAGCATTTGCCAGTGTTCCGGCTTCATTTGGACGCTAAAATGCACGATCGCCCTCAGCTCTTCTGGACTGAGATTGGTTTCCACCGCAGTTTGCATAATTTTGGTAATTTCAGGCAGTTGGGGTAGTATTGCTGGACTGGTAAGGCGATCGCGCAAAGCTGCAATTAACATCTGCTGGCGCTGGATGCGATCGAGATCTCCCTGGTTTGAGACGCGAAAACGAGCAAACTGTTCTGCTTGTTCCCCACTTAAAGTTTGCCAACCTTGTTCTAGATCGATCTGCAACCGTTGCGTTCGGTCTTGGTATGCCATGCGTTGAGGGACAAATACCTCAATCCCTCCGATCCGATCCACCAATTGCCGTAAAGCGTCTGTATTGATGCTGAGATAGCGATCGATCGGGACATTATTTAACGTGCGGCTGACAACCCGCGCTGTTAAAGGTGCGCCTCCCAAGGCATAAGCGCGAGAAATTTTATCTAGACCGATCTTGGGTAAGACAACTTGACTATCTTTAGGAATTGAAAGTACCCTGATGGCTGGGCGATTGGGGTTGAAGCGGACTAACAGCATCGTATCGCTAGTTCCAGTTGCCGACGCAGATTTAGGCTTATACCCGATGGTGCTAGGAGGAGGTTCGATACCCAGAACGAGAATATTTACCGGACGGGAGAGATTGTAGGGCAAGCCATTGCGGAGGAAAGTACTACGCGGTTGCGGAGAGTCTCTAGATAGCAAGTCAGAAGAAGTGCGACTGCCCCAAATTGGTAATAGCAGCGCCACCATTGCCCCTAGCAAGATCGACAAATTAACCACGCCAATCCAAAATAGGAGACGGTTTCTTGTCATCTGAAACCACAACCAACGGCGAAAAGACAAGAAATTGTGGCGAGTGACAGACAGCGATCGCCTTACCTCTACTTCTTGCAGTTGTCGTTTCAACCGTCGATCGACTCGTTTTAGTACACCAATCACAGCAACTTATTCCCCCAAGCCAAACCCTACAGAAATAGTAATCCAATAAGCTACGATTGCCTTTAGCAAAAGCAAAGTAAACTCGAAAGCAGATTTAACAATTTTTGACGCAAACGCTTATGAATGGTTCTCTCATCCCCGTGATTTTGGCTGGAGGTAAAGGCGAACGTTTTTGGCCCCTCAGCCGTAGGCATCGCCCGAAGCAGTTTTTAAGTTTAGATGGTAGCGGTAAAAGTCTACTGCAAGCGACAGCCGATCGCCTTTTACCCTTAGCAGGGAATTGGGAAAATCTCTGGGTGGTGACATCAAGCCAACTCGCCGAGGGAGTAGCAGCACAACTCCCCCAGATGCCAGCCCAGAACATTTTGGCAGAACCAGAGGGACGAGATACAGCCCCAGCTGTGGCTTGGAGTACGCTGGAAATAGCGCAACGCTACGGGGAAGATGCTGTCATCGGTTTTTTCCCAGCCGATCCTTGGATTGGAGATTTGCCAGGATTTCAACACACTTTACAAGCTGCTGCCCAATTAGCTGCCACCACAGATGCGATCGCTACCCTGGGAGTTAAGCCCAGCTATCCGGCGACTGGCTACGGTTATATCGAGCAAGGCGATCGGACTGGAATTTATGGTAACCTACCCGTCTATCGTGTCAACCGCTTTACCGAAAAACCAGACCTACGTACAGCCGAAGAATTTCTCACTACAGGACGATTTTGCTGGAATAGCGG
Organism: Scytonema millei VB511283; assembly: GCF_000817735.3. Classification (NCBI taxonomy): domain Bacteria; kingdom Bacillati; phylum Cyanobacteriota; class Cyanophyceae; order Nostocales; family Scytonemataceae; genus Scytonema; species Scytonema millei. Next base: position 17,996 of record NZ_JTJC03000012.1, on the reverse strand, counting down.
CATGTTTATCTTTCGAGCTGGGGTGGTACTCAAAGAACTGCATACCCATGCTCCAGACATCCTCATCCCCCTCAAACAGCAAGGTAGAGCAGCTTACTCGCAGTTGCCCAAAATTAGCATTGACTATGCCTTGATGGAGAAAACCAAACTCGCCTACGTGCTACCAGCCGATTTTGGTTGGGACGATTTAGGCGACTGGAATGCGATCGCCCGTTTGCTCCAAGGAGAAACTCCCAACGTTGAAGTCGGTCATCATGTCGGACTAGATACCGCAGGAACTTTAATTTATGCTGAGAATGACGAAGACGTAGTTGTCACTATTGGCTTAGAAGATGTCGTCGTCGTGCGCGATCGTAACGTCACCCTCATCGTCAAAAAAGACCGCACCCAAGAAATCAAACAAGTCTTGAAATTATTGCAAGATAATCCTAAATTTAGTCATTTATTGTAAAAAGGTCATTGGTGATTGGTGATTGGTGATTGGTGATTGGTCAGTTCTTCATGCACTAGCCACTAGTCACTAGTCACTGATAACTGATAACTGACAACTGACCACTCCCCTTGTGGCAGATGAGTTAAGTTCCTATTTAGGATACAAATTGACTGTTGGTAGCAAGATTAATAGTTATGCTGACAAGCCAATGGGATGCAGCCGCCAGAACAGTAGCGTTCAACTCGATTGAGTTTTATCAAAGATCTATTTCTCCTCGTAAAGGCTTCGATTAGCCGCACAGAGTTTTGCATGGGAGCCAATCTTGCTCTAGTGATGTCAAACATTTACTGACTAACCGGAGTCTATTATCAGCCGTGAAATTGTCAATTCAACGATTTCAGGCTTGCTCCCTTGCTAGTCAAACCCTCAAAACTCAAAAAACGCCATTGTCTCCCTTGTCCCCCTTGTCTCCCTTGTCTCCCTTGTTGTCCCCCTAACCCCTAACCCGTAACTCCTCGTGTTCTTAACTCAAAATACTTCTCGTCAAAGAGAAATCGCTGAAATTCTTTTCCGTAACGGCTGGGACTATATGCGACGGCTGCTAACTGGCGGCAAAACAGACGAGCCTCAGTTACCGACACCAGCCGTATTACGCAAAATCCTAGTGGACTTGGGACCCGTTTACGTCAAATTCGGGCAGCTCATGTCTACTCGTCCAGATCTCCTACCTGCTTCTTATATTGATGAGCTATCAACCCTACAGGATGATGTTCCACCCGTTCCTTGGGCAGAAATTGAAGTTGCGATCCGCCAACAACTCAAAAAACCTCTAGAAGAAACTTTTAGTAAAATTAACTTTCAAGCTGTTGCCGCTGGATCGATCGGTCAAATTCATCGCGCTACGTTGACAGATGGTCGAGAAGTTGCTATCAAAGTGCAGCGTCCCGGCATTGATGCGATCGTTGCTCAAGATATTTCCTTGATTCAAGGTGTAGCCGATTTAGTGGCGCGAAGTGAATTCGGTCAGAATTATGAGATTAAATCTTTAGCAAATGAATTCACATCTGCATTAGAGGCAGAACTGGACTTCACGCGAGAAGCTCATTTTGCCGAACAGTTACGGCGCAATTTGTCAGCTAGTAAGTGGTTCGATCCGCAGCAATTAGTCATAGCAGAAATTTTCTGGGACTTCACTACAGAAAAATTATTAGTGATGGAATGGTTGGATGGAGTCCCTTTATTATCGGCAAATTTTGCTGAAAACAATGGTGTATCTCCAGAAACTAAGCGGCAAGAAATTACAACTTTGCTATTTCGCGCTTTTTTCCAGCAGCTTTATATTGATGGATTCTTCCATGCTGACCCGCATCCGGGCAATATTTTCTATCTCAAAGATGGGCGTGTTGCACTGTTAGATTGCGGTATGGTAGGCAAGCTCGATCCTCGTACCCAGCAAATTTTAGTAGAAATGTTGTTGGCAATTGTCGATATTGACGCTCAACGATGCAGTCAGTTGACCCTGCAATTATCAGATTCAGCTCAACCCGTAATTTTATCGCGGCTGGAAAATGATTACGATCGCATGTTACGGAAGTACTATAACTTAGATTTGTCTCAAATCAATTTCAGTCAAATTATTTACGAATTGCTGCAAGTTGCTCGTAACAATAAAATCCGCTTGCCGAGTAATATGGGTTTGTATGCAAAAACCTTAGCTAATTTAGAGGGGTTAGCGCGGCAATTTAATCCAGAAATTAATTTTCTCGATGAAGTCAAACCTTTGCTAACAGATTTATTTCGCCGTCAATTGTTAGGCGATCGCCCTGTAGAATCACTATTACGGACGGCTCTCGATCTCAAAAGTCTTTCGCTGCAATCTCCCCGTCAGATCGAACTGTTATTAGACCGCGTGACCTCAGAGACACTGCAATGGAATTTATCGATACGGGGATTAGATAGCATACGCCGTACCCTTGATGACTCTGCTAACCGCCTCTCGTTTAGCGTATTAGTTGGCTCGTTAATTATGGGCGCAGCGATTATTTCTTCCAAAGCCCAGACAGCACAGCTATCGTGGCTCAGTAGCGTCCTATTTGCAGTGGCAAGTTTGTTGGGATTGTGGCTGATTTTTAGTATTTTGCGATCGGGGCGTTTGCGGTAGGCTTTATTAAAGATAGACGAGCCTGCCAAACTTTCAAATCTTCGCGATTCACTGCCTCAATGCAATATCAAATCGTACACAAAACAATCTACACCTACAGCCAACCAATAACTTTAGAGCCGCACACAATTCGCTTGCGTCCTCGGTCGGATGGATGGCAAACTTTGCAGGACTTTGAACTGAAGATATTGCCAACTCCCGTGAGTCAGTCTCAAATAATCGATTTGGATGGCAATGCGGCAATTAAAGTTTGGTTTGGTTCGCAAACTACAGAATTATTAGAAATTCAAACGCGATCGCAAGTAGAAACTCACTGCACCAACCCGTTTAATTTTCTGTTGGAACCGTGGGCGAATAAATTACCAATTGATTATCCGAGTTCGATGCGATCGCAACTCCAACCATATCTGCAAGGATATTGGAGTACGGCAGGAATAGATCCAGTGGCAATTCAACTAGCACAAGAAATTCATCACGCCAACAATGGGGAAACGATAGGATTTTTAACAGCACTCAACGAACGAATTTATCAAAATTGCCAGCAAGTCATCCGTGAGACAGGCGCACCTTTACCTCCAAGCATTACTTGGACAGAAAAGTCAGGTTCTTGTCGCGATTCGGCAATCTTATTTATGGAAGTTTGTCGCGCCGTGGGTTTGGCAGCACGTTTTGTCAGTGGCTACCAAGATGGCGATCCCGATGCCAACGATCGCCATCTCCACGCTTGGGCTGAGGTATTCCTACCAGGTGCAGGCTGGCGGGGTTTCGACCCTACACACGGCTTAGCTGTGGCTGACGGTCACATTGCCGTAGCTGCTAGTGCCATCCCTCAGAGTGCAGCACCAGTTAAAGGTGGATACAAAGGCAAAGCGCGATCGGAATTAAGTTATAAGTTATCCATTCAACCTGCGAAGGTGGAGTAGATTTGGTGATTGATAGTTGACAGTTGACAGTTGACAGTGACTAGTGACTGGTGGCTAGTGGCTAGTAGTAAATAGGGTGTGGGGTGTGGGGTGTGGGGTGTGGGATGTGGGGGAAAGAGAGCTGAGGGAGCCAAGGTTGCGCTCGGGAGCTGAGGGAGAGTCGCCCAGCTAAAGGGGCTGACGGAGAAAAACTGTTAACTAGTCACTCTCCACTGATAACTGATAACTGATAACTGATAACTGATAACTGTTCACTGATTATCGTACTGCTCTAAATGCTCCGGTTCGACTTGTGCCGCAGTTATCCAGGCTTGCATTGTGGGAAGATGCCGGATTGCTTCGGCGTAGTCTTGGCAAATAGGATCTAATTTGACTCCGTAAGTAATAAATCTGGAGACAACTGGGGCAAACATGGCATCAGCAATTGTAAAATGACCGAATAACAGATCTCCGTTATTGTTACCAAATTTCTCGCGGCACTCGCGCCAAATTGCGGTGATGCGATCGATGTCTTCTTGTACCCCCAGTTTCATCCCTTTACCAGGAAAATGACTGCGGCAATTCATGGGCATATTCTGACGCAAATTCTGAAAACCCGCGTGCATTTCGGCACTAATCGATCGTGCCAAAGCACGGGCAGCTAATTCTGTAGGTAATAGATTAGCAGCAGGAAATTGTTCGATTAAATATTCACAAATTGCGATCGATTCCCAAATTGTAATATTACCGTGTTGCAAAACTGGCACTTTCCCAGTCGGGCTGTAGCGAAAAATTTCTTGACGAAATTGTGGCGTGTCAAGCGGAATTCGTACTTCGTTAAAATCTACGCCGATTTGTTTTAAAACCAGCCAAGGACGTAACGACCAAGAAGAGTAATTTTTGTTGCCAATAACTAAAGTAAATTGTGCCATATAGCAGTCAACTGAATTGGTGAAATCTTGCATTTATGTTGTTATCTGTATTTACCAGTGACAAATGACAAATGACCAATGACCAATGACCAATAAGTTTAAAGAATGGGGACGAACCCACTCCGCTTGACGATCTCCTGACCTTCTTTAGATAGCAACATGTTGACATAGGCAAGTCCAGCTTTTTCATCGACTGAGCGATCGCGGCGGATAATAATGAATAGGCGGCGAGTCATTGGGTAAGTGCCATCTCGAAATGCTGGTGCATTCACCTGTCTATTCTCTGTCAAAGGTTGCACGTATTGTTTGGTGTTGGCTTTGGCTAATGCAAGGGGACGGATTGACTTCTGGTTAGCAAAAATGGGAGCCGAACCGTAAGAAATTCCGCCTTGTGTTGCAGCAACCTTACGAATTGCTGTGGTGTAATCGCGGACAATTTGCACATTAGAGCCGACATCTTCGCCTTCTCCGCCTAGCAGTAACTTGAGTACGCTGGTCGTTTTGGGGTCGAGTCCGACAGGCACAATTGGTACATTTGGTCCTCCCACCTGCTGCCAGTTTGTCACTTTGCCTCTGAAGATTGCTTGTAGTTGGTCTATGGAAAGCCCAGTAACAGGTAGAGATACAGGGGTATAGAAAATCACTCCGTCAATCGCCACTGGTATTTGTTCTAAGGACAATCCACGGACTTTTGCCTTGCTATAGTCACCTTCTTCAAGGGATCGAGCGCTCTGAGCAATGCTCAATTCACCATCGATCAGCATTTTAATTCCCGTACCAGAACCAGGTTCGCCATTAAAAGGCTCGGTGTAGCGGAGATGAAAGTCTGGGTGGGCTTTGGCGATCGCATCGTTCATACCACCAGCAGTCAGAGCTGCAAAGGTGTGAGCGCCGCCGTAGTTGAACAGACCTGATGGTACATTTTGCACTTCCTGCATTGTATTACGCAGTTGCAAACCAGAAGTATCGGCAAGTTCTGCTGGTATTGGCTGTGGTAGTAGGACTGGATAATTTTTCCAAAAAACATAGGTTAGTCCCCCAACAACGACCAGAAGTGCTGAAACTAAAAACTTGGCAGGACGACTTTGAATGGCTCGCCATTGTTTCCAGAAATGATGTTTCTGCGGATCTTTATTTAGGGGTTGGAAAGTCTTGTGAGCGATTCTTGATAGTTGCAAAAATCCAGATTGAGTCGTCTGAGGGATCTCTAGCTGTTTTGAATATTCGTCTGGGGGGGCAACGGGAAAAATGGGGGCTAAAACCTGTAAAATTTCATCTGCTGATTGAAAACGGTTAGCAGGCTTTTGTGCTAACATCCGGTTTAGAGTTTTTGTCAGTAGTGGATTTAGCTTTAGCTCCTGTTCCCACGACCACTGTAACGTATCTGGATCGAGCAAATGCTGAGGCTTTTTCCCCGTCATTAGTACGAGAACTGCGATCGCTAGAGCATATAGATCGCTGTGGGGAGCTACTATGCCAAAATAAAGCTGTTCCTCTGGGCAATAGCCGATTTTACCTACACAAGTAATCGCAGAACCAGCAAGATTTTGTTCTGCTTCTAGCTGCGTACCAATTTGAATCGCTACCTGCTTCACCCCTCCCATGTCAATTAATACGGGCAGATAATCTTCCCTACGAAGGATAATATTATCCGGCGCAATATCTCGGTGAATTACCCCTCGGCGGTGAAGATAGCTAAGAACTGGTAACAGGTTTTTTAATAATTCTAAAATTTCTGTTTCACTAAAGCATTGACCTTGCTCTAAACGATGCTCCAAAATATCCTTATATGTTGGTCCATCAACATAATCTAATACTAAAAAAATTCGCCCTTCTTGCCGAAATATCTGCCAAAATCGAGGAATTTGGGGATGTTCGAGCTGGTGTAGGATCGCTGCTTCTCGCTGAAACAATTCTTCTGCTTTCTTAAGGGCGGTCGTGTTCCTCATCGAAGGCAGAAACTCTTTGATGACAAATTTTTCGCGAAACCGTCCCATATCTTCTGCCAAGTAGGTTCTACCGAATCCCCCTTGTCCTAGTTGGCGTTGAATGATGTAGCGCTCGTGGAGGCAAGTTCCAGGTTGCAACGGCTCACCATCATTTTCTATGGATGAGATCGCACCTACTAGCTGGGATGGTACTATCTGCAAAAGTTCACCACATTGAGAACAGAATCTTGCCCCTGCTGCAACTTGGTGTCCCCTACTACATACAATACTCATAGCTGTTTTCAACTCAGATGGCTTAAGTATAAAAAAATTCAGCAGTCAGCAGATAATTTCAGTATTTATTCGTTGTAATTCTTTGCTTGGCAGAAAGTATAAGACGATGTACGAAACAGTCAAATATCCGAGCATATACTAACTACAAGCTCTACTAGTACCATTACAGATTTTGTATAGATATTTATCTGAAAGAAAACACACAAGATCGTTGGACTTCAAATGTGGATCGAAGCAGCAATCTGTTGCTAAATATTACAGGCGAATTGCGAGACTTTTCGCAGATTACAGCGATTTAGAGCGCTTTTTTGCCAAATATTGCTGGTGATACTCTTCTGCTAACCAATAAGTTGAAGCGGGTTGAATTTGAGTCACGATCGCCTTATCATACTTGCGCGATCGCTCTAACTGTTCTTTAGAATGTCTAGCTATCTGTTCTTGTGCGGGTGTGTGATAGAAAATGACCGAGCGATATTGTTCTCCTCGGTCTGCACCTTGTCGATTTAAACTTGTCGGATCGTGGATGCTCCAGAAGCGATCGAGTAGTGTCTCATAGCTGACCACCGCAGGATCGTACTCTACCTGACACACCTCAGCATGTCCCGTAATCCGAGATAATACGTCTAAATAGCTGGGATGCTCGAAATGCCCACCCATATAGCCAACAGAAGTTGAAACAACTCCTTTACAGGTGCGAAAAGCAGCTTCTACCCCCCAAAAACATCCAGCTCCAAAAGTTGCTTTGTTGGTCATTGGTCATTGGTAGTTGGTAGTTGGTAGCTGGTAGTAAACGCTACGCTACACTGCGTGAAGACGGTTGACGGTTGACGGTTGACGGTTGACTGATAACTGATAACTGATAACTGATAACTGATAACTGATAACTGTCACAGTTTACAGCGTCCCTCGGTTTCGCACTCAATTTTCTGTTGGCGTTGGGCGATAATTGTTTTCAGATCTGGTCGTCCAGTTAGCGCTAGCCGCCAGTCAGCCCAAATTCCGTAGAGGCGATCGACGATCGCGCCGATTATAGGTAATTTGGTTGCAGCATAGATCCAACCCATACCTAAAATCTCGTAAACTCGACGAAAAACTTCTACATTTTTGACAACCGTACCGTCGGGTAAAATGGCGTGGATGCGTCCCATTGCCGTTTCAAAGTCAACTCCACTGTTGGCTGCGGGGTTGTAATTTTCGTCTGCAATGTCTACAAACTCGACTAGTCCTCGGTTAGCATCTCGTTTGCGCAAAAAATTGACCTCACGCATACACAAGGGACATTCACTGTCATACAACAGCTTAATTTGCCATGTTGGAGACTGTGTAATGGTTTGAGTTGCGTGAGGCTGGGTGTTTGATAACGACATAAATTAGCGATCGCGTTTTGACTTTTGACTTTTGCCTTTTGACTTGCTCATTAACTATCTTAATAAAAGTTAACAGCTAGAAACCGCGATCGACGGACGCTCTTTTAGAGAAGCGAGTTTCAATTGACTTGATAATGATGTACAGCACGGGAATGACGAATAGACTCAACACAGTAGCAACGCACATTCCGCCAAAAGTTGCAGTTCCCAAAGATTGTCGCGCCGCCGCACCAGGACCCGTAGCAATCATCAACGGAATACCACCAGCAACCGTGGAGAAGGCAGTCATCAAAATCGGTCGCAAGCGTTCTTTCGCCGCCTCAACTGCTGACTTGGTAATACTCAATCCCTCATCATGCAGTTGGTTGGCAAACTCGACGATCAAAATTGAGTTCTTACTTGCCATCCCAATCAGCATCACAAACCCAACTTGAGTGTAAATATCGTTGGCAGCACCTCGAACGAGAACGGCAAGTAAAGCGCCGAGAATTGCTAATGGTACTGTTAGCAGAATAATGAACGGATCGACAAAGCTTTCGTACTGGGCTGCTAGTGTTAAAAACACGAAAATCACGCCCAAACCAAAGATAAAGATTGCCTGTCCGCCAGATTCGACTTCTTCTAAAGACAGTCCAGACCACTCATAACCAAATCCTCTTGGTAGTGTTTCTTGTGCCACTGCATCCATCGCTTTGATGGCTTGTCCCGAACTCACGCCTGGGGCTGGAGAACCGTTAATTTCCACCGAGCGAGACAAGTTGTAGTGGTTGATAATTGAGGGTGCGATAATTTCTTTCACGGTAACTAAGTTACCTAGCGAAATCATTTCACCCGTTTGCGCTCCTTCAGGGACATTACGCGAACGCACGTATAACTTCTTAATATCCTCTGGGTTGGAACGAAACTCTGTATCAGCCTGCACGTAAACTCGATACGCTCGATTAAACTGGTTAAAGTCATTTACGTAGGTAGAACCGAGAAAGGCTTGTAGGGTGTCAAAAATATCTTCCACCGGAACCCCAAGCGCGTTAGACTTGTCGCGATCGACTTCTACGGAAATTTGCGGTGTATTCGCGCTGAAATTAGGACGTAAGCCAGTCAGTTGCGGTCGTTCGGGAGATGGATAAGTATTGGCGCGACCCATAAATTGACCCAAGGCTGCACCGATCGCGTCAAACCCTAAATTTGCCCTGTCTTGGAGGTGAAACTCAAAACCGCCAAAATTCCCCACACCATTAATGGCTGGAAAGTTAAACGGAATCACAGTAGCTTCCTGAATCCCCAACATTTTCGGGAATAAACCCGAAGGCTGGGGGAAAAAGCCGCCAATAATTGCTTGTAACGATTGGTTTGCAGCTCGCCTCTCTGCCCACGGTTTAAGAGTGGTAAAAATCAAGCCGTTATTCGGTGTCGCACCGCTGAAGCTAAAACCACCGACAGCAAAGATCTGTTGCACTTCTGGCACTTCCTTGAGAATTGCCTCGGCTTTTTCTAAAACTTTTTCGGTGTAGTTGAGCGATACTCCCTCTGGTGCTTGGACGACGGTAATAAACACCCCTTGGTCTTCATCGGGAATAAAGCCTGCGGGAATGAAATTGTAGAGCCAGTAAGTAAACCCTAATGCGACTACAAATAAGGCAAGAATAATTCCTTTGGCTCTGGTGAGCTTAGAAATACTCCGACTGTAAACGATTCGGGTTTTCTCGATCGCCCAGTTAATCCCATTAAAAAACCAGTTATTCGGGACTTGCCCGCGCCTGAGTAACACCGCAGACAGCATCGGCGTAAATGTCACGGCGTTAAATGTCGATACGGTAATCGAAAAGGCGATTGTCAGGGCAAACTGCCTGTACAACTGTCCGGTTGTGCCAGGGAAAAAAGCCACTGGGACGAAGACAGTAATTAAGACGAGAGAAGTTGCAATGACGGCACTAAACAGCGAATTCATTGAGGCGATCGCTGCATCTACAGGTCGGAGTCCATCATCCTGAATTCGGCGCGTGATATCTTCGACAATCACCACCGCATCGTCTACAACTAGACCCGTTGCCAAGGTCAAGCCGAAGAGAGTCAGGGTATTAATTGAGAAACCGAAGATTTTGACAAAAATAAACGTCCCGATTAAAGCTACAGGCATGGCAATTGAAATTACCAAAGCCGATCGCCAATTCTGCAAAAAGATATAAACGATGATGACGACCAATCCGACTGCTTGCAGCAGCGAGACGATCACCTCTTCCGTTCCAGCTTGGATAAATGTCGTGGTATCGAAAGCAATTTCATAGTGCATCCCAGGCGGAAAGGTTTCTTTTAATCGCTCCATTTCTTGTTTGACAGCCGCCGCCGTATCGAGGGCGTTACTGCCAAATTGCTGATTGATGCCTAATCCTACGCCTCGGTGCGTAATGCGATCGCTCGCAGTAAATCGCAACAGGGAACTATAATTTTCCGCTCCTAACTCCGCCCGACCGACATCCCTGAGTCTGATGAGCGTGCCATCATCAGCAGTTCTAATCACGAGATTGTTAAATTCCTCCTCGTTTTGGAGTCTGCCTTGAGCGTTGACGGCATACTGGTACAGTTGCTCGGATTTATTTGGCGGTTGTCCGATCTGTCCCGCTCCAACTTGCAGGTTTTGTTGTTGCAATGCCGCGATCGCATCTTGGGGAGTTAAGTTACGGCTGGCAAGGCGGTTAGGGTCGAGCCACAAGCGCATGGCATATTTGCGTTCGCCAAAGATTTCTACACCACCCACTCCTTTAATCCGTTTGAGCGCATCGGCAATGTAGAGATCGGCATAGTTGCTTAAATAAGTTTCGTCGTAGATATCTTGTTTTTTGTTCTCGTCGCGATCGGAGTAAATACCAAATGCTAGCAAGAAGTTGTTGTTAGCTTTCGTGACTTGCACGCCTGTCTGCGTCACGGGTCCAGGCAACCGCGATAGTACAGTGGATACCCGATTTTGCACGTCTACTGCTGCTAAGTCTTGATTGCGTCCCAATTCAAATGTGAGATTGATGCTGCTGGTTCCATCGTTGGCGCTGGTAGATTTGATGTAACGCAAGCCTTGGATACCGTTGAGTTCTTGCTCTAATACGTTGGTAACGGTCGATTCAACAACTGACGCATTTGCCCCGACATAGTTTGAAGTCACGCTGACTTGCGGTGGCGCAATTTCAGGATACTGCGCGACTGGCAATGTGGGGATAAATGCAATTCCCAGCAGGGCAATGATAATCGAACACACCGCTGCAAAGACGGGGCGCTTGATAAAGGTATCGGAAATTGAGAAAATCATAAAAAATCAGCCGCAGATGGTTGACTGTTGCTCGGCGATCGCGCTTATCCTGAGCTAATTAAGAGGCTAAACATTATGTCTTAACTCGGGCATAATGCCTATCTGTCAAAAGTAAGATGACATGGTTATATCCTATAAAAGCGGTCATTTGTCAGCTGTCATCAGTACGGAATAGATAACAATTGCTCGTGACAGTTCTCGATGCAAGAATTTGTTAATCTTGGACGGATTGTTAGATCGCGATGTAATACATATACTACACGATTGACAAACAACTTCGCTGCAATCGCGCTTTTCCTTTCAAGACGAAATTTACACCTGTTGTAGGGTAAGCATTCTACGTACCTGGTAAGGTATGTTAAGCATACGATATATTCGTGTAGTCTATTATTTTGACACAAATGATGTACATTGCAAGGTCAAACAGAAAACAAATGTACTAAAAGATTTACAATTAGCGCTGATATCTCAAGACGCTCCTAAAACATCACTATTCGACGGCTTGCTCCAAAGAGGTGCTTTCCCAATGACTTAAAATTACAGCATTGACCGTATTACTCACGACATTTAAAACGGTTTTCAAGCCATCCGTGAGGCGATCGACACCTGCGACAAGTGCAACTCCTTCCACGGGCAGTCCCGCGGCTGAGAGTACGGTAGTCATCATGATAATTCCTGCACCTGGTACGCCAGCGGTGCTAAATGAAACCAGAAAGGTACTGAGGGCGATCGCTAGCATTAGTGATGGAGTCAGCGGAATCTGGTAGAGTTGGGCGATAAATAAAGCGTTGAATCCTTGTAAAATTGCCGAACCATCGCGTTTTAAAGCCGTACCTAAAGGAATAGCAAAACTAGCAATATCTTCACGCATTCCATAATTTTCTTGGGCATTTTGTAAAGCAATTGGTAGCGCTGCATTCGAGCTTGCCGTACCAAATGCTAAAGATAAACTTGGGAAGAAACTTTGAAAAAAATGTACGGGTTTTGCTTTAAGAATGAAGAGAATCAAGGCATAAAAGCCAATCATAATTGTCGAACCCAGACACAAGCCAAGTACGTAAATAAATAATTTGAGAATTAACTCTAAACCTTGCGTAGCGATCGCCGAACTAATTAAAGCAAAAACTCCAATTGGAGCTGTATATAAAATCAGCGCTAAAATTTTCTCGAAGATAAAATAAACACTTTCTATTAAGCCAACAAAGTTTGTTGCCTTATCTCCAACTAATTGAATCGCAACACCAATTAAAGCAGCAGAAAAAATCGTTTGAAGTAAATTTCCCGTGCTTAACGCTTCTAAAGGATTAACCGGAATTAGACTCACTAACCAATCAATCAAAGATTGCTTCTGGACAACTTGTGTAGCTTCTGAGATCTGAAAGCCAGTGACTCCGATCCCAGGTTGCAAAACAATCGCCAAAAAGATACCTAAACCAACTGCGATCGCGCTAGTAACTGCATAACTAGAAATTAACTTTAGCGTGTATCTCCCGACTTGAGTAGCATTTTGAATTCGAGTTAAGCCAAGAATCAGCGAAGAAAAAACGATCGGCACAACGACAAATTGAATCAGACGTAAAAAAGCCTCACCAAGAGGCGAGAGCAGATAATAATCGAGAAATGGAATTGAGTTTGGGAAGCCATAGATTAACAAAATGCCGAAAGCAATTCCTAGAATGAGAGCAACTAAAATTAAGGTAGATATTTTCATGCAACTAATAGATACTTGGCATGAATGTATATTATGACGTTTTAACGCAGATGAGAAGTTCTCTGTGTCCTTCTTTGCGTCTTTGCGTCTTTGCGTGACACAAATAAATCCTTACTTGCTTTAACCACACATAAATATTCTCCTCTTCCAAACTTGAAAGAAGGGACAATAAAAAGCCTAAGCCTTCCTATATTACAGAATCTTCTCCAAAAATTGCTTAGCGCGATCGCACTGAGGATGAGTAAAAAACTGCTGAGGCGACGCATCCTCTGCTAAACGCCCTCCATCTAAAAACAAAATGCGATCGGCAACTTCGCGCGCAAATCCCATTTCGTGAGTGACGATCGCCATTGTAATCTTAGTTCTAGCAAGGTCTTTCATCACTTCTAATACCTCTTTCACCATTTCTGGATCGAGGGCTGAAGTTGGTTCATCGAATAACATAACCTCCGGTTTCATCGCCAAAGCCCGGGCGATCGCCACTCGTTGCTTTTGTCCCCCAGATAATTTTGATGGATATACCTTTGCCTTTTCTGCCAAACCAACTTTCTCCAGCAGTTCTATTCCTGCTTCACGGGCAGTATTTTTTGGAACTTGCTTCACCTTAATTGGCGCATAGGTGACGTTATCTAATACTGTCATGTGCGGAAATAAATTGAAATGCTGAAATACCATACCGACATTTTGGCGAATTTTCATAATATCAGCGTGGCGGGAAGTAATATCAGTACCATTAATATAAATCTTGCCCGCAGTTGGTACTTCTAGTAAGTTTATACATCGCAAAAACGTAGATTTTCCCGAACCGGAAGGTCCAATAACTGCGACGACTTCTCCTTTTCTAATTTGGGTCGAAATTCCTTGCAAAACTTTGAGACTGCCAAAGGATTTCTCTAAATTTTCAACATTAACAGCAACATCTCGATCAAGTGCTACGCTGTAATCTTCTTTCAAGTGCATATCCCCCCCAAGTCAAACTCATGACTAATAAGTAGTAAATTAACCCCGCAAACAGCAGTGGTTCAAAGTAGATATATTTTTCCGCCCCAACAATTTGAGCGCGACGCAAAAGATCGGCTACGCCTATTGTGGAGACTAATGCCGAATCTTTAAGTAAAGTAATACTTTCATTGACCAAAGCTGGTAAAATGTTTTTGATTGCTTGAGGCAAAATAATATCTAACATCATCGGCTGATAAGCAATTCCTAAAGACAAAGCTGCTTCCCTTTGTCCCTTATCAACTGCTAAAATGCCCCCGCGAATTGTCTCAGAAATATACGCTCCTGAGTTGAGGGTAAAAGTGATGACTCCTGCTAATAAAGCGGGAATATCAAAGCCCGTAAGTTGTGGTGTGGCATAGTAGACTAGAGCAATTTGTAGAAGTAAGGGCGTACCGCGAAATATAGAGGTATAGGCATTAGCAAGCCACACCAACGGCTTAAATGTAGAAATTTTTAACAGTGAAAGAATTGTTCCCCAAATAAAGCCGAAAAAGACAGACAAGGCACTAAAAAGTAGTGTAGTTCCTACGCCTTCAATAATGAAAGGAAGACTGGCAGAAATATTACTCGAACCCGATGTTGCTGTATTGGTAGCTGGTTGTTCGTTATTCCCAAACCATTTATTAATCAGATTTTTCATTTCACCGCTATTCTGCAATTGTTTGAGGACGCGGTTAAAATCGCCAACTAAATTTGAGCCTTTAGGAAAAGCGATCGCAGAGCCAGCTTCTTCTGTATTAGCAAGAGTATGAAATTCTAAATCTGGATTGTTGGCAACAAAACCTTTGGCAATTGTATCCTCAATAATTGCTGCTTGAATTCTCCCAGATTTGACTTCTTGGATAATTTCACCAATTCTGTTTAAAGGAACTAAATTTACTCCTTTGAATTTCTTGGCAGCTTTCTCTTGCAGAGAACCGAGTTGAACGCCGACTTTCTTACCCGCTAAATCTGGCGCTTTAGTAAGATTACTTCCTTTCTGGGCAATAATTGTATTTTTTGCTTCGTAATAAATTTCAGAAAAATCAACATTCTGTCTACGTTCGGGGGTGGGTGTCATTCCCGCCATCGCAAAATCAGCGCGTCGAGATTGCAGAGCAGGAATGATACCGCTAAAGTCAGTATCGCGAATTTCTAGCTCAAAGCCTAACTCTTTGGCAATGTATTTTGCAATATCAACGTCAAAGCCGATGATTTCGCCTTTACCTTTTGCCGTATCGCGAAATTCGTAGGGAGGATAATCGGCTGATGTCACCATCACCAGCTTTTTGCCTGCATATTCTGGCTTTTGGGCAACGACTTGCTCGATTTTTCCCCAGCCAAAGCAGAGATTAACGAGCAATGCCGTACTGAATAAAAGTGCAAACAAAAGCCTTTTTTTTCTGGGCATAGCAATCAACTTTTGTTTTTATTTGTGGGATTGAACTGTTGCTAAGTTATATTTGAGAGATTTTGAGAACAGTTCCAACTATCCTAAGACTTATTTACAGAGTTAGGCGATCGCTTTGCTACAAATTTATCGCAATTCTCGATTGCGTGCGTGACGTGGGGCGCACGGCTGTGCGCCCCTACACCCTTACAAAGGGGGAAACTAAAGCCCTCCTTTCAACTCTATTGAAGGATCGAGCGCGTAACTCCTGTTAGAATGAAGACTAAAATCTTTTTAGCTTTTGCAAATCGGCTTTTTCTTTGTCCAAATTTCTGAGTTGGATTTTTTGCTGTTCTAAATTACTTTTAAGTAACAACTGATGCTTTTCAATATCGATAATATAAGTAGTAAACAGATCGTTAGCAATTTCTAAAGCATCTTTCAACCGCTTCTCTTCTGTCTCTAAAACTGTCGTAATTTCCAGAACTAATTTCTCTACTAAATTCTTACTCAAAGACTGATAGTGATTGGATAGTTCTTTTCTTAACTTATCGGCGATCGCCTCTAGTTGCAGTGTGGTATCTTTCTGATAAGTATAGGTCAGCAAACAAATTAATAAAAATATAACAATACCAAACAGGATAGGATTCTCTCTTAGAGGTTGGGTAATACTGGAAATAACTTGCTTGCCACCACCGCTGACTCTTATACCAATAAACATAGCACCAAAGCCAACTAGAAAAGTAAATTGCATCATGTTGGCTCGGATTTGTTTCAGGACATATGTTAATGGAGAAACTCCTTGATAGCGACCTTCATAAGGAGCTTCGATGAACGAATTCATTAAGCTTTTTTGAATATCTATACGTCGATCGGAATAAAAAAGGGATTTATCTAGATTTATCGATGGCAAGAAATTGAGTGTTTTATATACAGTTTCAATTATGGCATTTAATCCACCCTCACCATAAGTTGTAGTCACTAATTGCCATTCTTTATCTGCCCATTTTTTCAATTCATGACTGCAAAAATATGTCAGATCGGCGTTGACGTTACCATTCGCAGTGACTGGATTCTCTGCTCTTAGTTGAATATATTGAAATCCACCTTTTTTCAAAACTTGTGGTTTTAGTCGCTCGATAAACTCTTCAACTTTGTACGTAATACTTTTTTTACTATACGTATCTAATAAAGCAGCTTTCGATTGATTGAGTTCGAGCTTAACTTGCTTAAAAAACTTATCCTTGTCATCGCTAGCTTTTCGTAAAGCTTTCTTCGCCTGCTCTTTTACATCGTCAGTTGCTAAACCTTGAATTCGAGCTTCTTCTTGCTGAAGTTGTTGGGCGATCGCCTCAGCTTCGCGATCGAGAACTTGCTCGATGACGCTAAGTTCTTTGATAATTCGTGCGGTTAATCGTTGAGCTAAAATATCTTCTGGCTTACCTTTAATAAATGTTTCTAAAGATTGACAAAATTTTTCTAGTTCCTGTTGCGCTACTGAATTAATTTCTGAGGTTTGAGTTTGGAGAGAGAACGAACTGAGAGATAGAACTACTAATTCAAAAACATCACTTAGATCTTGACTGCGCAGCCAGGTTTCCACTTGAGTTAAACTCGGGATACTACCAATGACGACGCACTTAGCGATCGGTGCTGCATTAGCTATCGTTATCACTCCCTGCCAAGCGTTTGTAAGCGTGGCGAGATCGCACACCAAACAAAAAATATCGCAATCGAGCATTTCTACTAAAGATTCTGGATATTCAGTCGTTAAACTGTACTCAAACACAAATTCTGGATAAGCGGAACTTGCTGATGCGGCGAGAGTAATGCGATCGCCTGTCTGTAATTTTTGGCATCCTTGTAATCGAACTCCATTAATATAAGTCCCGTTAGTGCTGTTGCGATCGCAAATTTCCCAAGCTAAATTTCCACAAGGACTAATTTGAGCGTGATTCCAAGAAACTTTTTTGTACAAACTTGAATCGATCGCTATTTCGCTATCAGGATTACGTCCGATACTAGTTGTTTCAGTAGTAGAAAGCGGGTATATTTTTTCGTTGCTAGATGTCGATAATACTAGTGTGGCACTTCCTGCCGATCGCACGGGTTCGATCTGCTTTGGTAAAGAGCTGAGTCCAACCTGATAGAATTGCGATAATCTATGCCGCTCGAAATAAATTTGCAGCGATCGCGCTGCGATCGAGTTATTGCTGACGATTTGTAATTTTATTTTTTCTGTTTTGAGACAAGCGGCAATTTTTTCTAATTCTTGGAAAACTGTTTTAAATTTTCGATCGCGCTCAAAGTTAGCGCTGACAAATTTTTGAATTTCCTGAATTCGTGCTTGTAGCTTTTCATATTTAGGTGACATGATCTGTCAGTTATCAGTTATCAGTTATCGGCGCTCGGTGACTAGATGAAGAATCTAGTGACTGGTGACTAGTGACTGGTGACTAGATGAAGAATACAGCTACTAGCCACTAGCCACTAGCCACTATTAGAGGATGTTTGAAAAGTTTTGAAGGGTGAGATTTTATGCCAGCCGCCTAACCATGATACGGATCATGGCAAGGTAGATAAAAGTCTCGGAGGTTTG